>JAVBQS010000167.1:0-8627 GCA_031548835.1 Spirochaetia bacterium
TCGTTTTGGCGTCTCAGGTAGTATGGGTTCTAATAACGACCATTGGATATCTGATAAACATTCGAACTTACTCATTATTTGAGTATATCAGATTTTTTCTTTTTTTTCCTCTTTCTCCCATTTATGAAATGAGTTCTAGTATTATTGGCGTCCAGGCAACTGAAAAGCAGCAAAATCTTACATTTAATATTGCTCCCAATATCCCGGAAATTGTAATTGGCGATGAAATGAGGCTGTCGCAAATACTTATCAACCTGCTTTCAAATGCTATCAAATTCACATCAGAGCAGGGAAATATAAAACTTTCTATAAAAACTATAGATACACAGGAAATATACAAAAAACTGGAAATTATAATCAGCGATAATGGAATAGGCATCTCACAGGATCAGATAAACAGGCTATTCAGCGCTTTTGAACAGGCAGACAGAAGTACAGCAAGGCGTTTCGGCGGCACAGGCCTTGGGCTTGTAATTAGCAAAAGTATAGCAAAACTTATGAAAGGAGATATAAGTGTAGTTAGCGAACCTGGCAACGGAAGCTGCTTTACAGTTCACTTATGGCTGGAGCAGAGTTCCTGTAAAACTATTGATAATCAAAATCTAAAACCAAATATTTCCAGTTATAATTTCAAAAATCATGTTGCCTTGCTTGTAGAAGATATTGCAATTAATAGAGAAATTGTTATTGCATTACTTGAAGATACCGGCATTGAGATAGATTGTGCTGAAAATGGACAAATTGCTATTGAAATGTTTAATAGAAATCCAGCACGATATAATATTATTTTTATGGATATACATATGCCTATAATGGACGGCTATACAGCAACAGAAAAAATAAGAGTATTAGATTTACCCAATTCTAAAACTATTCCAATTATTGCCATGACTGCAAATGCTTTTTCTGAAGATGTGGAACGTTGTAAAAAAGCAGGAATGAATGGCCATATTTCAAAACCTATTAATATAGAAACTCTTATGGAAAAAACTGCTCAATATATAAATTAATAGATTATTCTAATTATTATCTATATAAATATTTAAATCTTCTTGTATATAATTAACCAAACAGGTTTTTAAATAGTATCTGTTTTACACTATTTATATCAATTGGTTTAGCTAAATGTCCATTCATACCTGAATTATATGCTTTTTCTATATCTTCTTTATATGCGTTAGCTGTCATAGCAATAATTGGAATTGCTTCAGCATCGCAGCGTTTGAGTTTACGGATATACATGGCAGCCTCATAGCCATCCATATTCGGCATTTGGATATCCATGAATATAAGTTTATAATAACCTTCTCTTGATTTTTCAAAAAGTTTTACTGCTTCAAGGCCATCCATTGCTTCATCAATACAAATATTTGTATCTGCAAGCATTTCATTAAGAATCATTCTGTTTATTTCAATATCCTCAGCCAGTAAAATGTGTATACCTGATAAATCAGGTAAAACTACAGATTGTTCAATCATATTACAACTATTATCCAAAGATTTCGGCATAGAAATTGTGAAATAAAAAACTGAACCTTTACCAGGAGAACTATTTAGCAATATTTTTCCTCCCATTTTTTCTACAAGGTTCTGGCTTATGGCAAGCCCCAATCCTGTCCCTCCAAATCTGGCTGCAATTGAATTATCAGCCTGTTCAAAAGCTTTAAATAAATTTGCTATCTGTTCATCAGACATTCCAATGCCATTATCGCGAACAGTAAAAGTCATTGTAATAGATTCATTATTTTCAGAATTTTTTAAAACAGAAAAATCAATATTGCCGCCTTTATGTGTAAATTTTACTGCATTGCCAAGAAGATTTATAAATACCTGTTTAAGCCTGAGTTTGTCTCCCATAACACAAACATCCTGTATATCAGATATATTAGCTGCAAAAGATATTTGTTTTTCGTTACATCGGTGTAAAATAATATTTGATACTTCTTCCATAGCAGCTTTTATATCAAAAGCTTCATTTGTCAAACTGAATTTGCCTGATTCTATTTTTGACATATCTAACACATCATTAAGAATGCCAAGCAAATGTGAAGATGCTTTGATAATTTCATTTACAGAAGATTGTATTTTATCAGGCGTTTGTAAAACAGGCTTTATTATCTGAGCCATTCCTATTATTGCATTAAGCGGAGTGCGTATTTCATGGCTCATTCTGGCCAAAAATTCGCTTTTTGCTATTGAAGCAGCATGCGCAGCTTTTTCAGCAGCCTTGCGGTCAGTAATATCCCTGCTTATTCCCATCATTCCAATAACGTTACCATCATAATACATTGGAGTTTTAAGAGTCTCAAGAAGGCGTTTTGTTCCGTCAGGATATGTAACAAATTCTTCAATAACTTCCACATTTTCATTTTTCAAAACTTTTTTATCAGCCGCTATAAAGAGCTTTGCCATATCTTCATTAATTTTAAAAATTTCCATATCTGTCTTTCCAATTAATTCTGCTTCTTTACAGCCTGCAAATTTTTCAAAACTTGGATTACAGCTTGTATATATACTGTTGGTATCTTTACTAAAAACAAGATCAGGAATTGAATTATATATTGTAGAAAGCATTGTTGTCTGTTTTACAAGTTCTTCGGTATGTTGCCTGATAATAACTTCAAGGTCTTTATTTATTTGCCTTTTCTTTATAAACAAAATAAATATCAATATCAACACTGCCAAAAGAAGGCTGGAGGAGGCAGCCAGATATAAATTCTGTATTTTGGACAGCTTGCTTCTATAATCAAACACTTTTCTAATCCAGCGGTCAGTTATTGCATCAGTATTTACATATTTCTGCGCTTTACCAATAATAGAACAGAGTATTTTCTGGTTTTTATTAAACCCGAAAGATGATCCATACAGTCTGTTAAATACAAGATTTACTTTAAAACCAGGCTGTTCAGTATAATTAGTTACACTTAACAGAAGATTTCTTGTTGCCATAATAAGATCAACATCGCCATTTTTAAGCGCATCAAAAGTTTCCATTGTAGAAGGATAGATAACAGTATTGGGATGATTTGGAAACCAGTCATAAAATGCTTCAGTATAAGCTGCATCTGCAGTAAGGCCAATTTTTGAATATAAAACCTGATTAATATTAATATCCTCATATTCCACTTTAGATAAAAGCGCATAATAATCTGTGGTATATGGCTCCTCTGCCCATATAAATCTTTTCTTTCTGTCTTTTGACCATATTAATTCTGTTACAATATCTGCTTCTCCATTTTCAAGCATTTCCATAAGGTAAGGCCATTCATCAGTATTATTGTTAACAGGCATAAAAGAGAGTCCTGATAAAGAAGTTATCTCATTTAGAATATCGATAGAAATACCCTGCCATTCTTTTTCCTGCTGATTATAAAAACATACAGGATAGTTATCATATTCTGCAGCTAACGCAATACTTTCACTATTGTTATGCAGCTTTAAAAAATCTTTTTCTTCATTGTTTAAAGATTTATAAAGCTTGTGATGTAAATATTCATGATATCCTTTATTATATAAAGCAGTAAGATGATAAAGAGCGCCTGCTTCAAGATATTTCTGAACAACACTGATAATCGGATATAGTTTTTTATTAGCTGTTGAAAGCGATACTGGAGAAAAAACAAGGGGAAAAAAATCTTTGGCAATTATAAATTCATATGAATCAAATGCTGCTTCAGCAGGGCTATCTTCAAAAAAAACATCTACCTTGCCTTCTATTAATAATTTTACAGCTTCTTCATAAGTTTCTATAAAGATTTTATCAAATTGCCCTTCAAATGCTGTTTCAACCAGATTTGATGTTATAGTTCCATCAAGAAAAGCAAATTTCAGACGGCGTTGTTTTATAAGAGAAAAAATATCTTCACCATCTTTTACAATAAAGTATTTTAATGAGCGCCCTGTAATAGCATCTGTCATATAATATTTTTTAAGACGTTCAGGAGTAGCGGTAAGCTCGCCGGTAAAGTCAATTCTGCAGGAATCCATGCCGGCAATAAGCTCATCCCATTCACAAATATATGGTTTAAAAGAAATATCAAAAAGATTGCTTAACAAATCACAAAAAAGCGCTGCATATCCGCCGATTGTTCCATCTTCTTTATAAAAAGTTTCAATTGAATAGTTCATTCCATAAACAAATGAAATTTTTTCAGACTTTAATAATTCTATAGCTTTTATTTCTTCTTCCGTTACTCCTGGTATATCGCGGTAATTAAGATACACTGGCGGAATATTTTTTCTTTTTTGAAGCTGGCAATTAAAACAAAAAAAAGAGAGGCATGTTACAAAAAAGAAGCAGATAAATATCCCTATTTTATTCATTTTTTACCAATATTTTTTTTATAATTAAAAAATTTAGAACTAAACTATTTTTATTATATCATAGTAATTTTACCAGATAAAGAACTCAATGATAAATCCTGACTTTTTTAAAAACAGATTTTAAAATATTTTTTGATTTTAATGCCGGGTTATAACAGATAATTTATTCTATAATAATCTGATCTATAAATGATATTTTACCGATAAGCTTATATAGTTTAAATAAAATCAATATAGCTATCTGCAAAGGAGCAAAATATGGAAAGTAATAAAATAATATATAAAACAATTGATGAATATATAGCACAGTTTTCTTCCGAAATTCAGGAAAAACTAAATACTATAAGAAAAATAATTAAAGAAACAGCGCCTGATGCAGAAGAAAAGATAAGCTGGCAAATGCCTACCTTTGCACAAAATGGCAATATTATTCATTTTGCAGCTTTTAAAAATCATATTGGATTATTTCCCGGCAGCAGCGGTATTGAAGCATTTATGGAAAAGTTATCAGAATATAAAACTTCAAAAGGGACTATACAAATTCCTTTTGATAAACCTATTCCTGTTAAATTAATTAAAGATATAGTAAAATTTAGAGTTAAAGAAAATTTGGAAACAGCAAAATTAAAAAAGAAAATAAAATAGGGAATAAATGCTATTTCAAGCAGTATCTATTCCCTGGTATTTATAATAAAAATAATAAAAAGTAGTGCTGATTTATTCTCGATCCCGAAGTACCCAGCCGAACGGCAGGAATGCTGACGCAAACTTTTGAATAAATCAGTGTTGCCTTAAATTATTGTTTTGCAATACAGGACTCAAAGAATCACCTACAGGAAAGTATAATCTTATTTTGCTGGACCTTAGGCTGCCAGGAATAGACAGACTTGAAATATGCAAGAGAATAAGAGGTGCTCTTTATATTCCAATTTTAATGCTTAACAGCAAACACAGAAGATATTGATAAAATCCGCGGCCTTGGGCTTGGCACAGATGGTTATATTTCCAAACCTTTCTCGCCTACTGAAAGTGTTGCAAGAGTAAAGTCAAATCTTGTCCAATATGAACGGATTAAACCATCAGCAAATGAGTCACAAGCTTTTTCAAATTCAAATAAAATAGTTATAGATAATATTAGAGTCAACACCAAATCCAGAAGAGTTTTTGTTGATGATAAAAAAATAGATTGTAAAAATAAAAAATATGAACTTCTTCTTTTTCTAATATCAAATTCTAAGATAGTTTTCAGCAAAGAGACAATCTATGACAGTATCTGGAGAGAAGATATTTAAAGAGATCTAAAACTGTTGCTGTACATATAAACAAATTGCGGAAAAAAATAGAAAAAGATACTACAAATCCTCTTCATATAGAAACTGTATGGGCAGCAGGCTACAGATTTAAATTATAATAAAATTTATTCTTATATCAAAAAATACTGTTTATATAAATTAAAACAAGCAGCTGTTATGATTAAAAAATAATGCAGGATCAAATAACATCCAATAATATTTAAGATGATTATTTTTTTATAATTATTTATACTGTTACAAAAGATAATATTTCCCATATTACAGAATATACAATATTATTACCTAACTATTTAACAAAAAGGAAAAATTAAAGAAAATGAAAAAAAGCAGGATAGAATTTTTCTATAAATACAGGTTTTTAATTTTAATAATTCTGTTTGTAATTATAATTATTGCTTTGTTTCCTAAATTTTCCAAAATTACAGTATCAGATATTATAAAATATACTCCTGAATCACTTCCATTGGCAGCATTGGCGCTGCTTGGCATCTATTGTATTAAATCTGTAGTAATGGTTATTCCAATGATAATTCTTTATGTCAGCGCAGGAATATTATTTCCTATTGGCTGGGCAATAGGAATTAGTTATATATGTATTATATGCGAACTTACTATAGGTTATGTTATTGGAATGCTGACAGGCAAGGAAAAAATAGAGAAATTAATTAATAAGCAGGAAAAGATTAAAAACTTTTTTTCAACAAAAAAATTAAACAGCTATACAACATGTTTTATTTCACGCCTTTTACCGCTTCCCTGCGACATGCTTAATATGCTTTACGGCGCATCAGGAATTCCATACTCCAGTTATCTTATTTTTTCTTTATTAGGTTTAAGCCCTGTGATGATACCATATGTTATTGCAGGAAGAGCTATTACAACACCGCTGTCTCCGGAATTTCTTATTCCATTTGGAATAAGTTTAACATTAACCTTTATAATGTTTATTATTTTCCAAAAAATTGTAAAAAGAAAAAAGATGAAATAATTATGAAAGAAAATTATGAAAAGTTATCAATATAATTTAATCTATAATAAAAACTATATAATTATTTTTCTCATAACTATAATTGGTTTATTGAATAATAAATAACTATTATTTTATAATATCTATATTAAATAATTTAAATAGCTTATGTCAAAATCAAAAAAATATTTTTTTATAATCTTAAATACAATTATTTATCTCTCAGCCCTTTTAATAACATTTATATCTTCTACAACAATTATAAATTTTCTCAGGAAATTGATATTCAGAGATCTTAATTTAAAATTTGTAAATAACCATTATGGATTTGCTCTTATTTTATGGCAGTTTTTTAGCGCATCTATCTGGGCAATTTTTCTTGTAGCAACATGGAGCATTGCATCATTTATAGTTAAAAAAATATATCTTTCACAAGATAATTAAAATCTGGATAAAACATATTATTATGATTTTTAATCTTTGTTTTTTAATAAATAAAAGTTTAATTTTATATTAAATAGCTGCTGATTTTTTCTATAACTTAAATATTATAATATTTTCAGGAGATCTAACTATGGAAGAAATAATTATCAATTTCTGGAATGCAAATCATACCGTTATTTTTTCATTTTTATCTAAAATATTTTTTACAATAATAATAATTGCAGCAGCTAAAATTTTAGTAAAAGTTATAAAAGAGTTTATAAAAAAAGGTTCTGTAAAATATAATTTGGATGAAACAATATTGCCCATGATACTGGTAATAGCATCATATGGAATCTATATAATAGCTTTTGTAATTATACTTGATCTATTTGGAATAAGCACTGCCAGCTTAATTGCTCTTCTTGGAGCAGCCGGCCTTGCAATAGGGCTTTCGCTAAGAGACACTCTTGATAATATTGCAGCAGGAATAGTTCTTCTAACTACCAGGCCTTTTAAAAAAGGTGATTATATAGAATTTGGTTCAGTATCAGGAACTGTCCTGGGAATAGATCTTTTTGTAACATTTGTCCAAACCGCTGATGGTATTTTTGTTTCAGCGCCTAATTCAAGCGTATGGGGAGTTCCTCTAAAAAATTATACAAGAAATGGAAAAAGACGCATGGATATAATAGTAGGTATTTCATATTCTGATCCTATTGAAAAAGCATTTGAAATAATGCATGAAGCTATATCTTTTGAGCCAAGAATTCTTAAAGATCCTGCGCCTGTTATAAAAGTCAATTCTCTTGGCAACAACTCTGTTAATATATTGCTTAGGGCTTGGGCATCTGTTGATGATTATCAGAAAGTTATATGGGATTTAAATAAATATCTAAAAGAAAAAATTGAAGAAGAAGGGCTTTCAATTCCATTTCCGCAGCATGATATACATTTAATAGATCAAAGTAAAAAAGATGATAAAATACTATACTAAAAAGAAAGCAATTATTCTCCAAATAACCCTGGCATGCCAGAATATAATAAAAAAGGGTATCAGATTATATCTGTACCCTTCTTGCTGCTATTAAGTGCAGTTTTTTTAAACATAGTTCTTTTCAAAACAATTTTTTATAAAACTGCTTTTTATATACTTTTAGCAATTACCTGGATTCCATCATTACACCCCAAAGGCCTGCAAGAACAACAAGCTGGAGTGAAAGATCTCTTACCCATACCATAAAACTTGGTTTTAAAAATCCTCCGAAAAAATAGAGTGTGAGGATATTAAGCGACCAAAGTATAAAAATTACAAGGCCTGCCATAAACATCAGCCTTTGCTGTGTTGATACAAAGAGACCAGCAATAAGCACAATACCTGAAAGAAGCTCTAAAATAGCAACAACAAGTGTCCAGGAATTGTTTTTGCCAAACATTTTATTCACGCCTCTCATAAACTCACTTCCTGCACTGTTATATCCTGTAAGGATAATCAGGGCTGATGCTGCAAAAAAAATACCAATAAACAGCTGTATCAACCATATTGCAGATATTCTCTCTCTCATGAAACCTCCCTTTGAAAAATAAAATAGTTAATATAT
>JAVBQS010000083.1:0-30654 GCA_031548835.1 Spirochaetia bacterium
TAGATCATAATATCTATTATCAAATAGAGGCTCTGTATCTATAATTCTATCTGTATTTTTTAGTTCAAAATCAATATCAGGTTTTTCTGTTAAAACATTTACAATAAAACCTGTAAGTTTTCTTTTTCCAAATTCTGCAGAGACTCTCATCCCTGTTTTTATATTTTCTTGCGCTAAATTGCGACCTCCTGTCGCGGCGCAAGACGCAACATCCTTGTTGCAGTCCAGAGCTAAATTGCGACCTCCTGTCGCGGCGCAGGAATAATAAAATGTTGTTTTTAGCGGAATGTTAAAGACTACTTCTATATACATCAGGCTATTTCATCTAGTTTTTTTCTAAGAATTTTTAAATCTTCCCATACTGCAGCCCTGTGGTTTCTATCCCGCAGAACAGCGCTTGGATGGTAAGTTACAACAACAGGAATTTCCTCATAATTATAAATTCTGCCACGCAGCTTGCCTATTCCCTCTTCTCTTCCAGTTATTATGCTGCTTGATATTTTTCCTACTGCAAGAATTGCTTTTGGTTTAAGTATGGCAATTTGCCTTTTAAGATACCCAAGGCATTGGTGTATTTCATCAGGCTGCGGGTCACGGTTTCCAGGAGGCCTGCATTTAACAATATTGCCTATAAAACAGTTTACAGCGCGGTCAAGTGAAATTGCATTAAGCCATTTATCAAGATATTGCCCCGCAGCTCCAACAAAAGGAAGCCCCTGATAATCCTCTTCTGCGCCAGGCCCCTCTCCTATAACCATAACAAGAGGATTTAAAGCACCTGTTCCCGGCACGCTGTTTTTTCGCTCCTTGCAAAGTTTGCATTTTTCACACTGCATGACTTCTTTTGCTATTTTCTCCAGGGAATCAGGCTCATTATTATATTCTTGCAGCTGTGGTGCGGTATCAGATACTGTTTCAGGAACATAATATTCTCTGCTATCGCACCTATATCCATAACTGACTAATTGTTTATAATCTTCAAGAATATTCCATAAATCATTAAATATTTTTCTCATCTTCACTTTTCCTGCCATAAATTACAGAATCAAGAAACAATCCTCTTGAAGGAGCTGTTGCGCCTGATAAAGAACGGTCGCATGATTTTAAAATTTTTTCAAAATTATCCCGTCCCTGTCCATTTTTATATATTTCAACAATAGTGCCAATAATAGATCTTACCATTTTTCTTAAAAATCCATTTCCAGATATTTTATATATTATATAAGGATATGAAGGAAAAAAAGAAGAGCTATAAATTGTTCTGACAGGCGATACATGTTCTTCCATAGGAGCAGAAAATGCTGAAAAATCATGTGTTCCAACCACTACAGAAGCTATATTGTTTAAAATATTGATATCAAGTTTTTTATTTATATACATTGAAAAATCTCTTTCCCACGGCATAATTTTATAAATATCTGTTAATTGGTATTTATAAATTCTTTCAACAGCATCATATCTGGAATTGAAAGATATATTAACTTCCCTGCTTTCAAGAATTCTTATATCATCAGGCAATATTGAGTTAAGGGCAAGCGCAAATTTTTCTGCAGGAAGGGAATTTAAATCTGTTTTAAAATTTGCAACCTGGCCTCTTGCATGAACACCTGAATCTGTTCTTCCCGAGCCGGTAATTTTTATTTCATATTTATGTATTTTTTTTAAAGCTTCTTCAATTATACCCTGGATTGTTATATCATTATCCTGAATCTGCCAGCCTGCATAATTTTTTCCGTTATATGCTATTAATAACTTTATATTCCTAATCTCATTACTCATCAGATTCTTTTAGTTCATTTTTTATTTTATCAAAAAGGCTTTTTGCATTATCCAGAATTGCGGCAGGTTTATTTTTAGATGCTTTGCCCATGCCGAATATTCTTGCAACTATTCTTTTAGCATCTGCAAGAGATTCTTTTCGCTTGGCTTCATCATCTTTTGATGCATATTTATACTGCAGATATGCGCCTATATACAAGACTCCGTCATAGCCGTAATTTTTATCAAGATCTGGACCAAGATTTTTTGCTCCGCCCATTCCTTCAGATCCATCCTGCTCTCCTTGAATTGCTTTAATATAATAGAATCTTGCTTTTCTGTAAAAAATATTAGCCATATAATCATAGTTTTCAGCAGGATATTTTGTATGAAGGTCATTGCATATCCATGCGCTCCGCAGGGAATAAATGCCACCCTTAATCGCAGGGCTCATATCTTTGGAAAAAGAATCAAGCGTTATTAGCGCAAGGTAGTAAGAAGCAATTCCTGATATAAGAGTTCTTTTTTCTGAAAAATCTACAGATGCAAAAACATCTTTAAGAGCTGAAATTCTGTCATCTGTATTTGCTTTAAGTTCTGTTATAAGCTGCGGTTTGACTTCTGAAAAATCAAATGGAGAAGCTGCAAAAAGGCATTCAGGACATACTACAATATAATATATTAGAGGATTTACTTCTCCATATTTTTTTGAAGGTATATATAACCGCCTGAGTTCACTTGTAAGGTCGCCTGCATTTAATCTGCCGCCGCCTGTCATCATCTCTTCTTTTCTGAATTTAGCGCCGCATACTGGACATTCTGTATCACTCTTTGATAAAAAAGTTATGGTTTGTTTACTATTTTCGCTATACATATTTATTTCTCTATAACAACAACAGCAAGCGCATTATCTGTTTCATGGGTAAGTGAAACATGAATTTTTGTCCCGCCTGTTTTTTCAAAAGCATCTTTTGCTTTTCCATATAAAATAATTACAGGTTTTCCATGAGTATTATTTTCAACCTGGATTTCTTTTAATGATATACCCATAAGGCCTGTCCCCAATGCTTTGCCAAATGCTTCTTTTGCCGCAAACCTTGCTGCAAAAGACATTGCTGCTCCTGCGCCTTTTGATTTTGCATTTTCAATCTCTTTTTCATGAAAATATCTTTCCATTAATAAAGGCCTTACAATCCATTTTTTCATTCTATCAATTTTTACAATATCTATCCCCATTCCAATAATCATTTTATCTTCCCCTTCTTGTTATATTAACCTTTAATGTTTCAGGAGCAAGGCCTGCAATAATAACTTCCCCTTTTATATCAGGAAGAGAAACAATTACCGGCAGATTATATGTGCCTGGAATATTTATATCTGAAAGATCTATATATAAAGAACAATTTTCACTATTGAAAAAATCTATAATACTTCTTTCTGCCTCAAGTTTTATGCTTCCGCTATTAAATTCAATATCATAAAACATATCAGTGTTTTTTCCCCTTATTTCAATTTCAACAGGAGCAATATTTTTTAAAATAAGATTTTTTTCAATTCTGCCTCGGAACTGTACTTCATTCTGTTCAACAAATTTAATAAGGCTGCTCGCTTTTTCAAGTTTTACAGGAAGAATAAAACTCTCTTTTCTGTTTTCAATGCTTATATTTTCTGTTTTTACAACAGTTAGTTTTTCTACAATGCTTAACGGGCCTTCTATTGTTATATTGTCAGGCGTAACTGATGAACTGATAAGTTCATAATTTTCAGCAGGAAACCCCTTAATTATTGGAACAACAGGAACATTTTTAACAAGCTTTTCTTCAATTTTAAGATGTATTTCTGCAGGTTCAACTTTTATTTCAAGCGGATCTGCATAAAGAGCATTGCCTCTTTTTTGTATTTTTATAGGTTCTCTGTAATTGCCGCTTTTTTCTTTTGTGCTAAAATCAACATATGCTGTTATATCTTTTTCATTTATCAAAAAAATACTTTCACTGCTTCCTCTTAAAGATATTCTTACATCTGTAGGGTAAGCTTCTGCTGCTATAAAATTGCTGTTAATAATAACTTCAAGAGGAATCCGTATATAGTGCACTTCTGTTGTATTAAGCCTGTAAAAATAAAATAGAAGCACTGCAAGGGCAACTGATAATATTTTTGCAGGCCAGTTACGTATAATAGTTTTGCCAATCTCTTTAATTTTCAACTTGTACCTCTTCTTTTTTTTCAGTATCATCCTTTACGCTTAGGATTTTTTTGAGGTTTTTCTTAAGCTCATCTTTATCAAGGTCATAATATAAAATACCGTCAAATGCAATTGAAATAGCAGATGTTTCTTCAGATACAACAAGAACAACAGCATCTGTTGTTTCTGAAACACCAATTGCAGCGCGGTGCCTTGTCCCAAAACTTCTTTTAATATCAAGCTGCTCTGACAATGGAAGAAAACAGCCGGCAGCAACCATACGGCTTCCCTGAACAATAACAGCTCCGTCATGAAGAGGCGTATCTTTTTCAAATATTGTTAAAATAAGATTGGAAGAAATATCAGCATTAAGTTTTGTGCCTGATTCAATAATATTTTTAAGCCCAACCTGCCTTACAAAAACAATAAGGCAACCTCTGCGCATTGTGGAAAGAATTTCTGCAGCATTTAGAATAGTATCTATTTCAACTGATTTTGAAGTTGTGGATAATTTAAAAAACTTGCCCTGCCCGACTCTTGTAAAAAGGTTTCTGATTTCAGGCTGGAAAACTATAACAATTATAATTATTAGTACTGTTCCAAGTTTATTCATAAGCCAAAGAAGTGTTTCCAGTCTAAAGAAATAAGCCATGGCATAAATCATTCCAATAATAACAGTGCCTTTTATAAGCTGCATTGCTTTTGTATGTAGAAGAATTTTGTATACCTGATAAATAAGAAAAGCAATTATCAGTATATCGATTAGAGGCCTTAAAATTTCAAAAAAACGGCTAATAGTTATTATTGTATCCAAACTTTTAACACTCCCTAAAAGAAATATTATTATTAAAACAATCGGTAAATATACCGACCTTGCAAAGGACTCATGTGTCCTAACCCTTTGCTTCGCCGGCTAATAAGTTATGCTGTAAATTTCTGAATGCTTCAAGCATCTTTAATGTATCTGAAGTTTCTTTGACATCATGGACTCTTAAAATATCTGCTCCATTAATCAGAGAAACAACCCCAGCGGCAAGCGATCCTGCAAGCCTTTCTTCCACACTTTTTCCTGTAATTGTTCCAATAAAAGATTTTCTGGAATGCCCTATAAGGACAGGAAAACCTGATTTTTTAAAATATGCAATATTATTTATTATTGCAATATTATCATTCATTTTTTTGCCGAATCCCAATCCTGGATCTATTATAATTTTATTCTTATCAATACCTTTTGAAATAGCATTTTCTGTTAAAATTTCAAGCTCATGGTATATTTCTGCTATAATATCTGTATAAAAAATATTTTTCTGCATCCTGTCATAAAGCTGCAGCTTTATATTAGATGGCATACTTTTATTATGCATGACTATTATATCACAACCAGCATCCTTTACAACTTCTGACATTGCAGGATCATCTTCCATAGAAGATATATCATTTATAATTACAGCGCCTGCCTTGATTGCCTCATATGCGACCCTGCTTTTTCTTGTATCTACAGAAATAGGTATTTTTAGGTTTAAGGCAATTTCTTTTAAAGCTGGTATAACTCTTTTAAGTTCTTCTTCTTCATCAATATAATTAGAACCAGGCCTTGTCGATTCGCCTCCAATATCCACTATATCTGCCCCGTCTGAAACCATATTTAAAGCTGCGGAAACAGCCTTTCTTATGCTGTTTTTTCTGCTTAAGGGAAAAAAGGAATCAGGAGTTATGTTAATTATTCCCATTATTAGAGGCTGTTTTTTAATCTTTAATAACTCTTTGATACCCATTTTTAAAAAGTATAGATTATAAAATAGTTATATCTCAATACCTGTTTTAATTTTTCAGGGCTCCATATTGTTATGTATTAGATTAATTGCTATTTTATATTATAACAAAAATGAGGTATTGAATGTCACTCAAAAAGATGAGAAATATCGGCATTATGGCTCACATAGATGCTGGAAAAACAACAACAACAGAAAGAATTCTATATTATACAGGTAAAAGCCACAGAATAGGCGAAGTTGACGATGGCGATGCAACAATGGACTGGATGGAGCAGGAACAAAACCGAGGTATTACAATAACAGCTGCAGCAACTACATGCTACTGGAAAGATTTCCAGGTTAATATAATAGATACTCCGGGGCATGTGGATTTTACAGCAGAGGTTGAAAGATCATTAAGAGTGCTTGACGGCGGTATTTCCATATTCTGCGCAGTAGGCGGTGTTGAACCCCAGTCAGAGACTGTATGGCGGCAGGCAGAGAAATATCATGTTCCGCGCATTGGATTTATAAATAAAATGGACAGAATTGGCTCTGATTTTTTTAATGTTCTTGATGAAATCCAGGAAAAACTTGGCGGAAATCCTGTTCCTTTAAATATTCCCATAGGAAGCGAAAGTAATTTTGAAGGTGTTGTGGATATTATTAATAAAAAAGAGCTTAGGTGGGATAAAGATAGCAATGGAACTGTAATAATTGAATCAGAAATAGAAAACTCAAGAACAGGCCTTTATGAATATTGGAAGGAAAATCTTCTCAATAAAATTTCATCATTTTCTGATGAAATTACAGATCTTTATCTTAGCGAAGAAGAGGTTCCTCTGGAGCTTATAAAATCTGTAATAAGAAAAGCAACTATTGAAGGAAAAATGCTTCCTGTTTTTGCAGGATCTTCTCTTAAAAATGCAGGGGTACAGCCTCTTCTTGATGCTGTTATTGATTATCTTCCAGCGCCTGATGATGTGCCGCCTGCAAAAGGGCATCATATAAAAACTGATAAAGAAGTTCTTGTTCCATGCAAAACAGAAGGGCAGCCTCTTGGCCTTGTATTTAAAATACAATCTGATAAAGATGCGGGAACTTACAATTTTATTCGTATTTATTCAGGCACTTTTAAAAATGGTTCAAGTATTGTTAATATTGGCAAAGGTAAAAAAGAGAGAGTTAACAGGATTTTAAGAATGCATTCAAATAAGCCTGAAAATATAGATTCTCTTTCAGCAGGCGATATTGGTGTTTTTATCGGCCTTAAATTTTCACAAACAGGCGATACTCTTGGGCTTGATAGTTTTCCAGTTCTTCTTGAAAAGATGGATTTTCCAGTGCCTGTAATTTCAATTGCAATTGAGCCAAAAACAATATCAGACAGGGATAGGTTAAAAGAAGTTCTTGATATTCTTTCAAAAGAAGATCCTACATTTTCTGTGGCTGAAAATGAGGAAACAGGACAGCTTGTAATTTCAGGAATGGGAGAGCTGCATCTTGATGTTCTTGTAACTCGTATAATCAATGATTTTAAAGTTGCTGCAAATATAGGAAATCCTCAGGTTTCATATAGGGAATCTATAACCCAGGAAATAACCCATGTTGAAAAATTCCAGAAAATTATTGCAGGCAATGAAAACAAGGCAGAGCTTACAATAAAAGTTAAACCTGCACAAAGAGGCGCAGGAAACTCTCTTAATATAGAAGCAATTAAAAAAGAAATTCCAAAAGAAATTGTTGAAGCTATACAACGGGGAATTGAAGGAAGCTTTAATGCAGGAATAAGTTTTGGATATCCTATAGTAGATATTGAAGTAACAGTTTTACAGGCTAACTATAGCGAAACATTTTCAACTCCATTTGCTTTTGAAGCAGCATCTGTAATGGGATTTGATGAAGCATGTAAAAAAGCAGGCCCAATACTTCTTGAGCCAATAATGACAGTTGATATTATGACTCCCAAAGAGTATGTAGGCGATGTAATAAGCCAGGTTACAATGCGGGGAGGAATTGTAGAAAGCCTTGAAAGCAGGGCAAATATTGAACATATAAAGTCACATTCGCCTCTTGTAAAAATGTTTGGGTATTCAACTTCTCTTAGAAGTTCAACTCAAGGAAGGGGAACTTTTTCTATGGAATTCTCACATTTTGCAAAAAAAGAGGGATAACAAGTTATAAAATCAGTTATCTATTATTCTGCAAAAACAGGACGGAAACCAATAAAACTTCCTGTTGCTAATGACATGTTAGAATTGGCTCTGTAATCAGGTGAAAAGCTGCTCGAACTGCCGCCTCCGCTGCCTTTTGTAATAGCAAAAGTTCCATTGTCATACCTATAATCTGTTTGCGGAGAAGTTGGAAATAATTGATACCTGTCCCAGCACCATTCAAACACATTACCGCTCATATCATATATGCCAAGTTCATTTGGAAGTTTTCTTTTTATCTCGTGAGTTTTACTGCCGGAATTGCTGCTATACCAGACATAATCGTCTATAGACTTGCCTGCAGAATAGCCTGAAAACTGTTTTCCATATCCATCAATAAATACGCCACTGGTATGAGTTCCAATACCTTTTGTTGCTCCCATTGCAGCCCACATCCATTCCATTTCGGTTGGAAGCCTGTATCCTTTTCCATTCCAGTCTGGCACCTCTACTGTTGCAGATGTCACAGGATATCCTGTTGATGGAGTTCTTCCTGTTATTGTATAAAAAGGAGTTTTTCCATCCAGTTCGCTTAACTTATTACAAAATTCTGCTGCATCATACCAGGTTATACTCTCCACAGGTCTTTTTTCAGAAGCTTCGCCCGGTTCTATATAAGAAGCTCCCTGATATTGACTGGGATTATTTAAAGTAATTGCACTATATAATTCCTGAGTAATTTCTGTCTCACAAATCCAGTATCCTTTTGATATAGTCATCACAGGCCTGCTATTGGTTAATATAAATTTCCCGGCAGGCACATATATTATTTTTAAGCTTATACCTTCAAATATAAATTCTTTAACATCACCTGCTTTATTTAATGGTTCTTCATCATCAGGAGATGAAGAATTATTACCTGAAGATAAATAATCTCCATCAGGATAAACCCTGCAGTATGTTATGGAAATGATTAAAGCTAATATATATAAACAGAATATTTTTTTTATCATAACAGAATTTTCATTAGTATATTTTAATAAAATGTTTGACTTGTTATAATATATATCAATAAAATAAGCGAAATTCAATTATTTAACTATAAAAACATATATACAATTTTATATATATTTTACTATAAGCGCAGAATAGACCTGTTAGATAACCTAAAAACCTTTAAGATTTCATACATTGTGTCCAAAATAGTAATTATTTGATGTTCGCAAAATGGCTTTTAACAGAGTTATCGAACAGGCCTAACCTATTTTTTAGTTATACAAATTTACAATAAGTATCTTTTTATTGTAAAACATTATTTAATATGCTATTTTATTCTACAATTATAATTGATATTTTTAATAATTTATATTTATAAATAACTCAGAAAGTATAGGTCGATTTTAATAATGTATTATCTTAAATCTAAAAAAATATATATTATCCTGATACAACCCTATATGCATTATTTATTATCTCATTAATCAGTAATAAAAATAATAAGGATATATCAATATGAAATTTAAATTAGCAGGCAAAAAATTATTTTTTATTTTTATTTATACTATAATTGCTTCTTTAAAAGCTTATGCAAGCTATGAATTTCTATCCGATTATATGCAGCAGATATTTGCAGAAGAAAGCGCAATTCCTGTCAGGGCAGCTAATTATGTGCTTCAAACCAAAGATGGATTTATATGGATTGCAAGCTATGAAGGGCTCTATAGATATGACGGCACAACATCTATATTTTTTAATAAAAAAAATTACGGATTTCCAACAGCAAATATCAATATTCTTTTTGAAGATTCGAATAGTAACTTGTGGATAGGCACAAATGATGCTGGTATAGTTCTTTATAAAAATGGCATATTTACAGTTTTTGGCGTTGAAAAAGGCCTGCCTTCAAATTCAATCCGCGCAATAGATGAAAATGCAGACGGCAGCATATATGTAGCAACAGCAGGAGGACTTGCAAAAATAAAACCTGATAATAGCATTGAAAAATTTAAAGAAACAGATGATATTCTTATCCTTGATGTTATATGTGCGGGAAATGGAGAAGTATGGAGTCTGCATAATGATGGGACAATTAATATAATTGTAAACAATGCTATAGTCTCAACATATGAAGCAGGTTATTTTGAAGGTTTAATACCGCGCTCTATATTTAAGTCACAGGATAAATCAATATATATAGGAACAACTCAAAATAAAATAATAAAAATATTGCCTCAAGCAAGTAAAAGATGGTTTTTAATTGATACACATAACTATATATCAATACAAAATTTTTATGAAGATAATGAAAATAGAATCTGGTTTTGCAGTTCCACAGGATTGGGATATATTAAAAAAAATAAAGTTACAGAAATTGATGGGCTTGCAATATCAAATTCCCTATCCAATATTATACAGGATTCAGAAGGCAGTTACTGGATAACATCTTCAAGGCAGGGAATATTACAATTAACAAGAAGCAAATTCCATAATATAAGTCTTGCTGCAAATATTCCTGCAAATATAGTAAATACAACAAAAATATATGAAAATCAATTATATATTGGCACAGACCAGGGTTTATTTATTGTTGAAGATAATAAATTAATAGAAAACAAACTAAGTAAAATGCTAAAAAACATCAGAATCAGATGTATAATTACTGATAGCGATGGAAATCTTATTATCTGCACATACCAGGATTATGGAGTAGTATTTTATAATAAAGATAAAGAATCTATTACAACTATTACCCCGGCCAATGGAGGCTTGGTAAGTTTAAAAACACGCTGTGCTATTGAAACAAGCAGCGGGTCAATTATTGTGGGAACAAATAATGGAATAAGTATTCTAAGAAATAAAAAAGTAATAAGAAATTATACAAGTGCTGACGGGATTGATAACCCCTATATTCTGTCTCTGGAAGAAGGAAAAGAGGGTGTTATTTATGCCGGCAGCGATGGCGGCGGAATATATAGCATTAATAGTAAAGAAATAAAAAAATTTAACGAATTTGACGGATTGCCGTCAGGAATTATTTTAAGAATGGCTTATGACAGAGCTAACGGAGGAATGTGGGTTTCAACAGGCAATTCGCTCTGCTTCTGGGATTTTAAAACTTTTAAAAAAATTCCTCTTGATGAAAATATCTGCACAAGCATTTTTGATATTAAGTTTTTAGAAACTGATATTTTATTTTTAAATCCCAAAGGCCTTTACATATTTAACCTTGGAAAATTAATTACAAATAATTTTGAATATAAAGTATTGCGTAAATTTGACGGGCTTATTTCATCAGCAACAGCTAATTCATGGAATGATATGCTGTCAGACGGCATATGGTATATATCATGCAGCCCTGGTGTTTTATCGATAAATACAAGGCTGTATCATAAAAATATGACTATACCAAAAGCTGCCGTAACCAGTGTAATTATAGATGATGTTGTCCATAATATGCCTGAATCAGTTATAATTCCCAGAAATTCAATACGAGTTGAATTTAAATTTGCTTTACTAACCTATGCTTCAATGAAAGGTAACAGCATTACATATATGCTGGAAGGTTTTGATACTGCTCCAAAAGTTTTATCAATTAATGAAGAAGCTTCATCTGTAAGTTATACAAATTTAAAAGGCGGAGAATATAATTTGCGATTAATAGGAATAAATAGCGATGGAGTAAAAAGCGAAGAATTAATTATTCCTCTTAAAAAAGAATTAATTTTTACAGAACAACCGCTGGTAAAAATAGGCATAATATTTTTTATTACAGTTTTTGTTATATTTCTGGTATTAGCCTATGTAAAATATAAAACAAAAGCTATTTTATTGCGGCAAAATGAATATAGAGAAATTACAAAACAGGCAATACAGGCAATCGCAGATACTATAGATGCAAAAGATAAATATACAGCAGGACATTCAAGACGGGTAGCAGAATATTCTGTAGAAATAGGAAAGAGACTTGGTTTTTCAGAAAATGACATTGAGAACCTCTATTATGCAGCTCTTTTACATGATATAGGAAAAATAGGTATTCCTGATGATATACTTAATAAAAAAGCTGCCCTAAACAATGACGAATTTATAAAAATTCAGGAACATGTTCAAATAGGCGGATCAATACTTAATAGTATAACAATTGTGGAAAATATTGCCACCGGAGCAAGATACCACCATGAAAGATATGATGGAAAAGGATATGTATATGGACTTTCAGGAGAAAATATACCTGTTTTTGCAAGAATTATCTGCGTAGCTGACTCTTTTGATGCTATGAGCAATTCAAGGCCATATAGAAAAACCTTATCAAAACAGGAGATTCTCCAAGAACTTAACAGATGTTCAGGAAAACAATTTGATCCCAAAATTGTTTCAGAGATGTTAAATGTTATAGAAAAGCTTTCTTCTGAAAATAATCTAAATTTGGAAGAATAATAACAGGAATAACATTATATTTACCTGTTTATATCAGTCACCTGTTTTCTTTTCCATTTTCATATAGATGGTAATTTTTGTTGACAACAGAAAATACCAAAGTTATCATAATAAGACTGACAACCTTAAAATTACAGGAGTCTTTTTATGAGTTATGCAACTGATACAATTAAAAATACAGTTATTATCGGACATGTAAGCACAGGAAAAACAACTCTTCTTGAAAATATTCTTTTTACAGCAGGAAAAATAGCAAAAGCAGAAACACTTGAAAGCGGAAAAACTGTAAGCGATTATGCAGAAGAAGAAATAGCAAGAAAGATTTCAATACATTCCACACTCTCCAATATTGAGTGGAAAAATAAAAAACTTAATTTTATAGACGCGCCAGGTTCAGGCGATTTTACAGGAGAAGTAATTTCAGGCTATAGAGCATGTCAGGCAGCACTGGTTATAGTAAGCTGTGATACAGGAGTACAGATCGAGACATTAAAACAATGGCGGAATCTTGATAAAAGAGATATGCCCAGAATTGTTTTTATAAATAAATGCGATAAAGAAAGAGCAGATTTCAAGGCAGCTCTTGAAGATCTTAAAACAAAATTTCAGAAAACATTTGCGCCAGTAGCAATTCCAATTGGGCTTGGCGCAGAATATAAAGGTATTGTAAATTTACTTGAAGGAAAAGCATATCTTAAACCGGAAATTGGAAAAAAAGAAAATCAGTCTGCAATTTCTGCAGAAATGGCCAAAGAAATTGAAGAGTATAAAAGCATCCTGATGGAAGCTGCGGCAGAAGGCGATGATTCAATAACTGAAAAGTATCTTGAAAAAGGAACTCTTTCAGATGAAGAAATAACTTTCGGCCTTGTATCAGGGCTCCGCAGCAACAAAATTGTTCCTGTGCTTTGCGGAGCAGCAACAGAAAACTCAGGCATAATATCTCTTCTTGATTTTATTGAGTCAGCAGGTCCATCGCCCGATGTAATGAAAGAACACATAAAAAAAGATGACGGCTCAGAGGAAGAAATTTCAATAGATTCTTCTGCCCCTCTTTCGTTATTTGTTTTTAAAACAAGCATTGACCAGTTCTCGGGCAAGCTTTCATATATAAAAGTTATAACAGGAATCCTCAAATCTGATACAGAGCTATATAATCCGCGGGAAAGCAAAAAAGAAAAAGTCGGAAAGCTTTATACTGCAGTCGGAAAAAAACTTGAAGAAGTTAAAGAACTTAGCGCAGGAGATATAGGTATTGCAATAAAACTGCCTGCTGCTATTACAAATGATACACTATGCATGCATGACCATCCTGTCTCTTACAGACACATGAGAATTCCGCATCCTGTTTATTCAATTTCTGTTTCTGCAGAAAGTAAAAAAGAGGAAGATAAATTAAACCAGTTCCTTCATAAAGTTGCGGAAGAAGATTTAACATTCCAGATAAAATTCAACTCTGAGACAAAAGAATCTATAATATCGGGAATGGGAGAGCTTCAAATAAATATGATTCTTGATAAACTAAGAGAAAAACAGAAAATAGATGTTCACACAAAGCTGCCGCAGGTTGCATACAGGGAAACAATAACTAAAAAAGCTGCAGATAGCTACAGGCATAAAAAACAGTCTGGCGGGCATGGGCAGTTTGGAGAAGTTCATTTTGAAGTATCTCCGATTGAACGGGGAAAACATCTCTCTTTTATAAATACAATTAAAGGCGGTTCTGTTTCAAAAGGCTATATACCTGGAATTGAAAAAGGCATTGCAGAAGGAATGCAGGAAGGAGTTCTTGCAGGATATCCTGTTGTAGATATAGAAGTTAATCTTTTTGATGGAAAAGAACATCCTGTAGATTCATCTGAAATGTCATTTAAGCTTGCAGCAAAAGGATGTCTTAAAGCTGTGCTTGAAAAAGCATCCCCCGCGCTTCTTGAACCTGTAATGAAACTTAGTGTTTATAGCGATGACCAGTATATAGGAGATATTCTTTCTGATTTAAGTTCAAGAAGAGGAAAAGTTCTTGGACAGGATTCTATAGGAGGAGGAATTCAGGAAATTAAGGCAGAAGTTCCTGAAGCAGAATTGCTTAGATATGCAATTGATTTAAAATCAATTACCTCGGGAACAGGTTCTTTTGAAGTTGAGTTTGACCATTACTGCCCTATTTCAGGAAAGATTGCAGAAACTGTTATTACTGAAGCAAAAGCAAAGAAAGCAGCTACTGCAACTGCTGCAGAATAATTTTTTGCCATACTGCGATTCTAATGGCAAAGATAATATTTAATTTAATATTCTGATCTGGATTGCCGGGGTAAACCCGGCAATGACAGAAGCACATCTATCAGTATTCAAGTGTTTTGTGCCAGCTTGAGCTATCATTCTTTGCCAAGCAGTTTACTTTTTATAAAAAAAGATTCATATATTCCGTGATTCTTTTTTAATCCTTTTTTTTCAAAATCTGTTTCTGCTCTCCAGGGAATTATATCAATATATTTATCCTGCTCTTTTTTTTCAGGAACAAAATTTTCAAAAGGAGAATGCAGCGAGTTAAAAGAACGGAAAACATGCTGCATCTGAAATCCATAATCTTTCCAGTCTGTTACTGCATAAATATATCCGCCATCGCAAAGCTTATTTATTATTTTTTGCGTAAAATCATTATTTATTATTCTGCGTTTAATATGTTTTCTTTTCGGCCATGGGTCAGGAAAAAAAATATGAAACCCGTCTATTTCAGAAATAAGATCTATTTTATCTACTACTTCAGCAGCATCGTGATTTATTATTCTTATATTATTAATTTTTTTTTCATCAATAAGTTTTAAAAGGCTTCCAACTCCAGGTTTATAAACTTCAATGCCAATATAAATATTGTTTATATTTTTTTCTGCTATCATTGCAGTAACTTTTCCGCTTCCAAAACCTATTTCAACAATAACTTTTCCGCCGTTATTTTTTGCATTGATACACAATTCTGATAACTTTTTTATGCAAAGTGAATCATGTTTAATTTCTTTAAAAGGTATAACATATAGAGGACCGGCAATATTAAGTGCATGCAGCTGGCCTTTTGTAAGGCGCCCTGCCCTAAGCACAAAGCTTTTAATTGTTTTTAAATGTTTTTCATTTTCTGTTTCTGTCTGCAATATTATCCACACTCATTATTTAAAAAATTTATAAAACCAGTTTAAATATAATATTCAATTATATATTTATGGAAGCTGTTTGCTGAAAATAATATGGAAAAATTAATCTTACAAATGGCGCTACATATAAAACCTGAATACAAAGCGCAAATGGGGAATTAATTACCAAAAGAGAAAGCCAGATTAATTGTAATTAATTTAAAGCAGCCTCATAAGTTTTTCACGTAAAAAAGCAGACTTTTCTTTTAACCCTATTATCTCTGTTTTAATAATAAGAACATTAGGCCTGTGAGGATCAAGCTTTATGCTGCCGCCTGATTCTCTCATAAGAAGAATAATTTTATCCGGAGAAATAATAGAAACTTTTGCAAACTCAATCTCAAGGACTCCTCTTCGCTCTTTCATTGAACTTATAAAAAGTTTTTTACAGATAATTCTTATTTCAGCAAGAGACATAAGGCTTTCAATTTCATCAGGAATTGGGCCGAATCTGTCTTCAAGCTCTCCGTAAAACCTGTCAAGTTCTTCCCTGGAAGATACAGCAGCAATAGATTTATAAATTTCCATTTTCTCAAGCTGATCCTTAATATATGTATCAGGGATAAAACCGCTATAGGTAAGTTCTAGATAAACCTCAGGCGGCTCTTCTATATCCTTGTCTTTTTCAAGTTCATGCACTGCTTCATCTATAAGCCTTAGATACATATCAAAACCTACAGATGCAATTTCCCCGCTCTGCTGTTTTCCAAGAAGATTGCCGGCGCCGCGGACTTCAAGATCTTTTAACGCAATTTTAAACCCGGATCCAAGCTCTGTGTTATCAGAAATTATCTGCAGCCTTTTCATTGCAAGCTCTGTAAGAGCCCGCTGCTCAGGATAAAGAAGATATGCATATGCTATTCTGTCAGACCTTCCTACCCTTCCTCTAAGCTGGTATAACTGCGAGATTCCATACATATCTGCCCTGTCAATTATTATTGTATTAACATTTGGTATATCAATGCCGTTTTCAATAATAGTTGTTGATACCAAAACATGAATGCCGTGGTGGACAAAGCGGCGCATAACATCTTCTATTTCCTGTGCATCCATTCTTCCATGCGCTGTTTCAACAAGTATTTCAGGCATAAGTTTTTGCAGAAAAAGTTTTACACTATCAAGGCTTTCAATTTTGTTATGAAGATAATAAATCTGCCCACCGCGTTCAATCTCTTTCCGTATTGCATTTACAACTGTTTCTTCATTAAATTCCTGGACAAATGTTTCTATAGGCCTTCTATTATTGGGAGGAGTTTTAAGAACAGACATATCTCTTATTTTTAAAAGAGACATATGAAGTGTACGGGGAATAGGAGTTGCAGAAAGTGTCAAACAATCGATAGACGCTTTCATCTCTTTCATTTTTTCCTTATCCTTAACTCCAAACCGCTGTTCTTCATCTACAATCATAAGCCCAAGATTTTTAAACTCAACATCTTTTTGCAAAAGTTTATGAGTTCCTATAACAATATCAATGCTGCCTTCTTTGATTTTTTTTAAAATTTTGGTTTGCTCGCTTTTAGGAACAAAACGGGAAAGCATTGCAATATTTATCGGATAACCGGAAAATCTTTCTTTAAAATTTCCAAAATGCTGTTCAACAAGTATTGTTGTAGGAGCAAGATAAGCAACCTGCTTGCCTGCAGATGCAGCTTTAAAAGATGCTCTCATTGCAACTTCTGTTTTACCATATCCGACATCTCCGCATAAAAGCCTGTCCATAGGCATGTGGCTTTCCATATCTGCTTTTATCTCATTTATTGAAGTAAGCTGATCATCTGTCTCTTCAAACGGAAAAGAAGCTTCAAATTCAACCTGCCACTCATTATCTTTTGGAAAGGCAAATCCTTTTGCAGACTTGCGCTTTGAATAGATAACTATAAGTTTTTGCGCAATATCTTCCGCAGCTTTTCTTACTTTTTCTTTGCGCGTTTCCCAGGATTTTCCGCCAAGCCTGTCGAGATGCGGAGTTCCGCCTTCGCTTCCTATATAACGCTGGACAAGATTAACCTGTTCTATTGGAATAAATATTTTTTCTTCATCAGCATATTCAAGCTGAATATAATCGCGTTCCGTGCCAGCCGCTTTTATTCTGTCTATGCCTAGAAATCTTCCTATTCCATAGTTTACATGAACAACATAGTCTCCTGGATTAAGTTCAATAAAAGAATCAATTACCTGGCTTTTAGATTTTTTTACAGAAAGAGGAATTCGTTTTTTTCTGCCAAATATTTCATTTTCGCTTATTGCAATTATTTTTGATTTTGGAAGAACAAAGCCTGAAGAAACAGATGCAAAAATAACATTTACATCAAGATCTTTAAGAATATTTTCAATTCTTATGCGCTGTGAATCTGAAGATGAAAATATATAAACAGAATAGCCTGAATCCAGAAGCTTCTTAATTTCTTCCTTTAAATAGTTAAAATTACCGAAAAAAGATCTTCCTGATTCGTAATCAAACTTTATATGCCGGCCGGAAACTTGAGAATTTCCAATAACAGGCAGAATAATTTTTCTTTTTATATTTTCTATCAATGTTTTATAATCAGGAAAAATAATAGAAGGTTTTATAAGTTTTGCGCCTGTTGCGCTTAGTGCATCTTTCCGCAATTTTGAAAGAGTTTCTGTTTCTTTTATAAATACATCGCTGTTTGAATCAAGAATTTCACTGTCTACAAGAAATAATGTTGAATCTGCGCCTGCATAATCAACAATTGTAGATTTGTTTTCAAAAACATGGGGAAAGATAAATTCTTCATCAGGTATTGTCTTAAAATTTTGAAGATGTTCAAGCTGTTCTTTTGTTATTATCTTTTTTTCATATGCTTTTTCTATAAATTCTTCTGTCCAGATAATTTCCCT
This sequence comes from Spirochaetia bacterium, assembly GCA_031548835.1. Taxonomy (GTDB): domain Bacteria; phylum Spirochaetota; class Spirochaetia; order CADAEX01; family CADAEX01; genus WQTU01. The sequence continues at coordinate 18,338 of JAVBQS010000083.1, forward strand.
GTTGGGATATAGCGTTATTTCATCAGTTTCTTCTGTAGAATGCTGGTCTATCGGATTAAATAGTTTGATGCTTTCTATTTTTTCAAACTCAAATACAATTCTTACAGCTTCATCCATTCCAGGCATAAAAATATCTAAAACTTCCCCTCTTAGGGCAAATTCGCCGGGAATTGTTACACGCGGAACCCTCAAATAGCCTGCCTGTTCAAGTTTTATGCCAATATTGCCGGATGCTATTTTACCGCCTTTTTTAAAATTCATAAAAAAAGCAGATAAAAAATCCTTTTCCGGCAGATATGAGGTAAAAGCTTTTTGAGACATTACAATAGCTGCTTTTTTTGATAATAAAAGCTTAAGAAGAGTATTTATTCTAAGGCCATAAATATAGGGAGAAGGAGTATCAGCGCTATATGGAAGAGTTTCCCATGACGGGAAATAAAAAATTTCTCCGCTGCATAACTTATAATCATTATAAAAGCTTTCAGCAGCTTTTTCTGTTGGAAAAATAAATAAAAACGGCCCTTTTGAATATTTTGAAAGATCATTTGTAATTCCTGCAAGAATAAAACCTCTCACATTATCTAAAATTATGGGAAAATTCTTTTCTGTAAAAAAATTTACAAAATCTTTATATTCTTTTGTCTTTTTTAGGCTTTCCAATGTTTTATTTATGAATAATGTTATCATTTTTTTTTCCGAAAATTATAATAGTATCAGGAGTAAACCTTTGAAAAAATATGTACTATTTTTATATCTTTTACTCATCCTGCTTGCACCTCTTTTTTCAGCAACGGGAGATGTTACCTGTTCTATCAGGTATTATAACAAAAAAATATATTATACAGGAGATGCTGTTGAAATTCGCGTGGAATTATATAACAACAGCCCTGATAATTTCTTTTTTCAGACAACAGATCCCAAGTACTTTAATACAATAATGGTACTTAAAGATGTGACAGGCAGAGAGCTTAAAGATAAATATAAAGTTACCAGGGAGACAAGTTCTATTCAACCTGTTTATTACCGCAATATGATTATACAGCCTGGCGAAGTTTTTGCATTTAATATACATCTTAATGATGTGCTGGATATTTCAGAAGCAGGTATTTATTTTATTCAGCTTGAGTTTTTTCCAGACTTATATAATAATAAGTCAATTAAATCAAATATCATAGATCTTTCTGTAAGGCCTAACTTGGGTATAAGCGAGGTGCAGAGAATTATTGACCAGGAAACTGGTGAAATTCTTAAGAGAGATAAAAAAGCGCCTGATGAAGTTGTAAAGTATGCAATAGAAGCGCTTCAAAAAAGCGAATTTGATAAATATTTTCTATATATTGATCTTGAAAGTATAATGCTAAAATCGCAGGACAGGCTGGAAAGATATAACAGGCTGTCAGATATGGATAGAAAAAAGCTTGTTGATGATTATAGGCAAATGCTTATTAAAAATATGCAGGCAGATTACAGGACAGCAGCTCCTGAAGCAATAATTTACCGTCCATTTACTTACAAGATTATTAAAACATGGTATACTGACCAAAATGCGGAAGTTATTGTAACTGAAAAATTTAAGTATGAGCAGCTTGTAGAGGTTAAGGAATATACCTATAGATTGAGAAAAAATGATGGAATATGGGTTATTTATGACTACACAGTTGTAAATAAGGGAGCTGAATGAAGATATTAGTTGTAGCAGAAAATGAGAGAACAACTTCTATCATAAAAAAACATCTCGCGCCTTTTGGGTTTGATTTTATATTTTATTCAAACCCTGTTAAAGCTATGGATAATATCCCGGAAATTGCTCCTGAAATGGTAATTTTTAGCGCAGAAGATTATCCCAGGCACTGGAAACCTTTTCTTATTGTGCTACGACAATATTTTTCCCATAAAGAGAGTGTTTTTATTCTGCTTAAAACTCCTCTTTTTCCACAGGAAGAGGCTGAGAAAGCTGCCTATCTTGAAGTTAACGGGCTTATTGACGAGGATGCTTCAGAATCTGTTCTGGTAGACAGGATGAAAGCTATATTTTCACGCCATTTACTTCCAAGAGAAGCAAGAAGATATAGAAGATATTTTGTGCTTGAATCTGATAAAATAAGCTTTATATTTAACCATCCTGAAACAATGGAACTTGTTACAGGAAAAGTAATTGAAATTTCCATGATGGGAATAACAGTGCTTATTCCTGAGAAAATAGCGCACTCTTTAAACAGGGGCAGCAATATAGAATATTGTTCCATAAAAATTGAAGATAAAATTATAACAACAGACTGCACTGTTTTCAGAAGCGACCTATATACAACCCTGCTTTTTAAAGATATGGATGAAGATAATGCTGATTTTATAAAAAGCTATTTCGATAAAAAAGCAGAAGAAGAGCTTCTGGCAAACAGTAATTAACTTGATGCCAATCAGTTATTACAAAAAACTATTTCTGATTTTAATTTTACAAAACAATTAAGCCTATAAAAAATTTTGTTATTTATAAATAATGGAAGTATAATTTATATTGTCACTATTGGCTGATTTATGTAAGTAATTGATTTACCGTAAATTAGCAGTTAAATAATATATTTGATAATTGATTTATAAAAAAATGCTTGATAACAAACCAGAAGAAATAACTCTTACACCTCTTTTTTTTGAACTGCCTGCAGAGAATGAAAATAGCGGAAAATGCATACTTTGCCCAAATTACTGTATTATAAAAGCAGGAAAATTCGGCAAATGCCATGTAAGAGGATATGACAGCAATCTAAAACCTATAATACCATTTGCAGGAAAAATCTCTGCGCTGGCAGTAGATCCTATTGAAAAAAAACCGCTATACCATTTTTATCCTGGATCAAAGATATTATCTGCAGGGTTTTACGGCTGTAATCTATCATGCCCTTTTTGTCAGAATTACCAGATATCAACAAAAGCTGATTTAAATGCAAAAACAGTTTCTCCTGAAAAAATGACAGAAATTACAGCTTCTTCTGATACAATAGGGCTTGCCTATACCTATTCTGAACCTACTATTCATATTGAATGGATCAGGGAAACTGCAAGGCTGATTAAAGGCAAAAATCTTAAAAATGTCCTTGTTACAAACGGATATATAAACCAGAAACCTGCCGAAGCAGTTCTTGAAAATATTGATGCTTTAAATATAGATTTAAAATCTTTTAATGAAAAATTTTACAGCAGTGAGCTTAAGGGAAAACTTGAGCCTGTTAAGGATTTTATAAAATTTGCAGCTTCAAAAGCGCATATAGAAGTTACAACTCTTATAATTCCGGGAAAAAATGACAGCAATAAAGAGATTGAAGCTATTTCTTCTTTTATTGCTTCAATAAATAAGTCTATCCCGCTCCATCTGTCATGTTACTATCCAACCTATAAATATTCTATAGAAAGGACAAATCCTTCCAAAGTAACAGAGCTTGCAGCAATTGCAGCCAAATATCTTGAATATGTCTACACAGGCAATACAGGTTTTATTGAATCTAATACAAAATGCCCATCTTGCGGGAATTTGATTGTCAAAAGAACAGTATATAATACAAAAATAGAAGGAATTGTTGACGGGAATTGTGGCTGCTGCGGCAGTAAAATAAATTTAATCACATAGTGAAATAATCAAAATAATCAAAAATAATTGACAAGATTCATTATTTTATGTATGTTTATTCCTGCATTCCCCTGTAGCTCAGCCGGTAGAGCGGGTGGCTGTTAACCACTAGGTCGGCAGTTCGAGTCTGTCCGGGGGAGTAAAAAAAGCCATCAATTTTGATGGCTTTTTTATTTATACTTTAAAAACTATTTATAAAACCAACATTTCATGCTTTTTAGCTTATATTGCAACAAAATATTATTGGATAAATTATTTAGCTTGAAATAAAAAAAATCCTGACATAATTTCTATGCCAGGATTAATTACAAAAAAATTAATTGTAACAAATTATTTTATACAAATTCTATAAGCATAAGACTCTACCACCCCGGTAATAAGAGGTGTAACTGTTCCATTTTTCCAATAACAAGCTGTACTTGATCCTCCATCAATATAGCTTCCTGTTACATATACATCGCCGCCAGATGAAACTGCCAAGTCTGATTCACCCCAAATATCAAGAGTATCTGTCTTGTTTCCATTTTTCCAGTAGCAAGTTTTATAATTTCCTCCATCAATATAGCTTCCTGTTAAATATACATCCCCATTGGATAAAATTGTAATAGAATTTAGCAATCCATCAGTACTGCCTGCAGGAAGCGGAAGCTCTGTTTTTGGTTCATTATTTTTCCAGTAATAAAATTTATCTGAATAGTCTCTTCCCGTTATATATAGATCTCCGGCAGATGAAACTATAATATCATCTATCTGGCTAATGCCGGCAGGAGGTGTAATATCTGTTTTTAGATCATTATTTTTCCAGTAACAAGCTTTGTTATCACCTCCTTCAGGGTCAGGGTAACATCCTGTTATATAAACATCTCCGCTGGATGAAATTGTAATAGCCAATGCCCATGCACTTCCGTCAGCAGGAGGTGGAAGATCTCTCCTTGGATCATTATTTTTCCAGTAACAAGGTTTATGATTCTCTCCATCATCATAGCTTCCTGTTATATAAACACCTCCGCCAGACGAAACTGCAATATCACCTGCAGAATGATAAGTGGTGCCAACAGGAAATGAAAGATCTGTTTTTGCCCCATTTTTCCAGTAACAAGGAACATCATAATGATGATCATCATTATCATAATAATATCCCAGTACATAAATATCCCCATTTCCCGATACTGTAATCGCCTCTGCCTCAGCAAAATCAGAACCATCTGAAGAAAGATCTGTTTTTGCTCCATCTTTCCAGTAACAAGCTACTGTCTTAGAACCATTATAATAACTACCTGCTATATAAACATGTTCTGCAGCATTTCCGTTGCCGTCTCCATCTCCATTACCGTTTCCGCTTCCATCCCCGTTATTACTACTGCCGCCGCCAGGCTCTGAGCAACCAATAAAACCAGCCAAAAATACAACAGCAACTATCAATAAGATTATTAATAGTTTTTTCCTCATAAAATTCTCCTTTTAGAAATTATTTTGAGATAAAAATTAAATATGATTAATACCAATCTATTGGTTATATTTTTTATATTTAACAATCTATTGGTTAATTGTCAATACCTATTAAGTATATAAAAATTAATTCTATAACTAATAGGATTATTTAATTTATGACAAATCTTCAAAATTTACTTATTGCAAATATGAAAATGCATAGAAAAAGCCTTAATCTTTCGCAGGCAAAATTAGCGGAAAAGATAGGAACTGCCACAAACTATCTGGCACTAATAGAATCAGGAAAAAAATTTCCATCAGTACAAATGCTGGAAAATATTGCAAAAGCCCTGAATATTAATTCCCAGGAATTATTTTCAGTAAAAGCAATTCAAATAGATTCAATTGAAAAACTTCATAAAGAAATTTTACAGGAAATAGACAGGATAATTAATAATAAGATAAAAACATTGCAAATTTTTAATTAAAACAACAGTAAAAATTTAATGCAAAAAATAAGAAATTAAAATTTATTTATGCAATATGGTGTAGAGTAAAGCTTGAGATTATAAAATAAGCTACACTATTTTGTATTGACTCAATTGTTTTTTTCTCCAAATCTCTACACAGAGCTGTAAGATACAAAGATAGAGCAGGATTCAATCAGAACTTTCTGTTACATATTTGCACGAACTATTTAAAATCCTATGCTTCCTGATAATTCCCTGCATAGAAATTAAAAGTCTATTGTTAGTTATTTTATGAAAAGGTATAACAATTCTATGATAGATATGACACAGGGGAAACCTTTAAAATTGATTTCCCGTTTTGCATTGCCGCTGCTTGCAGGAAATGTCTTACAGCAGATGTATAATCTGGTAGACAGCATTATTGTAGGCAATTTTATAGGTAAAGAAGCTCTTGCAGCAGTGGGAAATTCCTTTATCATCCTCTTTCTTCTTACATCTCTTTTTATGGGAATAGGACTTGGGGCTACAATTATGATTTCCCAATTTTTCGGAGCAAAACGCATTAACAGGGTAAAAGATACAGTAGACACTATGTATATTGCCATGGTTATTGCAAGCATAGCAGTAACTATTATTGGATTAATTATTTCAAAACCTTTGCTTATATTGATGAACACACCTGCGGGAATAACTTTAGATTGGTCGGTTGAGTATTTGCATATTTTATTTTTAGGAACAATTTTCAGTTTTGGCTATAATATAAATAGCAGCATTCTCCAGGGGCTTGGAGATAGCAAAAGGCCTCTATTCTTTCTTGCTATTGCTACTATTTTAAATATTTTACTTGACCTTCTCTTTGTAGTTGCTTTTGCCTGGGGTGTTTCAGGCGTGGCATTGGCAACTATATTATCCCAGGCTTTCTCTTTTTTCTTTGGAACCTGGTTTATAAACAAGCATGTGGAAACAATTACTATATCTTTGCGTAAAATACAGCTAAATACCCAGATACTTATTCAAAGTATTAGAATCGGGCTGCCTGCAGGAATTCAGAATGTACTTTTTTCTCTTGGTGTCATGGTACTTCTGCGGTTGGTAAATAGTTACGGCCCTGCTTTTATGGCCGGGTATAGCAGTGTGGGAAAAATAGATTCTTTTGCATTTATGCCAATAACCAGTTTTGCTACTGCAGTTACCACATATGTAGGACAAAATATAGGAGCAAGAAAAATGGACAGGGTAAAATCAGGAGTAAGAACTTCACTTATTTTATCCGGCGGTTTATGTATTGCTATAAGTATTTTGGTTCTTATATTTGGCAGATATCTTATGATGGCATTTTGTTCTGATGAGGAAGTTATACAAACAGGTATAGAATTTCTTAAACGGCTTATGCCTCCTTATGTGCTGCTTTCATCGCTTTTTATTATAAATGCATCGCTTCGCGGAGCAGGAAATTCAATACTGCCTCTAATAACTTCTATTGTATCTATGCTTGTATTCCGTGTTCCTATGGCTTATATACTAGACCACTTTTTTGGAAAATATGATATGTTCTGGTGCTATGGCATAGGCTGGGCTGCAGGTGTGTGTATTTCAGGAATTTATTATATATCAGGGCACTGGAAGAAAAAAGCATTTCATTCATTGGAAGCAACTGATAATGAAAAATAAGATCTATAATTTTAATTAATTTATTTTAGACTGATATTAAAGATAGATTTTTTATATAAGTTTATAATTATTAGATCTGTTCGATAACTCTGTTAAAAGTCATTTTGCAAACATCGAACAGGTCTATTATATTATTTGTAAGCAATGATATTTTTTGATTTTAAAGGCAAGGGATTTCTAAAGTAATATTCCAGAATCCCTTTTGCCAAAACTTAAAAAAGTTTTTCTTATGGTGTTACAATATTAAACATTAAATTAAATTTATCCTGCATATCAAGGAGATCAGTTAATTTTGTTTTGTCTCCTGTAATTTTTATTTTTCCGTTACTTACATAATCATCCAGTTTTGCCATACCTGCAACTACTTCATTAAATACAGAACGTGTAGTTACGCTTATAAAAGCATCAGGGCTCTGGACTTGTTTATTTTTTGTATAAATCAAAACTGAATTCCGCAGACTTAAAAGATATTTCTCTTTTGTATCCTGTATCTCAAAATTGATAGCCATTGTTTTGCCTGCTGCTTTATCAATATTCAGGCTTATACCCATAAAGTCAAATATCATTTCCGGCGTCATTCCTCTTAGTGTGTCAGGACTTGCAACTCCAGGAGGTGTGAAGTTAGGCAAACCGTTACGCAGTTCGCTGGCGCCCTGCAAAAAGTTATTTCTCCATGTGCCATTTTCTGTCTGATATCCAAGCTGTTCAAGAGCATCAGCTTCAAGGTTTTTTGCATCCTGGTTTGAGGAGTCTGCAAACACAACCTGGTTCATCACCTGGGCAACCCAGCGGTAATTTCCCTGTTCATAATCTTTCTTTGCCTTGTTTATAATTGAAGAAGCTCCGCCCATATATTCTACAAATTTCTTTGCAGCATCTACCGGCGGAAGCTGATATAAATCTGCAGGATTGCCGCTATAGAAACCTATATATTTTTGGTACACAGCCTTGGCATCATGATTCAGCGAACCATAATAACCGCGGTTATAAAACTGCTTATTAAGAGAATCAGGAAGTTTCATCATCTCACCTACCTCAAGCATTGTATATCCCTGATTAATAAGATTAAGAGAATGGTCATGGATAAATTTATACATATCGCGTTGTGATGAAAGCATTTCATTTACTCTATTGTTATCCCATATAGGCCAGTGATGCTGGGCAAACATAACCTGTGCATCGCTTCCCCACATTTCAATTACATTGTTAAGTGTCTGCCACCAAACTTTTGCATCCCTCACCTCTGCCCCGCGCAGGGTATAAAGATTGTGCAGGTTATGGGTACAATCCTCAGCTGCGCATATTGCTTTAAACTGAGGGAAATAAAAAAGCATTTCTGCAGGAGCTTCTGTTCCCGGAGCCATGAGGAATACTATATCAACTCCATCAACTGTCAGTTTTTGGCCGGTTTGTGAAATAATTGTATTTGGTTCAATAATACCTGATACACCTGTGGAAGCAGTTTTGCCAAGTCCGTCATCAACCTGCCCTTTTTCTCCCTTAGGCAGAATTGCGCCAGTATGATATAGAGCTCTGCGTCCCATTGCGTTGCCGGCATACACATTTTCACTGATGGCTGCTTCAAAAAAACCCTGCGGAGCAATAAGCTTTACTTTTCCAGATTTTACATCATCTTCATTTATAACGCCTTTTACTCCGCCGTAATGGTCAACATGTGAATGGGTATAAATAACTGCTGCTACCGGTTTTTTGGGAAATTTGGTAGAAATATAGATCAAGGCCTGCCTTCGCAGTTTCCGGTGAAACCAGCGGATCAATAAGAATAAGGCCTGTCTTTCCTTCGATAATAGTCATATTGGAAAGGTCAAAGCCCCTGATCTGATAGATATTGTCAGTAACTTTAAATAGCCCATAATTCATGTTAAGCCTGGACTGTCTCCAAAGACTAGGATTAACTGTTGCAGGAGCTGTTTCATTATTCAGGAATGCATAATCCTTCATATTCCATATTGATCTGCCTGTAGCATCTTTAATATCCAGATCAGGAATAGCAGCAATAAGCCCGCGTTGGGCATCTTCAAAATCCTGTTTACTGGTAAAATCAAGTTCTTTTAAAACAGATATATTTGCATTGCTGGTTGCTGTTGTTGCATCTTTTTGTGCATTATCTGCCTGGCTTGATGATGATTTCTCACCGCCGCCTTTGGCAAAAAGAAAAGAATTACATAAAAATCCAAAAGAAAACAAAATTATAAATAGTTTTTTCATTTTTTCTCCTATTTTTTTAAATTTTTCAAGTAAGAAAAATTCTTAATCTTAGTATAAGACATTTGCAAAAGGTTTACCCAAAATTCTAACTTTAGTAAAATTTATATTTGTCTAAACAAATTAAGATTATTTTATAATAATATAATCAAATAAAATTACTAATAAATATTGCATCAGCTCTTTCCATAACCTAAAATTTAAATATTACTCACTTGGTTAATTATTAATAAAGTCTTTCGTATTAAAGGCTTAAATTTGGCAATTAAGGAAGGTAACGAAAAATGAAAACAATTGAAGAAAGACGAAACCGCGAACTGGCAAGAGCAAAAAATGAAAGAAATCCAATTAGAGCGCCGCATGTGGACAAAACAGCTATCAGCCCGTACGACAATTATTGCGATGGTTATGGTATGCCTGGCTCTTTTGGAAACGGGTATGTTAATGTCTTGAAAGTTTCTACAGGGACAATAAAAAAAACAAATGATGAACTGATTGATGGTATTGTTTCATATGACCGTGCAGAAATTAATGATGCCTATATCGGTCAGATCAATATGCTAACTGCTTCTTCGTTTTGCGGACTGGCAGGACAAATATGGGGATATGATCTCGCGCGCCATGATGATATTGAGACAGAAAAAAGCAAACCTCTCTTTTCTGTCAAACAATATAATAAATCTTCCCTTGATGTATATGATGCTAAACCGCTACTGGATGCAGGCATTGAATTATTTGGCACAGAAAAAGACAGGCGATATCACCTGGTTCCAGGAGCGCATACAATATGCGCCAATAAAGGTATAACTGCTTCCCGTCCTAAAAAAGATAGAGCGCTAAAAGAAGGGGAAGCATACGGCGTATGGTCTTATATAGCAATATCTATTTCCAATGACCGCAACTATGCGGCAGACCTTTTTATTGAAGATGCAGGCATCTGGACAAAAAATGATAATGAGGCAGAACTGAAAGATTTCCTTGATCAGCATAGAAAAGAAATTGTTTGGTCAGTAGTTGAATGCGGGCGTGATTCACATGTTTTGTTTGACCGTACATATATTGGTTACTCATATGTAATAATGAAGCCGGGTGAAATAGGCGATGCAATTACAGTAGGGCCATATATAACACTTGCAAGAAATGCAATTACTGTAGATGGTTTTAGCGCATTAAATGAAATAAATCTATCTGGTTGGTTAAAGGCTATGGATTTTAAATCGCTTACCGGTTTGCGTTAAGCTAAAAAGGAATATAAAATGAGTGATTTAAATCAAAATAATATAGAAACAAAAACGAATGAAAACAACCAGTCCAATGATTCAAGCAAAAAACTTGGGTTAATTGCACTGATTGGCATAGTTATCAGCGCCATGATTGGCGGCGGCATTTATAACCTGCCGCAAAATATGACAGAAAGCGCTTCAGCAGGAGCAATTATTCTGGCATGGGTAGTAACCGGCATTGGAGTATGGTTTATTGCAAATACATTCAGAGTATTATCAGCTGCAAGACCTGATCTGACTAACGGCCTTTATACCTATGCCGAAGCAGGATTTGGAAAGTTTATTGGTTTTTTTGTAGCCTATGGTTATTGGGTATGTAACTGTTTTGCGCTGGTAGCTTATTCTGTTTTAATAATGAATACTTTAAATTATTTTTTTCCATATTTTAAAGGAGGAAACAATATTCCTTCTATTCTTATTGGATCTGTTATCACATGGATTATGTTTTTTTTAACTTTAAAAGGAGCTCAACAAACAGGAGCTCTTAATATTATAGGAACTATTGGAAAAATAATTCCAGTTATTGTTTTTATTGTAGCTATTTCTGCAATATTTAAACTTTCTGTTTTTTTAACAAATTTTTGGGGTTCAAGTAACGGCGCTGCAGTTAATTTTAGTTTTAAAAATATATTGCCTCAAATTAAAAGCACAATGCTGGTTACTCTCTGGCTTTTTATTGGCATTGAAGGCGCTGTTGTTGTTTCCGGCAGAGCTAAATCCCAGGCACAGGTGCGCACAGCAACTACATGGGGATATCTTTTAACATTGTTGTTATATGTTATTGTATCGCTGCTGCCTCTGGGTGTTTATTCCCAGACAGATATCAGCGCTATGGCTAATCCATCTACTGCTTATATTATGTTAAATAAATTTGGACTCTGGAGCGAAATATTAATGAACATTGGTGTAATTATATCTGTTCTTAGTTCCTGGCTTGTATGGATGCTTATGCTTGGCGAAATGCCGCTTGTTGCCGCTCAAAATGGAACATTTCCTAAAATATTTACTAAAGAAAACAAACACGATGCCCCAGCGCCATCGCTTTTTGCAACTACTATTATTACACAGGTTATTTTATTTTTTTCCTATTTTGCAGGCAATGCCTGGGATACCATGATAAGCATAACAAGTGTCATGTCTCTGCCATGTTATCTGCTTTGTACATTATTTCTGTTCAAAATTGTTGTTGAAAATAAATATCCACAAAAAATATTTGCAGGTAAAACAAATGCAATGGTTACAGGACTTGCAGGATCTATCTATGGCCTATGGCTTATTTATGCTGCAGGGATAAGTTATATGATGATAGCCTGCGTGGTTTATGCTATAGGAATACCGCTTTATATTATTGCAGTAAAAAGCAATAACAAGTCGGCGACAGTTTTTAAACCATATGAAAAGATTATAGCTGCTGTTGTAATTATCCTTGGCATTATAAGTATTGTTTATTCAGTAATGAAGGGATTTTAAAATTACTAGAACTCATTTCATAAATGGGAGAAAGAGGAAAAAAAAGAAAAAATCTGATATACTCAAATAATGAGTAAGTTCGAATGTTTATCAGATATCCAATGGTCGTTATTAGAACCCATACTACCTGAGACGCCAAAACGA
>JAVBQS010000021.1:0-19851 GCA_031548835.1 Spirochaetia bacterium
CAATTGGTATTGATAACGAAGCGCATAAGGGAAGTATGGAAGCAGGCGGCGCTACAGTTGCTGTTATGGGATGCGGCCTTGATAAAATTTATCCTGTGTCAAATAGGAATACAGCATCAGGGATAATTGAATCAGGCGGAATTTTGATAAGCGAATATGAGCCTGGAGTACTTCCTCTTAAATATCATTTTCCCGAAAGAAACAGAATTATAAGCGGCCTCTCTTCAGCAACAATAATTATCCAGGCTCCATTAAAATCAGGAGCTCTTATAACTGCTGACTTTGCTCTTGAACAGGGCAGAGATGTTTTTATTCATGAAGCCGGGCTTTCTTCCCCTTTTGGAGATGGAGGTAAACTTCTTGAAAATGAAGGCGCTTTGACTTTTTCTGACCCGGCAGAAATAGGTAAATATTATGGTTATGATTCTTCATCTGATTATATAATTAGAGATTTTTTTTATAATAATACAAAAAATATTGAAGATGAAATAAATGGTTATGTAGTTAACTATAAGGGAGTTTTATACAGGAGAGCTAAATATGCCTAAAAACGGAGCGGAGAATAATAAAAAATCAAACACATTACTCATTGTCGAATCTCCGGCAAAAGCCAAAACAATTGAACGTTATCTTGGAAGCGGTTACTCCGTTGCTGCTTCTATAGGACATTTGATTGATTTGCCAAAATCAAGAATTGCAATAGATGTTGAACACAATTTTGAACCTGAATATATTACTGTGCGGGGAAAAGCAAAAATATTAAAAGATCTTACAAACAAAGCTGCAAAAGCAGATCATATTCTTCTCGCATCTGATAATGACAGGGAAGGAGAAGCAATTTCCTATCATCTAAAAACCTTTCTTGAGAAAAAAAATATTAATTCAAAAATTGAAAGAATTATTTTCAACGAGATTACTCCTTCTGCAATAAAAGAAGCTATAAAATCTCCAATGGAAATTGATATGGGCAAAGTTAATGCGCAAAAAGCAAGAAGAGTGCTTGACCGTATAGTAGGTTATAACCTTTCGCCTTTGCTTTGGAAAAAAGTTAAAAATGGGCTATCTGCGGGAAGGGTGCAATCTGTAGCATTAAGGCTTATATGCGAACGTGAAAAAGAGGTGGAAGACTTTGTTCCTGAAGAATACTGGTCTCTTGCTGCAGAACTTAAAAAAGGAAAAAATAATTTTATTGCGCAGCTTTTTCTTAACAAGGGAGAAAAACCAAACTTTCCTGACAAAAAATCTGTAGATACTTTAACAGGTGAACTTTCGGGAAAAGATTTTATAGTTAAGGAAATTAAGAAAACAGAGAAAAAAAGCCAGCCTAAACCTCCATATACAACTTCCAAACTTCAGCAGGATGCTGCAAACAGGCTTGCATTTACATCAAGAAAAACAATGCAGATTGCACAGCAGTTATATGAAGGTATAAATATAGGATCAGGCAGAGTAGGCCTTATAACATATATGAGAACAGACTCAACAAGAATTTCAAGCCAGGCTATAGAAGATGTAAGGCGTTTTCTTGAAGAAAACTATTCTGCCGAACTGCCTGAAAATCCTATTAACTACTCGCCTTCAAAACAGGCCCAGGATGCGCATGAAGCTATAAGGCCGACTTATGCGCACTATACGCCTGATTATGTAAAAGATTATCTTACAAAAGACCAGCTTAAACTCTATACAATAATATGGGAAAGATTTGTCTCATCACAGATGAAAAATGCAGTTACTGAAACTACAACAGTTGATATAGAGTGCGGGGAATCTCTTTTTAGGTCAAATATGACCAAGGTTAAAGAAAAAGGATATCAGAAAGTTTTAAAAATGCTTGCGACAAAAGAAAAGACAGAAAAAATACCTTCCTTAAAAGAGGGAGATATTCTGGAATTTGTAGAATTCAAACCGGAACAGCACTTTACACAGGGGCCTGCAAGATATACTGATGCAAGTATTGTAAAAGCTCTGGAAGAAAAAGGAATTGGAAGGCCTTCCACTTATGCTCCTATTATTTCGCTTCTTATTGACAGGCACTATGTTGCAAGAAAAAACAGGCAGCTTATTCCAAACCTGCTTGGAAAAATTATAAATGAAATACTTATTAACTCTTTCAGCAATATCTTTGATGTGAATTTTACAGCAGATATGGAAAGAAAACTTGATGAAGTTGAAGGCAGCAAAGAAAACTGGTATAAGATGATTGGCGAATTCTATGCTCCATTTAAAAAACAGCTTGACCATGTTATGGAAACGCTTGAATCAATAAAGGGAGTTATGGATGAAAAGACAGATTATGTTTGTGAAAAATGCGGCAAAACAATGATGAAAAAACTTGGCCGTTTCGGTTATTTTCTTGCATGCTCAGGATTTCCGGAGTGTAAAAATACAAAATCAATTCCTCTCGCTGATTGCCCAAGGCCTGGCTGCGGAGGCAAAATTTTTGCAAGAAAAAAACAGGGAGGAAAAGGCAAAGAGTTTTACGGCTGCACCAACTATCCTGAATGCGATTTTATCAGCCATATAAAGCCTTCATCAAAAAAATGTCCGGATTGCGGATATTTTATGGTTGAAAAATATGACAAGGAAAGAGGGACATATTATTCATGCAGCAATCAGGAATGTAAAAATTCAAAAAATACAGGTGAAGAAGAGTGATAGAACAATTTATCTCTTATATAAGCAATCTTAGAGATCTCTCTCCTGCAACTATCAAAGCTTATGAAATAGATATATTTCAGTTTGAACAGTATGCTAATGCTGAAAATGAAGATATTTATAATCCGGATAAAAATATAGGAAGAGCTTATATTGTTTATTTAAAAGATTCAGGACTTGAACCTTCTTCCATAAACAGAAAAATAATTGCTTTAAGAGCATTTTACGATTTTGCAGTTAAAGTAAAAAAAGTTTTATTTAATCCTTTTGAAAGAGTTAAAAGTTTAAAAGAGGAAAACCGTCTTCCTGAATATTTTCAATATGAAGAGATAGAAAAAATAAGAGAAGGTGCAAATCAAGATAAAAAAGAATTTGCAAAGCTTAGAGACAAAGCAGTTGTTGATTTTCTCTATTCCACAGGCTGCAGAATATCGGAAGCAGTTACACTTGATACAGATAAAGTTGATATAAATAATAGCTCTGCACTTGTTTACGGTAAAGGAAAAAAAGAGCGCGTAGTCTATTTGGGCGATAAAGCTTTGGATTCTTTAAAACAATATTTTGAATTCCTGGGCTATTTTGCAGATTTATCAGGTTCTAAACTAAAAAAAGGATTTCCTGTTTTTGTCAATCTTGCAAAAAAAAGAATAACAGAAAGAGGGCTATTCTATATTATTAATAAAATGGCTGATAATGCAGATATTAAAAAAAGAGTTTCTCCGCATGTCTATAGACACTCTTTTGCAACTCATTTAATTGAAGAAGGCGCTGATATAAGATATGTGCAGGAAATGCTTGGCCATGAGAGCCTTTCAGCCACACAAATTTATACACATGTGGGAATAGGAAGGCTTAAACAGGTTTACCGCATGGCGCATCCTCATGGCAGTTTAAATAGTGAAAAAAATGATAATAAAAAGTTAAGGAGTATAAAAAAATAATGAGAGTTAGAAGCACTACAGTACTTGCTGTAAAAAAAGACGGCAATGTTGCAATGGCAGCAGACGGCCAGGTAACTCTTGGCAATACAGTTATGAAAGGAAATGCCAGAAAAGTAAGAAAAATTTATGATGGTAAAATAATAGTAGGATTCGCAGGCGGAACTGCGGATGCTTTTACTCTTTTTGAAAAATTCGAAGCAAAAGTAAAAGAATACAAAGGAGATATTACCCGCTCTGCGGTAGAACTTGCAAAAGACTGGAGAACAGACAGAATTTTAAGAAGACTGGAAGCTATGCTTTTGGTAGCAGATAAAGATAAAATACTTCTTATTTCAGGCACCGGAGATGTTATAGAACCTGAAGAAGGAGTAATTGGAATAGGATCAGGATCTAACTATGCATATGCAGCAGCTCTTGCTTATCTTGACTGTTCAAATCTAAAAGCAGGAGAGATAGCTCTAAAATCACTCGAAATTGCTGCTAAAATATGTATTTATACAAATGATAATTTTGTGCTGGAGGAAATTAATGCTTGAACTTGAGATGCTTTCGCCGAAACAAATTGTTTCAGAGCTTGATAAATATATAATTGGCCAGAAAAAGGCAAAAAAAGCAGTTGCTATTGCACTGCGTAACCGCGTTAGGCGGCAAAAACTTGATGAAACAATGAGAGAAGAAGTAGCGCCTAAAAATATTATTATGATAGGGCCTACAGGTGTTGGAAAAACAGAAATAGCAAGAAGGCTTTCAAAGTTATGCGGCGCCCCATTTGTAAAAGTAGAAGCGACAAAATATACAGAAGTAGGATATGTCGGCCGCGATGTTGAATCAATGGTAAGAGATCTTATGAATGTTGCTGTAAATATGGTAAAAGCTGAAATGAGGGAGCAGGTTATAAAAGAAGCTGAAACAAGGACAGAAGAAATTATATTAGATATTCTTCTTCCCGGGGTAAAAAACAAGCCTATGCCGCCTCAGGGCGGGGAGACTCAGCAGGCTGCAAGTGCGCCTCTTCCTGAAGTTATTGATGAAAGAACTTTATCAACACGCGAAAAATTCAGGGAAATGCTTAAAAAGGGAATGTTTGAAGATAAAGAAATTGATGTCAATGTAACAAAAAAAGCTACGCCTGCTTTTGAAATATTTTCAGGCACAAATTTTGAAGATATGGATTTAAATCTTGGCGGAATTGCAGGTATTCTTGGCGGCAATAAGAAGAAAAAAAGAAAAATGACTGTAAAAAATGCAAGAGAAGTAATTCTTAATGAAGAGATAGATAAGTTAATTGATACAGACAAAGCTGCTGATATTGCTAAGGAACGTGTACAGGAAATGGGAATAATATTTATCGATGAGATAGATAAAGTTGCAGGAAAGGAAAACAGAAGCGGCGCAGATGTATCGCGTGAAGGTGTTCAGCGTGATATTCTTCCTATTGTTGAGGGAAGCAAAGTAAATACAAAATATGGAATGATAGATACAGCGCACATCCTTTTTATAGCTGCCGGAGCTTTCCATATGAGTAAACCTTCTGATCTTATTCCAGAACTTCAGGGAAGATTTCCAATAAGAGTAGAACTTGAAGCTCTTGGGGCAGAAGATTTTGAAAGAATTCTTATTCAGCCGGAAAATGCTCTTATTAAACAGTATAAAGAACTTCTTAAAACAGAAGACGTGACACTTGAATTTACAGAAGATGCTGTAAAAAGAATTTCTTATCTTGCACAGGAAGTTAATTCCAGGACTGAAAACATAGGAGCAAGAAGGCTTCATACAATAATGGAATATCTTCTTGAAGATGTTTCTTTTGAGGCAGGTGAATTAAAAGGCCAGATAATTACAATAACACCGGCATATATAGATGAAAAACTGGGCGGTATTATAGAAGATCAGGATTTAAGCAGGTACATTTTGTGAAAAATCTAATGGGCCGAAGCAAGTCGCCGATATTTAAGATAAGGTGTCTTTTAGGAGTAGGTTATGTTTTTAAATAACAGTTATGGAAGAGTAGTTGATATTATTCACAGAACATTGGATGTCTCAATGTTAAGGAGAAATGTAATAGCAGATAATTTAGCTAATGCAGATACTCCAAATTTTAAAAGAAGCAATGTTAATTTTGAATCAGAGCTTAAGAGAGCATTCCAATCACAGATAAAACCTGCTATTGAAGCAAAAATGACAAATGAAAAACATATACCTTTTTATCAGCCTGTAGATTACAGGAGCGTAGGCCCAAGAAGAGTTTTAGATTATCTGTCACAGACAGATGCTAATGGAAATAATGTTGATGTTGAAGAAGAATCAATACATATGCTTAAAAACCAGTTAAATTACCAGCTTCTTGCACAGGTAGTTTCAAATCAGTTTAGCCAAATAAGCATGGTTGTTAGATAGGAGGTTTTAGATGGGTATTTTTACAAATATTGATACTGCTGCATCAGGTCTTTCTGCCCAGCGACTTAGACTTGATGTAATTTCAGATAATATAGCTAATGCAAATACAACAAGAACTCCGGAAGGCGGACCTTTTAGAAGAAGCAGAGTTATTTTTAGGCCAAAAGTATCCCAGCCATACTGGAAAAGTCCATTTTTACCAGCTTATCTTGATAATGGAGTTGGACAGGGCGTAAGAGTTGTAAAAATTGAAAAAGATATGGATGAAAAGCCAAGGCTTGTCTATGATCCAACACACCCTGATGCTATACAAACAGGGCCAAGAACAGGATATGTTGAATATCCAAATACAAATATAGTTAATGAAATGGTTGATATGATATCAGCCACAAGATCATATGAAGCAAATATTGCAATGGTTAATGGATCAAAAAGCATGTTTATGAAAGCTATGGAAATAGGAAAATAGGGAGGGGCTAAATGGAAATATTAAATTTTGATCAGGTTTCAGGCCAGAAAGTTATGCTTAAAACAACAGATCCAAGACACTATTCAGGTCGCTTAAGCAATACTACAGGACGTCTTGAAAAAGAGAATTCTACTTTCGAAGATAAAATATTTGAAGCACTACATGGTGTTAATAAACTGCAGCAGGACACAAATGATTTAAGTGTAAAAATGATTACAGACCCTGACAGTGTAGATGCTCATGATGTAACAATTGCAATTGCAAAATCAAATTCTGCACTTGCAATTACAAAAGCTGTTGTTGATAAAGCAATTCAGGCTTATAAGGAGATTTTAAGTTTCAGATAATTATAATCTGAACTAATAGAAGAAGTTGTACGTCAATAGCTGTCTGGTAGATAATTTATTTTACAGCTATTGCCAGACTGTTCGTTTCACTGGGAGGGGAAATGAAAGAGCAATTAAAAAAAATATTAGACAAATTAGCCAGCATCTGGACTAAAGTTACTTTAGTCCAAAGAATTATTATTATCGCAGTTGTGATAGTTGTAATTACTGCATTTATAATGCTTGCTGCCTACAGCAGTTCTCCAGGAATGGTAACTGTTCTTAGTTCACCAATTAAAGATGAAAATCTCATAAACAAAATATCAGTCAGAATGGATGAAGAAAATATTTACCATCAAATAACGCCGGAAGGATTGATCTATGTGCGAGATGCAAAAATAGCCCAGCGTGTTATATCAATACTTGCAAGAGAAGATTTAATACCTCTTAACACATCTCCCTGGGATGTTTTTAAAATGGAAAGATGGACAGTAACTGACTTTGAAAGAAATGTAAACTTGCGCCGTGCAATTACTTCAAATCTTAGGTCTCATATTGAATCTCTTGATGATGTTGATTCTGCAAAAGTTACTCTTGTTTTACCTGAAAATGAACTTTTTGTTGAAGATCAGAAAAAAGTAAGCGCATCAATAATAATAACGCCCAAACCAGGCTCTGATATAACAGAAAATACAAAAAAATTACAAGGTATTGTAAAACTTGTTAAATTTGCAGTTGGCGGCCTTGAAGATGATTATATTACAATAACAGATAATCATGGAAATGTTTTAAATGATTTTACTGGTCTTGCAGAAATTGATAGAATTGAAATTACAAAAAGAGAACTTAAAATAAAAGCTGATCTTGAAAAAAAATATAAGAATGCAATTATTCTATCTTTAAAACAGATATTTGGACAGGACAGGGTTGAGATACTTAATATTGATATTAACCTTGATATGAGCAAAAGAAAAATTGACACAGAAGAACACTATCCAATTACAATGAGGGCAGACAATCCTTTAACACCATATGATGAATCAGAATTTATTCCTTCCATAACAATATCAAAAAATATTGTTAATGAAAAATTCAGGGGCACAGGATTTAACCCTGAAGGCCCTCCTGGAGCAGAAGGCCAGACTCCTCCCGCATATAAAGATCTTGAAGGAATGGTTGGAGAATATTCAAGAGATAATGTAATACAAAATGAAGTTGTAAATAAAAGAAATATTCATGAAGAAAGAAGCCCATGGTCTATCAGTCGTGTAACTGTAGGAGTTGCAGTAGATGGGCTCTGGAAATGGGAATATGATGATAAAGGCCAGGTAAAACTCAATAGAGATGGAAGTATTGTAAGAACATATACGCCTGTAAATAATGATGATCTTGCAAAAGCAAGAACACTTGTGGAACATGCAGTAGGTTATAACAGAGGCAGGGGTGATTCTGTTACTGTTCAGTCGCTCCAGTTTGACAGAACAAAACAGTTTCAGGTTGATGATGAAAAATTCCGCGCCCGCATGAGAGTTAAACAGATAATTACCTATTCTGTTATAGGACTTCTGCTGCTGGTAGCATTCTTTATAATATTTAGAATTGTTCTTAGAGCTATTGAAAGAAGAAGAAAACTCAGGGAAGAAGAGCTTGCAAGACAGCATCAGGCTATGCGCGAAGCTGCGCTTAGAAGCGCTGAAGAAGATGGGGTTAGCGTTGAAATGTCTGTCGAAGACAGGGCAAGGCTTGAAATGCAGGAAATGGCCATCAATATGGCCAGGGAACATCCGGAAGATGTTGCCCAGCTAATAAGAACATGGTTGTTGGAGGAATAGTATGAGTAAAGTACCATCAGCAAGTCCTGCTCCTCATCCGCAAAAGAAAAGCGGCGGCGTAAGAAAAGAGCTTACTGGAAGACAAAAAGCAGCTATTTTCCTTGTAACAATAGGGTCTGAAATATCTGCAGAGATATTTAAGCATCTCAGGGAAGATGAAATAGAAGCTCTTACATTTGAAATAGCGCGCCTTGAAACTATAGAAGCTGAAGATAAAGACAGGGTTCTTCTTGAGTTTAAAGAACTTATGATGGCCCAGGATTTTATAACAAGCGGCGGTATAGATTATGCAAGAGAGCTTCTTGAAAAATCCCTGGGAAGCCAGAAAGCAATAGATATAATTAACAGGCTTACAAGTTCTCTCCAGATAAGGCCTTTTGACTTTATAAGAAGAACTGATCCTACACACCTCCTTAACTTTATACAGCAGGAACATCCGCAGACAATTGCGCTTATTCTTGCTTACCTTGAGCCAGAAAAAGCTTCAATTATTCTTTCAAGCCTTCCGCATGAGACACAGTCTGATGTTGCAAGAAGAATTGCAACTATGGATAGAACTTCGCCTGAGACTCTGCGTGAAGTTGAAAGAGTTTTGGAGAAAAAACTTTCTACGCTCTCAAGCGAAGATTATACATCTGCAGGCGGTGTTGAAAGCATTGTTGAAATACTTAACAGGGTAGACAGGTCTACTGAAAAAACAATAATAGAATCTCTTGAAGAAGAAGATCCTGAACTTGCAGAAGAAATCAAGAAGAGAATGTTTGTATTCGAAGATATTGTACTTCTTGATGACAGGGCAATCCAGAAAGTATTGCGTGAAGTTGACCAACAGGAGCTTGGTAAAGCGCTTAAAGCTGTCGATAATGAAGTACAGGACAAAATATTTAAGAATATGTCTAAAAGAGCTGCTAACACTCTTAAAGAAGATATGGAATTTATGGGGCCAATCAGGCTTAAAGATGTTGAAGAAGCTCAGCAGAAAATTGTATCTGTTATCAGAAAACTTGAAGAACAAGGTGAAATTGTTGTTGCAAGGTCTGGTGAAGATGAGATGGTTGTATAACAACTTATAGTTTGAAATAAGCATAGGTTGATTAACATATTTAATTAACCTGTGCATAATCTTATCATGACATGGTTTGTCATGTCAGGGTTATTAAAAAGCTGCAAATATGCAGTAGGTTTAAAATCTGCTTTATTAGGAGATTTTACCTGAAGGTTATAACTGGAGGTTATAGTTGGCAAGAAATGTTTTTCATTCTTCAGAAGTACATAAACTCAATAATACAGTTTATCTCGAACCTTTAAAAAATGAGATTGAAGAAATTGAAGAAATTCCTGACATAGAAGAATATAGCGGCCCCACTGCTGATGATCTTAGAAGAGAAGCTGAAGCATTTAAAGCAACATGGGAAAAAGAAAAGCTTGAAATGATTGAAAATGCAAAAAGAGAAGCTGTAAGAATTATTGAAGAAGCAAAACAGGGCGCTTTTGAAGAGATAAAAAAAGGAAAAAATGAAGCGCAAAAGATAATACAGGAAGCATCTGACCAGGCATCTGAAACAGCAAAAACTGCTTCTGAAAAACATGACCAGCTAATAAAAGAATCTGCTGACAAAGCTTCATCAATAGAAAAAGAATCATATGATAAAGGCTATAAAGACGGAATAGAAAAAGGTTTTGAATCAGGCAAAGGAGAAGTTGAGAGGCTTATAGAAAAAATTCATCAAGTGCTAAATACTGCAATTGAAAAAAGAAATGCAATTATTGAAGAATCTGAAACCCAGCTTGTAAATCTTGTTCTTCTTATCTCCCAAAAAGTAATAAAAGTAATTTCTGAAAACCAGAAAAATGTTGTAATAAATAATGTTATTCAGGCGCTTCGCAAGCTTAAGACAAGAGGAGAAGTTGTTGTAAGAGTAAACCTTGATGATGTTAAACTTACAACCGAGCATATAAAAGATTTTATGAAAATGGTTGATAACGTAAGATCAATTACAGTTCTTGAAGATTCTACTGTTGATAAAGGCGGAGCAATTATTGAAACAGACTTCGGCGAGATTGATGCAAGGATTTCATCTCAGCTTAATGAAATAAAGGATAAGATTCTTGATCTTACTCCAATAAAAGCTAAAACAGATGTAACAGAAGATTTTATATAAACTTATATCTGTTTTTCCAGAGTGCCTATAAACCAGGGGAGGGGGAATGAGCACTGTTTTTGAAAAATATAAATCTATTCTTGAAGATACTGATCCCATTAAATTTACCGGAAGAGTAACAAGGGTCCAGGGACTTCTTATTGAAAGCCTTGGTCCAAGAGTTGTTCTGGGCGAGCTGTGCTATATTATTATTAATGATTCACTTCCTCCTGTATGGGCAGAAGTAGTTTCTCTTAAAGAAGATGCAATACAGCTTATGGCATATGACTCATTTGAAGGAATAGAAATAGGAAGCATAGTTGTTGCCACAGGAAAAAGCCTTTCTATATCTGTTTCTTCAAAAATGCTTGGCCGTGTTCTTGATGGAATGGGCAGGCCTGTGGATGATAAAGGCGGAATAAGGGGAGCTGTCAAGCTTCCTGTTTTTAACTCTCCTCCGGATCTGTTAAAAAGAAAACCTGTAAACCAGCAGATACAGACAGGAGTAAGAGCAATAGATTCAATTCTTGCTGTGGGAAAAGGGCAGCGCATAGGCATTTTTTCAAGCGCAGGAGTTGGAAAATCCACTCTATTGGGAATGATTGCAAGAAATACAAATGCAGATGTAAATGTAATAGCTCTTGTTGGTGAAAGAGGCAGGGAAGTAAATGAATTTATTGAAAATGAACTTGGCCCTGAGGGAATGAAAAAATCTGTTATAGTTGTCTCTTCTTCAAACACTCCTCCAATATCAAGAATAAGAGGAGCATATACAGCTACAGCAATTGCAGAATATTTCAGGGATAGGGGAAAAGATGTAATGATTTTTTTTGACTCTCTTACCAGATTTGCAAGAGCGCAGCGTGAAATAGGGCTTGCAATTGGAGAACCTCCTGCAACAAGAGGCTATACCCCTTCTGTTTTTACAGAAATGCCTAAACTTCTTGAGCGGTGCGCAAACTCGCTTAACGGCACAATGACAGGATTTTATACAGTTCTTGTTGAAGGAGATGACCTTGATGAACCTGTTTCTGATAACGCAGAAGGATTTCTTGACGGCCATATTATTTTAAGCAAAAAAATGGCTGAGTCAAACCATTATCCTGCAATTGATATTTTAAAATCAATCTCAAGAATTGCAGATAAAATACTTCCGAAAAAAATAAAAGAATCTGCAGGATATGTAAGAAGTAAAATAGCTGTCTATTCAGAAGCAGAAGATCTTATAAATGTCGGAGCTTATGTAAAAGGATCAAATCCTGAAATTGATGAAGCAATTAAAAAACAGCCTGAAATTAAAAAATTTCTTGCCCAAAAAATTGATGAAACATCTGAGATTGAAGAAAGTTTTGTCGGCATAGCGAAGATTTCAGGGATAAAGCTGTAGAAGAGGAAAAAACATGAGAAGTTTTGCATTTAAACTTGAAAAACTGCTTGAAATAAGAGGATATAAAGAAAAAGAAAAAGCGTTGGAACTTGCTGAAGTAACAGGAAGATATATACAAATAGTAAATAACATTGAAGATCTTGGAAAAAAGAAGAAACAGATTATGGAATCAAGATTCAGCAATGCAGGCAATAATGTTTATTCAATTATTTATGATGAATCACTTATCTCTGCAATTGACAGAAAAATATCTGATCTGGAAAAAAAACTTATACCGATAAATATAGAAAGGGAAAATAAAAGAGCAGAATATGTGGAAGCTCTTAAAAATAAAAGAGTTATTGAAAAGCTTAAAGAAAAAAAAGCTTATGAACATAAAAGAAAAGAGCTTTCAAGAGATTCGAGGACTCTTGATGATATTGTAAATAGCAGTTTTAAAAAGGTCCAGGAGGTTTAAATATGGGATTAAGAAGCGATGCAGGTGCAGGACTCCGGATTTTTGTTTTAATATTACTTATTATAGTTCTGTTTTTCGGCGGAATAGTATGGTTCGATTATCTTGGAATAATAAATGCAAGAGAACAGATTGCTTTTTTATATTCATTGGTAAATAAGGAAAAGGGACTAAAAATTGAAAATAAAGATGATGTTTTTCTTCTTGAACAGGAAAGATATAACAAAATGAAAGAAGCTCTCGACATAAAAGAAGAAGAACTTAATAAAAAAAACGAAGAACTTGCTAAATATGAAATAGAAATAAAGCAAAAAATTGAAATACTTGATGAAAAAGAAAAAGCTCTTGCAGAAAGAGAAAATTCATTTAACGTGCGGACAAGATTGTACGAAAATAAAATAGCAAACCTTGAGCAATCATCAAAATATCTTACAGGAATGCCTCCTGTAAAAGCAAAAGATATTCTGCTTGAAATGAATGATCAGGATATTATTGATATTTTAAGAGTTACTGAAAGGATTGCGCAGGAGTCTGGTGAAGCATCGCTTGTTGCTTACTGGCTATCGCTAATGCCTCCTGAAAGATCAGCTGCAATACAGCGGAAAATGTCAATTAAGCCTGATGAAACAGGCGCTTAAGGTATTTTAAAGGAGCAATATTTGTCTGTGGAAATTGCTGTAAAAAAAGAGTTTGAATCTCCTGAATATTTTGGCAGCTCAGGCGCCATGCAGCTTAATAAAAAAGCAAAAACTACTCTTAATGATAAAACGGTACATCTTGGTAAAAAATCAAAATCACTTTCAAATAATTCCCTAAATTCCAAAGATTTAAAATCATTTGAAAATATTTTATCAGACAAAATAGCAGAAAATAAAAATATAAAAAAACAGGATATAAAAAATCTTGCAGAAATTGCAGCAGCAGAAAATGTAAAGGCAGAAAAACAAATAAAGAAATCTCTTTCAGATAAAATTAATATAGCTAATGATTCAGATAACAATAGTGTTAAAGATAAAACTAAAAATATTAAACAGGATGATGCTGTAAATAACTTTTTTCCGGGACACTCTTTTATGAAAGCAGAATCTGTTTCAAAGATTTCATTCGAAAATCTTGAAAATGCAGAACTTGGAAGTGATAAAACAGCAGTAAAAGAAAAATCATCATTTGCAAAAAATATTTTATCCCAGTTATTTGAAAAAAATTCTGAAGGAAAAAATATTTTTAATTTATTAAGTTATTATGCTAATCAAAATAATGGCATTGAGAGAAATATAAACTTAAAAGAAAATAATCTTAAAAATGAGAAAGAAAAAAAAGAGTTTTTTAAAATTGTTGATTTACGCAAAAGCTCTAATGCAAAAAAAGCAGAATTATCAAAATTATCTTCTGAAAAAGAAACTTCTGAAATTTCCCAGTCAAATAAATTTACACTTTCAAATAATAACTTAAACTCAGATAATGCAGAACTAAAAGAATTATCTTCCAATTCACAGGTACAGTTAACATCAGGCAAATTTCAGCAGCTTGACAGCAGCCTGATATCATCAAGACAAGGATCGCCTGTGTTTCATAGCCAGTTTATTGATTACCTTAGGGAAAATGGAAATACAGAAATAGTTAAAAATGCAAATATAATACTTAAAGAAGATAATGCAGGCGAGATAAGATTATTAATGAAACCTGAAAGCCTTGGATATGTAAGAATAAAGCTTCTGCTTGAAGATAATAATATAGCAGGCAAAATAATAGTCGACAATAACAGTGTAAAAGAAATATTTGAAAATAATATAGAAAACCTTATTAAAAATTTTAAAGAAAGCGGTTATGCCTCTGCTACAATTGATGTATCTGTAGGCGGAGAACAGAATAGCAAAGAAAGACAACCTGTAGAAAATGAGAGAATTCATGCATTAAAAGAGATTGAAAAAATTGATCAGCATACAGTTGTAAGAAATATGTTAGCAGAAAACAGGCTTGTGGATATGGTTATTTAGGAATTAAGCAAGAGTCGATGGCGTGTTTACATGCACATGAGACCTGAGTGAGTAAACAAAGGGGAGAAATACCCCTTATTATCCTGACAAGGTAAGCCATGCCGGGGTTATTTAAAAAATGGAGGCTTTGGGTGGATATCAGCAGTACAATGACAGATCTTGAGAAAAGTAAAATACAGATGCAGGTTGATAGTTTTAATAAAACACTTGCCGCATCACAGCAGAGAACATTTAAAAATCAGCTTGATAAAGATGATTTTTTAAAAATACTGCTTACACAGCTTACACATCAGGATCCTACAAAACCAATGGAAGATAGGGAATTCATAGCTCAGATGGCACAGTTTTCATCATTGGAACAGATGACAAATATGAGCAGGGAATTCGGAAAGCTTCAAAATGTACTTGCATCTAACCAGGCAATTAATTTAATTGGAAAAACTGTACAAGTTACTGATGGAGATCAGGTAATTACAGGAAAAGTGGAAGAAGTATCAGGATATGAATATCCCCAGCTTCTTATCAATGGAAAATATTATGATATGTCAAGAATAGAGAAAATCAGACAGGAATAGATAAAGGCAGATAGGAGGCAAATCTTATGATGAGATCATTATATTCAGGTGTTTCAGGACTTCAGAACCATCAGACAAGAATGGATGTTATTGGACACAATATTGCAAACGTAAATACAATTGGTTATAAAAAGAACAGGGTTAATTTCCAGGATATGCTTGCCCAGACATTGCAGGGAGCAGCAAGGCCGACAGAAGAACTTGGCGGAACAAACCCGAAACAGGTTGGGCTTGGAATGACAGTTGCAGCTATTGATACTATTCATACACAGGGTTCTTTGCAGAGCACAGGTGTTGCTACAGATGTTGCAATACAAGGAAGCGGTTTTTTTGTTTTAAGAAAAGGCGAACAGGAATATTACACACGCGCAGGCGCATTTGGAATAGATGAAAACGGAACTCTTGTTAATCCTTCAAATGGATTAAGAGTACAGGGCTGGATGGCGCAGGATATAGATGGAGTCGAAGTTTTAAATACATCAGCAGACCCTGGCGATCTTATAATACCTGTAGGGGGCAAGGATCCTGCATTTGCAACAACAGAAGTTATGCTTGCATGTAATCTTGATAAAAGATTACTTGAGCTTCCTGAAGGCGCAGGTATTGGCGAAACAATGCAAAATACCTGGACAATAGATAAAACTATTTATGACAGTTTCGGTAACAAACATATAATGAGTATTGATTTTACAAAACTTCCCGGTGAAGCAAACAGATGGAGAGCCCAGATTTTTATAGACAGAAATGCAGAAGTTGATACCCAGACAACTCTTGATATTGGAGCTGTAAATAACGAAGCTAACACATTTATAGTTCAGTTTGGAAATGATGGTTTATTATTATCTGCAGAAGATGAACAGGGCGATGTTATCAATGAGGGAATACTCCAGATACCTGTTTCTTTCAATGTTCCGGAAACAACAATTCCTGAAGGCGAAGCAGCAGTAAGACAGACTTTTAATCTTACACTTGGCGAAATAGGAAGCGCAAAAAATACAATAACACAGTTTGCTGAAAGAAGCTCAACAAAAGCTTTTTGGCAAAATGGATATGCGCTTGGATATCTTGAAAGTTTTAGGGTTGATTCAAGCGGTATAATAACAGGTGTTTATTCCAATGGAACAAACAGGACTATTGGGCAGATAGCTCTTTCAAATTTTGTTAATGCAGGCGGGCTTGAAAAAGTCGGAGACACAATGTTTGCAAGAACAACTAACTCAGGATTTGCTGATATTGGAGTTTCAGGCGTTGCAGGAAGAGGCACTTTTATAGCAGGAACTCTTGAAATGAGCAATGTAGACCTGTCTGAACAGTTTACAGATATGATTGTTACACAAAGAGGTTTCCAGGCAAATTCAAAAACAATCCAGACTGCAGACCAGATGCTTCAGGAGTTGCTTACCCTTAAAAGATAAGCATAACACTTAAGAGGTAAAATAAAAAATGATATGCAGGAACCTGAAAGGTAAAATAAGTGATTAAGGTTACAAAGCTTAATGGAGAAGAATATTACCTTAATCCGCATCAGATAGAATATATAGAGTTGAATCCTGATACTACATTAGTAATGCTTTCAGGTAAAAGATTGATAGTCCGGGAGGACTATCAATCTGTTTTTGACAGAATTGTAAAATATAGGCAGCTAATAGGTTGTTTAAAAAACGAGGAGTAATCGTTTATGGATTTAGGAACAGTCGGCGGAATAATTTTAGGTTTTGTTCTTATAATAGGCTCAATGCTTTTAAGCGGCGCAGCGCCGGGCCTTTATATAGACCCTGCTTCTGCTATTATGGTAATAGGTGGATCATTCTGCGCGCTTATGGTTGGAAGTCCTCTGCCAAGAGTTTTAAATATATTAAAATATGGAAAAATTGCTGTTAATTTAAAAAATTATGAAAAAGAAAAACTTATCTCCACTCTTGTAAGTTTTTCAGAACAGGCAAGGCGCGAAGGGCTTCTTGCCCTTGAAGACAGCCTTGATGAACTTGAGGATAAATTTCTTGAAAAAGGATTAAGACTTGTTGTAGATGGCACTGATCCTACACTTATTAGAAATATTCTTTATAATGAACTTAATCAAATAGAAGCAAGACATGCAGCAGGAGCAAAACTCTATGATGACTGGGCAAAATCTGCGCCAGCTTTTGGTATGATTGGCACACTTCAGGGACTTATTGCGATGATGGCAAGCCTTGGAGACCAGTCTGCAGTAGGTAAAGGTATGGCTCTTGCTCTTATAACAACATTTTATGGAGCTATATTTGCCTATCTTGTGTGCGCTCCGATAAAAAACAAACTTGAAGACAGAAATGGCGATGAAGTAATGATAAAGGAAATTATGATAGAAGGAATTCTTTCAATCCAGTCCGGGGATAACCCAAGAATGGTTGAAGAAAAACTTTTAGCTTTTCTATCACCAGTTGAAAGAGAAGCAGTTAAAGCTGAATCATCTACCGGAGAATAGGGGAGAAATATATGCCTAGGGAAAAAAAGAAGAAATGTCCTCCAGAAGGGCCGGCTGAATGGATGACAACATTCAGCGATATGACAACTCTTCTTCTTACATTCTTTGTAATGATGTTTACAACTGCGACTGTAGATGGATCAGATTTAAGGCTGATCCTTTCTGCGTTCCAGGGGCTTGGAGCGCTTCAGGGAGGAACTACCCTTGATGCTGAAGGAAAACTTGCTGCTCTTGGAAATAATATAATGTCTATGCCTTCCCGCCAGTCTGGAAAAGCTCTTGACAGGGCGAGAAGACTTGCTGTTTCCTTATTGCAGCCTGAAATCAGGAGCAAAATGGTCAGAGTAACAGAAGATGAAAGAGGGGTCGTTATCTCTCTTTCTGCTGATGCATTTTTCAGATCTGCCAGCGCAGAGTTAAATATAGATGAAGCAAGGCGCACAATACAAAATATTGCAAATCTGATGAAATCAGATGAAATGAAAGGAAGAAAATTCAGAATAGAAGGGCATACAGACAGCTCTCCGACAGATGAAAACGGCAAATGGAGAAGCAACTGGGAGCTGTCCGCAGCCAGGGCAACCAATGTATTACATTATCTTAAAGACTTTAATGTTGATGACAAATCCATGCAGGTGGCAGGATTTTCAGATACTGCTCCAATGGCTACAAATGATACAGAAGAAGGAAGAGCTTACAACAGGAGGGTAGATATAATTATTCTAAGCGATGCCCATTTATAAATAGTGATTAATGTAACCGGCATTAATCAATGTTGTATTATTTGCCTGCTAATCTATAAAAATTAGCAGTATAGAAAAGATGATTAACTATTACTAATCATTCCTTTCTATAATAAAGTATTTGCAAATAATAGATATTTTTGATAAAATTCTATATTAATATATCAGGAGACAAAAATGTCTGACGATTATGATCTGGATCTTGAAAATTCCAGCGCAGCTTCTGCGGAAGAGGAAATAGGAAAGAAAAAAATAGGTTTTCTTCCTGCAATTATTATAAAAATACTCAAATGGATGGCTATAGTTCTTGCTGGTATAGTTTTTATTGTTACAGTTGTTGTTGTTACAATAAAAATAATGAATCCTGTATCAAGTACTCCTGATTATTACTATGATACCGAAGAATTAAGAAATACACTTCCAAACTTACAGTGGTATGATATAGGCACAAGCGAGATAAGAGCCAGAACTGCTGATCTTGACAGACGTATAATGATAATTATTAAAGTATCGGTAGGGTTTAATGCAAAATCAAAAACTTTGCACCAGGAGCTTATAGATAAAACTCCAAAATTGAGGGATGAAATACGTGTTTTTTTCGGCGAAAAATATGAAAAAGACCTTATACCCCGTTATGAACCCAAGGTTAAGGAAGAGTTAAAAAGAAGGCTTAATATAATGTTAAGCGGCAATGACAGAATTCAGGATGTAATATTTACTGATTTCAATATTGTTGAATTTTAAAAAAGGACAGGCCATCTGAAATTGTATGACTGATATTTTATCACAAAACGAAATAGATCAGTTACTCACTGCTTTCACATCAGGCGATGTGGAATCTGAAGAAGTTTCTCATGTTAATGATCAAAGAAAGATCAAAATATATGATTTCAAAAGGCCTGATAAATTTTCAAAAGAACAGATTCGTACTGTATCTATAATGCATGAAACATTTGCGCGCCTTACCACAACATCTCTTTCTGCCCAGCTTAGAAGCCTTATTCATGTCCATGTTGCTTCTGTAGACCAGCTTACATATGAGGAATTTATAAGATCAATTCCAAACCAGACAACAATTGCTGTAATAAATATGGATCCATTAAAAGGATCTGCAATTCTTGAAATTGACCCTTCTGTAACTTTCTCTATAATAGAACGGCTGTTTGGAGGAAAGGGAGAAGGGACAAAAATAAACAGGGAACTTTCAGATATTGAATCATCTGTAATGGAAGGCGTTATAGTAAGAATTCTGGGAAATATGAGAGAAGCCTGGAGCCAGGTTGTTGACTTGAGGCCGCGGCTTGGCCAGATTGAGACAAACCCGCAGTTTGCCCAGATTGTACCTCCTACAGAAATGGTTGTGCTTGTTACTCTTGAAACCAAAGTAGGCGAAGTAGAAGGTATGATGAATTTCTGTATTCCATATATAACTATTGAACCTATAATTGGAAAACTTTCTGCACAATACTG
>JAVBQS010000227.1:0-4127 GCA_031548835.1 Spirochaetia bacterium
TATTGCAACAGGAAGATCTTTTTATTCTGCATTAAAAGTTATACCAAAAGAATTTCCAATTGATTATCTTATTTTCTCCTCAGGCGCTGGAATTCTTGAATGGAAAGATAAAAAAATTATAAAATCCTATTCGCTTAATAAAATCCAGATAGAACAAACAGTAAAAATTTTAAAAGAAAACAGATGCGATTTTATGCTTCATAAAAAAATACCTGACAATCATCATTTTTATTATTACAAATCATCGCTCAATTCAAACGATTTTGATAAAAGATGCAGTATCTATTCAAGTTATTGTGAAAAATGGAATGATAGTAAAATAGCTGATATGGAAGAAGCATGCCAGTTTGTTGTAATAATTCCATCAGAAGACTTATCAGCTCATGCAGGAATTTATGATGAGTTAAAATATAAACTTAAAAAAACAGAAGGCCTTCATATAATAAGGGCAACCTCGCCTACAGATAAAAAATCATTATGGATCGAGATATTTCCTGAAGGAGTTTCAAAAGCCCATGGCATAAAAACAATTGCTGATTTATCATCTGTAAATTATAATTGTATTGCAGCCTTGGGAAATGATTTTAATGATCTCGATATGTTGAAATGGGTAAAAAATGCATTTGTTGTTGGAAATGCGCCTGATGAACTTAAAAATGAGTTTATTACTGTAAAATCAAATAATGAAAACGGATTTTCCGATGCAGCAAACAAATTTCTGGAGATGAAAAATATATCAGGAGCAGGTAGATGACAGGCGAAAAAGTTATTGATAATGCTATAAGAAAAGTAAAAGATTTTCCCAAAAAAGGAGTGCTGTTTTATGATATTACAGGACTTCTTGTAAATCCGCAGGCATTTAACTACTGCATAAAAAAGATGATACAGTTATATGAAGGCAAAAAGATAGAAAGAATTGCTGCTATTGAAGCAAGGGGTTTTCTGTTTGCCTCTCCGCTGGCATATCATCTTGGCATACCGGTAACTCTTGTAAGAAAGAAAAATAAACTTCCTGGCGAAACAATTAAAAAAAATTATTTTCTTGAATATGGAGAAGATTCAATAGAGATTCATAAATCTGATGTGTTGTCTGGAGAAACTGTTCTTGTAATTGATGATCTTATTGCAACAGGGGGCACAGTTTGCGCTGCCTGCGAATTGATTGAGTCGGCAGGTGCAAAAATAGAAGAAATTTTTGCAGTAGTTGGACTTCCTTTTTTTAATTATACTAAAAATCTTTCCAGATATAAAATAACAACTCTTGTAGAGTATGATAAAGAATAGCAGTATTATAACTATGAAAAAAGAGCAGAAGATTCTGCTCTTTGCTGTTTCTGCCGGAGAGATATTGCTCAAAAACGGCGGAGAAATTTTCCGTGTTCAGGAAACTATCGGCCGTATCCTTTCTGCTTTCGGACTTAAGAATTATTCCCTTTATGTATTATCAAACGGCATTTTTGTTACATTGAATGAAGGAATGGATCAGAATTTTTTTGCGCTCAGGAATGTGCCGGCACAGAGAACTAACTTAAGTATTATTGCTGCTGTCAATGAACTGTCAAGGAAAATAGCTGCTGAAGCTGATTTTGAAAAATTTGAATTATATGAAAAAGAGCTGGAATCCTGTTCACATATTCCTTTTTTGCCGGTCTGGGTTCAGGCAGCAGCATCCTGTTTAGCCTGCGGGTCTTTCTGTTATCTTTTCGGAGGCAAACTATTTGATTGCCTTGCTGCATCAATCTGCGGTATTTTTCTACAGATATTTCTTAGTTTATATGGCCAAGGATATATATCACGATATGTGCCTACAATCATAGGCAGTTTTCTGATTACAGTAATTGCATTGGCAATAACTATTTTGTTTAAAAACCTTTCTCTGGATCATATTATTATTGGCGCAATTATTGTGCTTGTTCCCGGAGTTGCTTTCACCAATTCAATAAGGGAATTTTTCAATGGGGATTTCCTTTCCGGCAGTATTCATCTTATTGATGCTCTGCTCACAGGAGTTTGTATTGCAACCGGAGTGGGAACCAGCCTATGGCTATGGTATACCTTATTGCAATCAGGGATAAGATAAATGGAAATAGCTATTCAGGTAATTGTGGCCATGTTTGCAACCTTGGCCTTTTCTGTTTTATTTAATGCACCGGTAAAGCAGCTTCTCTTCTGCAGCATTGTCGGAGGGATTGCATGGCTGCTATATAGTATTATTCTGCATTTTGACTTTAGCATTATAGCAGCATCTTTTGCCGCAGCCCTGGGGCTAACTATCTGCGCCCGATGGTTTTCCTTCCACTGCAAAGCTCCGGTAGTTGTATTTCTTATTGCTGGTTTTTTTCCTCTGGTGCCAGGAGCCGGAATTTATTACACAGCATATCATACCTTTGCAGGAAACTATTCAATAGCATTTAGTAAAGGTGTTGAAACACTTATGATAGCAGGAGCAATTGTCATGGGGATTCTCTGCGGATTTTCACTTCCGAAAAAATTATTTCAGTTATTCCTGAAAAAATAATTATGATACATTAACATTTTAAACACATGAAATAACAAAACTGTTGCATGCTTGAAGATACATATACACATGCTGGAAAAGGCCTGGGCTTCCAAATTCTGTCTAAAGGCTTGAGGAAGGGAGCAGGCAAGGGTTCTGCCTTTAGACAGGTCAATTTTATAGCCCAATTTCTGCATATATATATGAGAGCAAATTTTTCAGGCAGAGGAGTAATTGCTGTGACATATACTAGCGACTTTATAGCTTTTATTTAACAAAACTATTTTATTATATTGACATAAAAACAATATTTATATATTTTTTATTATCCAGATACAAATTGTATGCAACATCAATTTGTATGTAACAATATTGCCCGATAGTGTAACGGTAACACACAAGATTCTGGCTCTTGCTTTGGGGGTTCAAATCCTCCTCGGGCAGTAAATCCTAAAGGCCCCTTCGTCTATCGGTTAGGACAGGAGATTCTCATTCTTCAAAGAGGGGTTCGATTCCCCTAGGGGCTAGATTTTTCAAAAATATAAAAAATAACTCCTCAAATATTACAAAGAGTTATTTTTTATGTCTTAAAAATTTTAAACTTTATATAAAGCTTCTCTGTTTAAATATAATATTTTATTTTATCCCGCAAAAAGCGCCAAAACAGATATTTTTGTGCAATATCTCTGTGCTTCTGAAGCCAGATTTTTTCATAAGATTTAACTGGTATGTTATTGATCTTGGAGAATCTTCTTTTTCAACATAAGAGAGTACTTTTTGGCTATATTCCTTTCCGCCTACTTGTTCAAGATAGTTTGCATATTTTTCCCACATATATTTAGTTAAAAGTTCATTCTCCTGTATTATTAAATCAGAAATCATTAGACAGCCGCCAGGCTTAAGTATTCTGTATATTTTTTCAAATGCGGTTTCCCAATCACTATCATCTCTTAAGTGGTGCAGGACAGCGCCTGCAAGAATAATATCAAAATAATTTTCTTTTAATTCAGCAATTCTAATATCTCCCTGCAATATTGTAACTTTGGATGTCTTTGCTGATACTCTTTCAAATGCTTTAGCAAGCATAGGCTTACTTAAATCAAGGAGCGTACAATTAAGATTTTTATTTTTTGAAAGCATCATTAATGTATAATTTCCAGCCCCGCAGCCTATATCTAAAAGATTTTCTGCCTCAGGCACAAGCCTGCTGGAAGCTTCTGTTATAAGCTCTAGCGTTATCTTTGCATCTATTGTTGAAACTTGGCCTGTTTCTATATTTGAAAACCTTTCCACATCATTATCAAACCGCTCTCTTATTTCTTCTACTGTTGATTTTTCCATATTTATCTGCCTTATTTCTTATATTAACTTAGTTGCTAAATATGGTCTATGAAAAGATTTATTTTGATATATCAGATTATTTATTTGGCTATATAAAAATATCGAAATAATATAGCCTAACATTGGCCTGTATTTGAGAAAAAATGTTTTAGACTTGTTCGATAACCCACTTAAACATGTAAATCCAAGTTGATGATAGCACAAATAAGTGACATTCTCAGAAAATGCCTACTGCAATGATTCCGGTATGGATATGTCATAATCTTAAATGTTTTGATCTTGGCATTGA
>JAVBQS010000212.1:0-8205 GCA_031548835.1 Spirochaetia bacterium
TGCCCCGGCAGCTATAACAGGCAAAAAAACAATAAAAGCTGTTTTTTTTGATCTTTATGGAACACTTTTTATTTCAGAAGCAGGAGATATAGCATTATCAATTAAAAAAAAGGAAAGCAATTTTTTTTATAAAACTTTTGAAATATGTGAAATAAAAAATCTTACAAATCACAGCGATGCAAACAGGTTTGGAAATCTTTTTTATAAAAAAATAATTGAAAAACATAAAAAAGAAAAAGTAACTGGAAATGAAACTCCTGAAATTGATATCAGAAACATATGGAAAGAAACTTTAACTGATTTTGGAATTTTAAAAAATAGCAATGAAATTGAAAAAATAGCAGTTATCTATGAATCTCTTATTAATAAAACATGGCCAATGACAGGGATAAAAAATATTTTAAATTTTATTTCAAATAAAGGAATTCCCATGGGGATAATATCAAATGCCCAATTTTATTCAAAATATCTTTTTGAAGCCTATTTAAAGAAATCTGCTTTTAAGCTTGGCTTTATAAAAAGCCTCTGTTATTATTCATATAAAAGCGGTATTGCAAAACCAGGCAAAGCAATGTTTGAACAAGCTCTTGATGAGATAAAAAAAGAGAGAGGAATTACAGCAGAGGAGACTTTGTTTGTCGGCAATGATATGCTTAATGATATAAAACCGGCTGCCATTACAGGAATGCAGACATGTCTTTTTGCAGGAGATAAAAGATCTTTAAGATTAAGAACAGGCAGCGAGGAGACAAAAGGCATTGCTCCTGATTATGTAATAACAGAGCTTTACATGCTTAAAAATATATTGGATAAATATTGAAATATGCTGGCCAGCTTGTAATTTGCATATAAAATTACAAAGCCGGAATATCTATTATTGATTTAGCAATATGCAGACAATAATTAGCATCAAGCAAATTACTGTTTGCCTAGATTTATAAACTGGAGTTAATTAATGAAAAAATTTATTTTTTTTCTGATACTTATTATTCTGATTGCAGGAGTTGTCTTATATTTCGGCTGGATAAGAATACCTGAAAATAGTTATGGGGTATTTTTCTCTTCAATTACCGGTTATGATAAAAATGTTCTTGAAACAGGAAAATTCCATTTTAAATGGCAAAAGCTTATTCCAAAAACTTCAAAAATTTATATTATAAACAACTCTCCAAGAAAAAAAGATATTAATATAAATGGAACTCTTCCTTCCGGAAATATATATTCTCAAGTCATGCCTGGAAATCCTAATTTTTCTTATTCAATTTCACTTGCTATAACATATTCGCTTAGTAAAGATTTTATAATAGAATCTTTAAATAAAAAAGGAAATAATGTTATTCCTGATCAGTCAGGTATAGATAATTTTTTTATTGAAACAGACAGGCAAATAGAAAGTATACTAAAAAACCATATTGAAAATGGTTTTTTAGCAAGCGCAGAAAGTAATCAAAGCAATACTGATATTGAAAAAAATATATTTTTTCCAGACTTGCTTAAATCAATAATAACATCAAATATTTTCGGCATTGAAATAAATGAACTGGTTGTTATTGACAGATCTTTTCCAGATATAAATCTTTACAGAACAGCTGAAAAACAGTACAGGGAAATTTCAAATGACAGAAAAAAGTTTCTGCTTGAATCAGAACTAAAATCAGCAGGAATAGAAGCAGATCTTGAAAAAAGACTTGAAACTCTTGAAAAATATGGAGAGCTTCTTACAAAATATCCTATTCTTCTTGAATATTTAAAAATTAATCCTGATAGAGATATTTTAAAAGAAAGCAATAAAGTCAAGGAACCACAAAGGTAAAAATTAAAAATCACAATATATAGATTAATTTTGGCAGGCACCGATTAACATTAGTTGATCGGTGTTTTAATTTCCGCCCTCAACTTTCATAACCTGCGCCAGCAGGCTTTTAAAATATTTTATATTATCAACAGCTTCTACAAGCAATTCCCTGAAAGTTTTATTTTTTCCATCCACAGTATAATAAGCTGCAAGGCTGTTTTTTATTTCAAATAAAGAAGAGTTAAGCAGTTCGGAATAGATTCTTACAATATTATCAAAAGCTTCAATACAGCGCTGTATTATATCTTTTGAAGCCTTATTTTTCTGTGTTAAAAAAGTTTTATACATTTTAAGATAAGCTGTATCATTTCCAAGGCCATATCTTAATCTTAGAAAAAGTTTGCCGTCATCCATATCAGGACTTAATGATTTATCAAAATCCTGTATTTTTACATAAGCATCATCTATTGTAGAAATTTGCATCATTAAAGTTGTTGCTGTTATTTTATCCTGGCCTAAAACAGTTCTTGTTGTTATATCAATAATCTGCCTTATTCCTTCATTATAATAATAGATAAGATAGTTATAAAGAAGTTCCATACTTCTTATATTTGTAAAATAGCCTATTCCCATTTTTTCATAATCAAACCCGGTATATGTTCTGAAATGCTGAAATCTCATAAATGGTTTGCCTTTGAAAAATTTATCAATACTTTTTTCAATCATGGAATTTCTTGCTTTTGCATATTTCTCATTTATCTGTTCCAGCACCTGAATTTTAAGATTGGCAAAATAAAGTTCTTTTAATTTAAGTTTTGGCACATAAAAAGCAAGTTTATAATAATAGTCATTTCTGTAATATTTAATAAGTTCAACCAGAGGTATTTTTTTATTAATTTTTTTTACTTCATCATAAATGCTATCCAGCCTATTATAAAACCATTTAAGTTTGCCTGCATCACCTTTATCAGAATTGCTTGACTGATTATTAGTGTCTGATTTTTCTTCATCAAAATCATCATTAAGGCTGGAATCAATATCTTCCTGGTTGTCTGAATCCTCTTCTATTTCTTCCTCAAATCCTTTATAAAAATATTTGGCTAAAAGAGAATTAATTTTAATAGGCCTGATAACTTTAAGAACCATGTAAATTGCATAATAAAGTTTTTCAATATATTCTATGCTGCTGAAAACAGGAGCGCTTTTAAAAGCAAATGAGCTGTTTTCTGAATATGGGTTAAAACCAAAAACTTTAAGAAATTCAAAATATGGAAAAACTATAATTGGGCGGAAATAATAAAGAGGAAGAATTTCT
The DNA here is from genome assembly GCA_031548835.1 of Spirochaetia bacterium. Lineage (GTDB taxonomy): Bacteria > Spirochaetota > Spirochaetia > CADAEX01 > CADAEX01 > WQTU01. Next base: position 3,111 of record JAVBQS010000212.1, read on the forward strand.
TCTTCAATATCATAAAAAACAGAATCAGAAACCTTTTTTGCATAATTATTAAACTGTTTTAAAACTTCTTCTTTTATTGATGTTTTTGTCTCTTTTTCAAAAATTATTTTTTCTGCATCTTCATCGCTTAACAGATCATCTATTGTTTTTACAATACCAGGAAATCTTGATTCAACAAGCTGGGTTAGAAGATTCTGAAAAGTATCGCCCTGTTTCCAGAACTCTTCAAACAGATATACCAAAGGAGATGTTTTTAAAAATAAAACATATACATATTCTGCAAATGATTTTGAAATAATGCGGGTGTCAAAATTGGTAATTCCAGGCAATTTTCTTAAAATAGTTTTTTTAAGTGCAGCAAATTTCATATCAGTATATGCCGCTATCTCTGTCTTGCCTGAAAGAAATTTTTTAATTTTTAAAATAAGTTTTTTAAAAAAACCTAATTTTAAAATTTCTTCTTTTATGTATTTGTCTTTTTCTTCTTTTGATATTTCTACATGATATATTGTTTCTTCAATTCTTGGGTCATTAAGGTTCATGCTGCGGTTTATTTTTTTGATAAGATCACGCCTTTCTTTTTCAGAAATAGAAATAGCCATTTCATCAAAAACACTTCGGTTCATCTAGATTCCTATTTTTTTAATTTTTTTATAAGTAAAAGTCTTCCTTTTATCATTTCAATTTCAATCCTGTTTCCAAGCGCTATATTACTGATTCCTGTATCGCCCGGCTTCCAGTCAAGAGAATCAAGCTCCCATTTAAGTCCCGAGCTTTTCATTTTACATCCTTCTATGGATAATGGGAAAAGAGAAACAATCTCTCCTTTTTTTGTCTCAAGAGAAAAAATTCCTTCAACATTCCATACTATTTCTTTCTTTAAAATCCATATATCAGGATGTTTTTCCCTGAAAAAAAGATACAATATACCTATAAAATGGTCTGTTCTGCCGCCGCAGCCTCCTATAATTATGGTTTTATCGCACCCCTTTTCTGCCAAAAATGATAATGCAAGTTCTGTATCTGTAAAATCTTTCTCCCTTTTATAGCGTAAAACTCTTTCTTTTGGATATTTCTTCAATATATTGTCGGCATTTTTAATAGAATCCATATCCCCAAGTATAAAATCAGGCTTTATATTGAATTTTTTTGCTAATAACAGTCCTGAATCAGCTGCTGCAACTATAGAAATATCCTGAATAAGGTTAAAAACCTCTTTTTTAGGAGGAGGCCCTTTTCCGCCTGTAAATATCAATCCTGTCATTAAAAAAAGCTTAATATATTTTCATTTTTTTCTAAAGCTTTTTTTAACTATCCCGAAAAGTAAATAGAGTTGCAGACAAGGATGTCTGCCAAAAGATCAAGGAGGATATATGATAATTAACCATAACCTTAGTGCAATGTTTGCGCAGAGGTCACAGAAATTCAACAATTTCGCAGTTGAAAAAGACATTGAAAAGCTTTCATCTGGAATGAGAATAAACAGAGCTGGTGATGATGCATCAGGTCTTGCAGTATCAGAAAAAATGAGAGCTCAAATCAAAGGCCTTAACAGGGCAGAACAGAACGCACAGGACGGTATCTCCTTTATACAGACAGCTGAAGGATATCTTCAGGAGTCACAGGATATACTTCTTAGAATCAGGGAACTTGCAATCCAGGCATCAAATGGTATCTACACATCAGAAGACAGGATGCAGATCCAGGTTGAAGTTTCACAGCTTGTTGATGAAGTAAACAGAATAGCTTCTCATGCGCAGTTTAACGGCCTTAATATGCTTACCGGTAGATTTGCGCGCGAAACAGGCGAAAATGTTGTAACAGCAAGTATGTGGCTCCATATTGGCGCTAACATGGACCAGAGAGAAAGAGTATTTATCGGCACAATGACAGCTCAGGGCCTTGGTATTCAGGGAGCTTCAGGAATGCCTGCAAATGCTACATTTATTTCTCTTTCAACACCAGACAGAGCAAATATGGCAATAGCTATACTTGACAATGCTCTTATGAAAGTAAGCAAACAGAGAGCAGACCTTGGCGCTTACCAGAACAGATTGGAACATGCAATGAAAGGACTTGCAGTAGGTGCTGAAAACCTTCAGGCTTCTGAGTCAAGAATCAGAGATGCTGATATGGCAAAACAGATGGTTGACTATGTTAAAAACCAGATTCTTGTTCAGGCTTCTACAGCTATGCTTGCGCAGGCAAACCAGAAAAGCCAGACAGTAATGCAGCTTTTCCAATAATTTCTTCAGGCTTTGAAGAAAGTTTTAATGCTAATTCACCCCGGCAGGTTGGCTTCGGCCTGCTGGGGTTTTTTTATATTTAGAGATAATATTTAAGCCAAGATTCTTCCATGAGATAGCTGGAAAATTATTTTTATAATTATGATATTTACTTATTATTGACATCGTATTTATAATAAGTGTTAACTAATAGTAAAGTGCAAATACCTGTAAAGATAAAACATTTTTGTAAAATATTAAAAGACTCAGGTTATCAGTGTTATCTGGTTGGCGGCGCTGTAAGAAATTATGTGCGCGGAGTAAAACCGTCAGACTATGATTTTGCAACAAATGCTTTGCCAAATGAAATTATCTCTATTTTCAAAACTGTTATACCAACAGGAATTGACCATGGGACTGTAACAGTACACTTTGGCGGAATGGAACTTGAAGTAACAACATTCCGTATTGATGGAAATTATACAAACAGCAGGCATCCAGATTCAATAACATATAGCTCCTCTATCTATGCAGATTTAAAACGCAGGGATTTTACAATAAATGCAATAGCGCTCGATCCTCTTACAGGAGATATTATAGATCCTCAAAATGGAAAAAAAGATATTGAAGATAAAATAATTAGAGCAATAGGAATTCCTGAAGAAAGATTTGCAGAAGATGGCCTTAGAGTTTTAAGAGCATGCAGATTTGCTTCCCAGCTTCAATTTACAATCGAAGAAAAAACTCTTAAAGGGATGGCGCAGGAAGCATCAAGGCTAAAATTTATTTCTGCAGAACGTATAAGAGATGAGGTAAAAAATATTCTTTTATCAGATAAGCCTTCGACAGCTTTTTATATTATGAAAGATACAGGAATACTTAATTATGTAATACCGCAGCTTCTTGAAGGTGTTGGCGTAAAACAGAGGGGAATGCATAAATTTGATGTATTTGAACATGCAATTATAGCAGCTGATTTTGCAGAAAAAGATATTATTATAAGGCTTGCAGCTTTGCTTCATGATATTGGAAAACCAAGATGTCTTGATATAAAAGATGGCGAACCTACATTTTATAACCATGATATTGTATCTGCAAAAATGGCAGAAGAAATTATGCTTTGTCTTAAATTTCCAAAATATGTTATAAGACAGGTAACACATTTAATTAAATATCATATGTTTAACTATACAGAAGATTGGACAGACAGCGCTATAAGAAGATTTATCTCCAAAGTCGGAATTGAAAATATACAGAATCTTTTAAAACTTAGATATGCAGACCGGGGAGGCATGATGGGAAAATTTCATCAATGCCCTGCAGATCTTTCTTTAATAAACAGGATAAATGCAATATTGGAAAAAGAATCTGCATTTTCAATAAAAAATCTTGAAATTGACGGCAATATACTTTCTGCAAAAGCAGGAATTCCCAAAGGCCCCAAAATGGGCTCTGTTTTGCAATTTTTGCTTGATTCTATCCTGGAAGATCCTTCACTAAATAACGAAGAAAAACTTATTGAAATAGCAAAAAATTTTTATAAAACAAGAATCAATATTGAATAATATTTATTGATTTAAGACAGCAGTAAAAATGCGATATATATATCGTTATACGCCATGTGTCTGCAAATAAACTGTATGCTTTTAGCGTTTTAATGTTAACACAATAATAAAAAATTTGTTTTAAAGTTGGAGTTTATAATGATTAAACTGGTTGCTATTGAAATGATAGATCAGGTTATGAATATATATAAATCAGCTATTTTGCGGATGGAAAAATTAAATATTTATCAATGGGATGATATTTATCCTGATGAAAAATTAATTGCTGATGATATTAAATCCAATACAATGTATGGGCACTTTGATGCTAATGAATTATGTGCAATTCAAGTAATAAATAATATTCAATCTCCTGAATATTTGCAAATAGAGTGGAAATATAAAGATAATAATCCATTGATCTTACACAGATTATGTGTTAATCCAGAACAGCAAAATAAAGGAATTGCAAAAAAAATGATTCTTTTTGCAGAAAATTATGCTGAAATTAATAATTATAAAACAATAAGATTTGATGCATTTATAGATAATCCAATATCTGTAAATTTATACAAGAAAATGGGATATATCAATTCCGGAGTTATAAAATTCAGGAAAGGAGATTTTTATTGTTTTGAGAAAAAGACAGCCTATTACCCTCTTTAATAAGTATTTGCATACACAACTCTGACACTAGACTTTATTTAGCCAGGCTTGGTGTCCACCTATTATCCCTCTGCTTGCGGCAGTATATTCCTTGTTCACGAAATATTTGCAGTTGCCTGCATTGCTTTACGAGGAGGCTGGAAATATTGGATATACCATAAGCATTAAACGTAATATTTCCAAAAATAGACATTTACATGCTATTATTTAAAAAAAGTTACAAAGATTAATTTTTGAGGTGGAGGGTTACCATGAAAAACATCTATGATGAGATTTATAAGCAAAAGGATTATTATTGGGGTTTTAAGCCTTCTTCTGCATGCTATAAAGTCCTACAACTTATGCCGCCTGTAAAACATTTAAAACTTTTGGATATAGGGTGCGGCGAGGGGCGAAATGCTATATTTTTTGCAAGAAATGGATATGATGTAACAGCCTTTGATTTAGCTGATTCCGGAGTTGAAAAAACCAAAAAGCTTGCAGAAAAAGTTGGCGTAAACCTTAATGTGTTTAAGGCAGATATAACAGAATATAGATTATCAGAAAAGTTTGATATTTTGTTTTCAGTAGGCACACTACACTATATTCCTAAAAAACCTAGAGAAGAAATATTTCAAAATTATAAAGAATATACAGAGCAGGAAGGAATAAATATGTTTT
>JAVBQS010000233.1:0-3706 GCA_031548835.1 Spirochaetia bacterium
CAGAAAGCATATGCTCCTTTCTCTCTCTTTTATGACAGTATACTAAATGTTTCTTATAGCGATATTATTGGAAATAATACTGGCGCAGGGACAGGCCAGGATAATAAATATAAAATAAAACTGATTGATGAAATTTCCCTGCCTGAAAAAGCTGTTGCTATTGAAGGATACTATCCTGATAATCCTGATTATCCTCTAAAAATAAAAACAGAAGCTTTATTTTCAAATTATCAAAACAGGGGAAAAAAAAGCAAAGAGATGGAAAAAATTATCTCTATGCTTGAAGAAAGTACAGCTTCAAAAATAAATCCTGAAAAAATTACATGGATAAGTTTTGCAGGAGATATTATGCCAGGCAGAGGCGTATCATGGGTTTTATCATCCAATAATGGATTAAAAAAAGTTTTTAACGACACGCTTGAAATATTTCAGCAAAGCAGTATTTCAATAGGCAATCTTGAAGGAGCAGTAACTGATAAAGGCAAAAAAATTGAAAAATCGTATAACTTTAAATTCCCCTACGCTGTCCTGCCTTATCTTAAAGAAGCAGGATTTAATTATCTTTATGTTACAAATAACCACTCTTTTGACTATGATGAAGAAGGGCTTAAAGATACTCTTCTTAATTTAAAAAAAGCAGGCATAGCAACATCCGGCGCAGGATTAAATATTAAAGAAGCGCTTGCTCCCTGGCAGACAGAAATAAATAATACAAAAATAAATATATTTTCACTTGCTGATTATCCGCCGGAAAAAACTTTTTCAGGAAAAAAAGAAACAGAGGCAGGAGAAAACAAACCAGGAATAATATGGCCTTCGGAATCTTTTTTAAAAGAGCTTGAAAATATTTCAGGAGAAAAAAGTATTGATATTGTGTGTATACATGGCGGCTTTGAATGGTCTAACCTTCCTGCAGAAAAGCAGACAGCTCTTTACCGAAAATTTGCAGAGCTGGGAGCAGATCTTGTAATAGGAACCCATCCCCATGTGCTTCAGCCTCTTGAGGTAAAAAATAAAAGCTTAATAGCATATTCCATAGGCAATTTTATTTTTCCCGGAATGGGCGAAATGAAATATGGAGAAGAGACAGTAATAATAAAAGCAGGCTTTATAGGAAGCAGTTTAAAATATTTAAATATATATCCTGTCAAAATTTCAGACAGAGAAGTTATGCTTGATAAAAGCGGTGCTATATCACAGCGCTTTTATCAAATGAACAAAACATGGAATAAATATCCCTGCGAAAGCCGGGACCAGTGAATAACACAAATTTAAAATTCTATTTTTTCTATAGCTTTAATTCTTTCACCAAGAGCAGGATGCGAATAGTGAAAAAAGCTGTATAAAGGATGGGGAACTGGATTTGAAAGATTATCTTTTCCAAGCTTTATAAGAGATTCTTTAAGGTTGTCTCTATTCTTTACAGCTAAAACAGCAAACCTGTCTGCCTCATATTCATTTTTCCTTGAAAGCCAATTAAATAATGGAGCAAGAAAAAATGTAAAAGGAGAAGAGTAAAGCATCATAAGTACAATAATTGCGTAATAACTGCTTTTGATAAATCCAAATGCTGTAAAAAGAGGATTATAATTTAATAAAAGATTTATTATAAAAAATCCGCATAACATTATTGCAAGAGAAAGAATAATTCCTTTTATAAGATGATGTTTTTTGTAATGCCCTATTTCATGTGCAAGAACTGCTTCTATTTCATTATCTTTTAATAAATTGAGCAAAGTATCAAAAAGAACAATTCTTCTTGATTTTCCAAACCCTGTAAAATAAGCATTTGAATGGCGCGACCTTTTACTGCCATCCATTTTAAAAATTCCGCTTATGCTGAAATCAAGCCTTGATGCTAAACTAAAAAGCTTTTGTGAAAGAATTCCTTCTTCAAGTTTCTCAAATTTATTAAAAAGAGGAGCAATAACAAGAGGGTATAAAAGAGTTATTACTATTTGAAAAACAGATGTAAAAATAAAAGCAAAAAGCCACCACAAATTTCCTGATTTATCAATAAACCAGAATAAAACCCAGAATAAGGGAAAAGAGATAACTATTCCTATTAATGTTCCTTTGATAATATCAATAATAAACATAGGAATAGTCATATTGCTAAAGCCGAATTTTTTTTCAATTACAAATTCTGAATATATGCTAAATGGAAACATGAAAACAGATGAAATAAACATGACTATATATATAAAAATTATTCCTTCAAGATAAGGATGTATTTCCCACTTATCAAGTAAAATTTCAATTTTGCCAAACATGCCGGAAAATATAAAAGCTAACAAAATAACAGCATTGCATAGTGTATGGATAATGCTGAATTTCTGCTTTGTAACAGTGTATTTTACAGCTTTAAAAAAATCTTCTTTTGAAAGATAGTTTATCAAATAATCAGGGATTTTAGTGCTTGAAGTAATTGTTTTAAGATTTAAAATATCTAAAGAAAAATCAATAATAAGTTCTATAATAAAAAATATTAAAAAAATAGATAAAATACTCATGACTTTGGCATCCGGTTTTTAAAATTAATTAATTTTACAATAAATTCCATTATTTTGTGTAATTATATCTAAATAACAAATATAATATCTGAATTATTTATAAAAAATTATGATTAAAATAGAATATAGATAAGTCCTAATAAAAAAGGCTGCCCTTATTTGTTAGACAGCCAGATGGTTACTTGTTTCTATACAAATTAGATAGCAGCGAGAGCTTCTTTCTTTTTACCGTGTGCAATAGCTGCTTTACAGGTTTTACATATTTTTATTTTTTTACCTTCTGCTTCATGTTCATAAACAGTTTTAATTCCATCTCTTTTGCAGACAGGACATGTACCTCTTCCGCCTCTTGGCTGATCTTTAAGTCCGCTTCCTCTATGTGCTTTAGACATATCAACTCCTTATCGTTTATGGATAATAATATATAGATGCTGTTTTAAAAAGTCAATTATTGGTAGGTCTTGTTGTTAAAGATCAGCGACAGAGTCTCTAATTAAGTAAGTAAAAGTTAAAATACAACAATTTGTCAAATTATCTTCATAACTGACAATAATTAAAGAGAACCAAGTATGTGAAAAACCATGTCAGCAATTATTTTTGAACTTTTTCTTAAGAATTTTCTAAAATCTGCAGGAGCTTTGCCGTCTGATTTATCTGATATTACTCTTATAATTAAAAAAGGAATATTATTCATTTTTGCTGTAAGCGCGGCAGCAGCTCCTTCCATTTCAACAGCAATTCCTTCAAGCTCAACTGCTAAAAAATTTTTCTCTTCTATAGAAGAGGTAGTTACAAACCTGTCGCCTGTCAATATCCTGCCTGTAACTACTTTGCATCCAGATGTTTTAAAACTTTTTGCAGCATTGATCATTATAGAATCAGCCTCAATAATTCTTATGCCTGTATATGGTATCTCTCCTATTTTAAAACCCAGAGATGATGCATCCATATCATGCTGCATTGCATCTGTTGAAACAGCTATGTCTCCAATATCAAGATTATTGCTTAAACAGCCTGCTATTCCTGCAAAAATTATTTTATCAGGAGAAAATATATCTATTAATTTCTGGGTAACTATTGCTGTCATAACTTTACCCACGCCTGTCATTCCGACAACAACTTCACTATTGCATAAAATTCCGCGGAAATATTCCATTTTAAAAAAATTATATTTTTCAGAAATTTCAGTTTTT
>JAVBQS010000180.1:0-23540 GCA_031548835.1 Spirochaetia bacterium
GTGGTGAAATTGGCAGACACGCCAGACTTAGGATCTGGTGCCTTCGGGTGTAAGGGTTCAACTCCCTTCTCTCGCAAAGCCATATTTTCCGCGGGAGTAGCTCAGTGGTAGAGCGCCACCTTGCCAAGGTGGACGTCGCGAGTTCAACCCTCGTCTCCCGCTCTAATTCTACTTCAAAAGCTGTCTGTTTCAGACAGCTTTTCTATTTATATAGAGCTTTACCATATTCCAATAAATACAGCCGGAATTATAACACCTGCTCTGCTAAATAAATTTTCCTGCATTTCTTAGCCCAGCCTGTTATCCCTGCCGCAGCAATCAAAACCGGAATCCATAACCGCATAAATTCAGGTTTTCTACGATATAAGTACGAAAATTAGGGTATATACAAAAAAGCTCCCTTTTGGTATCCTTTTATACAAAACTTTACAAAAGTTTGTTAAAACAACTAACCTAATCAACTAAAAAAGAGGAAAATTGTGGTCAAAAATAAAGAGTTAAAAGCCCTGGAAAATTCCACTGTAGAGTTATCCGTTACTATTGAAAAAGATTCTGTAAAAAAAGAATATGATGATCTGTTAAAAAAATATGCAAAATCAGCACAAATGAAAGGCTTCCGCAGAGGAAAAGTTCCGCCTGCAATACTTGAAAGAAAGTTTAGCGACAGCATAAGAATGGAAGCAGGATATAACCTTATTGAAAAAAGCCTTGAAGAAGTATTAAAAGATGTTGATAAAAAACCTCTTCCAAGCTATACACCAAAGCTTTCAAATGAGGAATCTTTTTCTGTAGATATGGATAAAGATCTTGTGTTTACAGTCACATATGAAACATATCCCGAGATAACACTTGGGCAATATAAAGGAATTGAGATAGAAATTCCTGAAGTAGAACTTACAAATGAAGACGAAGAACGTGAACTTAAAAGATTCCAGGAACAAAATGCTGTGGTTTCAGAAAAAAGGGAAGGCACAGTTGAAAAAGACAATGTTGTAACAATAAATTACTGCGAAGTTGATGAAAATGGCAAAACAATAGAAGGAACAACAAGGGAAGATTTCACATTTACAGTTGGAACAGGATATAACTACTACAAAATTGATGATGATATTATAGGCCTTAAAAAAGATGAAGAAAAAGTTATTGAAAAAAAATATGATGATAATTTTGAATACAAGGATCTTGCAGGCAAAAATATCAGAATAAAAGTAAAAGTAACAAGCATAAAATCAAAACAGCTTCCTCCAATTGATGACGAACTTGCCCAGGATATAAACGAGAAATATAAAACTCTTGATGATCTTAAAAAAGATATAAAAGAGAGACAAAATGGCATGATTGAAAATAAACTTAAATCAGTAAAGCAGCAGAGAATACTTAATAAAATAATTGAGGCATCAAAACTTGAAGTTCCGCCATCAATGGTAGAGCGTGAACTCGAGCACTCATGGCATAACTTTCTGTATCAGTTTGGAGGCAAGGAAGAACAGGTTCTCCAGCTTCTTGAAATGCAGAATAAAACAAGACAGGATCTGCTTGATGAATGGAAGCCGTCTGCCATAAATAGCGTGAAAGGACAGCTTATTATAAATAAAATATCAAATGAAGAAAAAATTGAAGTTTCTGACGAAGAAACTGCCGAAGAGATAAAAAGACAGGCTTTGCAAAGCGGAATGGCTGAAGAAGAGTTTAAAAAATATATTGAAGAAAACCGCATGAATGAACTTATAAAACATTCAATACGCGAGCGGAAAGCCTATGATATGCTTATTGAAAATGGAGTGATAAAAAAAGGGGAAAAAATGAATTTCCTTGCATTTATCAGCCTAAATAACTAATTTTAAATTAAGGTTTAAAAAATGAATGAAAAAATGAACAACCTGGTGCCTATTGTTATTGAACATACAGGCGCAGGCGAAAGATCTTATGATATTTACTCCCGTCTTCTTAAAGACAGAATTGTTTTTCTCGACGGGGAGATAAACGACATAACAGCAGATCTTGTAGTAGCACAGCTTCTATTTCTTGAGTCCCAGGACCCGCAAAGAGATATAAGCCTTTACATAAACTCGCCAGGCGGATCTGTAACAGCAGGGCTTGCTATATATGATACAATACAATACATAAAGCCTGATGTTCAGACAATATGCCTTGGACAGGCAGCTTCTATGGCAGCGCTCCTCTTAACATGCGGAACTCCCAAAAAAAGGCACTGCCTGCCTTCAAGCAGAATATTGATTCACCAGCCTTGGGGAGGAGTGCAGGGACAGGCAAAAGATATTGATATTCAGGCAAGGGAAATAATCCGCCTTAAAACACTTATTATTGATTATTTTGCCAAACATACAGGAAAAAGCTCTGCAGCAATAGCAAAAGATTTGGAACGCGATTATTTCATGTCTGCCGAAGAAGGCATGAAATATGGACTTGTTGACTCAATACTTGCTAGGGGATAATTTCTAATGTCAAAAATTAAAAAAGATATGTATCAAATATGCTCTTTCTGCGGAAAACCTGCAGAAATGGTAAAACGGATAATTTCCGGGCCAGGAGTGCATATTTGCGATGAATGCGTAGGCGTTTGTACCAGAATAATAAACCAGGAAGAAGATAAAAAAGAAAACAGCAACCTGTCGCTGAATAATGTTGCAAAACCTGATGAAATTAAAGAATTTCTTGATCAATACATTATAGGGCAGCAGGATGCAAAAAAAATACTTTCTGTTGCTGTATATAACCACTATAAAAGAATATCAAATATAGAAAAACTTGATAAAGAAGTAGATATAGAAAAATCAAATGTTCTTATAATAGGGCCTACAGGAACAGGCAAAACACTTCTTGCAAAAATACTTGCAAAAAAACTCAATGTTCCTTTTGCAATAGCAGATGCCACCACACTTACAGAAGCAGGATATGTTGGAGAAGATGTTGAAAATATTCTTTTAAAACTTATACAGGCAGCAGACAATAATATAGCACTGGCAGAAAAAGGCATTATTTATATTGATGAAATTGATAAGATTTCAAAAAAAGGCGAAAATGTATCAATTACCAGAGATGTTTCAGGTGAAGGTGTTCAGCAGGCCCTTTTAAAAATTATTGAAGGAACAACAGCAGCAGTGCCTCCGCAGGGAGGAAGAAAGCATCCAAACCAGGAAATGCTTAAAATAAATACAGAAAACATACTTTTTATCTGCGGCGGAGCATTTGTAGGGCTTGATAAAATTATTGAATCACGCACATGCCAGCATCCGCTTGGATTTGGCGCTGATATAAAAGCAGCGGAAGAGAAAAAACTATCTGAACTTTATTCAAAACTTCATCCTGATGATTTAATAAAATTCGGCCTTATTCCTGAATTTATAGGAAGACTTCCAATTACAGCAACTCTTGAAAATCTTACAAAAGAAGAGCTTAAAAGAATAATTACAGAACCGAGAAATGCAATAATCAAGCAGTACAAAGAATCGCTTAAGCTTGACAATGCAGAAGTTGAATTTACAGAAGATGCAATTGACCAGATTGCAGAGCTTGCAATAGTAAGAAAAACAGGAGCGCGCGGTATAAGGTCTATTGTTGAATCCATAATGGTCGATATTATGTATGAATTACCATCTATAGAAGGAAATAAAAAAGTTATAATCAATAAAGAGGTAATTCAGGGAATTCACAAACCTGTAATTCTTAACATTGAACAAAAAACAGCATAGGGATAGCAATAATGTCAATCAATCTCAAAGGAAGATCTCTTATATCTCTAAAAGATTACACTCCTGAAGAAATTAAATATCTTATAGAACTCTCAATTGCTGTTAAAAAAGAGAAACAAAATAATATAAGAAAAGAACGGTTTAAAGGAATGACAATTGCGCTGCTCTTTGAAAAAAGATCAACAAGAACAAGATGCGCTTTTGAAACAGCTTTTGGAGAAGAAGGCGGTCATCCTGTATTTCTATCAAATGCAGATATACAGCTTGGAGCAAAAGAATCAATAGAAGATACTGCCCGCGTTCTTGGAAGAATGTTTGACTGCATAGAATTCCGCGGTTTTAAGACTGCAAATGCAGAAATTCTTGCAAAATATTCAGGAGTTCCTGTTTATAATGGACTTACAGATGATTTTCATCCTACACAGGTTCTTGCAGATATAATGACAATCCAGGAATATTTTAAAACTGTTAAAGGAATTAAATTTGTTTATGCCGGAGACGGCAGGAATAATGTGGCAAATTCTCTCATGATCGGCTGTTCCAAGATAGGAATAGATATAAGAATAGCTTCTCCCCATACATTATTGCCTTCGGAAAACATAGTAACTCTTGCAAGAAGTTTTGCGGAAAAATCAGGCTCTATTGTGGAAATTACCACTGATGTAAAGAAAGCAGTAAAAGATGCCGATATAATTTATACTGATGTCTGGGCATCGATGGGCGAAGAAGATAAACTTGCAGACAGAATTAAGCTTCTTAAACCATACCAGGTTAATAAAGAGCTTATGGCTCTGACAGGCAAAGAAACAATATTTATGCATTGCCTGCCTGCTGTTAAAGGAAATGAAGTAACTGCAGAAGTTATTGATGGCAATAAATCAGAAGCATGGAATCAGGCTGAAAACAGAAAACATACAATCAAAGCTGTAATGCTTGCAACTTTGGGTATTGTATAAAAATATTTTATCTTGATTTTCAATAAAAATTAGATATATAATAGAAAAATAGAAAACTTCCAATCTATAATGCGGAGGCATTAACGTGAAAAAATGGGCTGTCATACTCTCATTAATAATTCTTGCTACTATTACTTATAGCACATTTAGTGCTGAATCAGATTACTATGTTAAAAGTGTAACAATTTATAAAGTGTATCACCATAACAAGGGTTTTGTTGTTCTTTATGAAAAACAAAACATGGATATTCACCGTACTTTTATACCTTACAAATGGTTCCAGGTGCCCCAGGATTCATCGGTAAAGTGGAAAGCAGAAGTTGTTTACGGCAGCAATGTAGAATATCCATATATGAATATCTACTGGGATAAAAATGGTTTTTCACATGTAAGATTGTATTTAAAAGAGAAAAAAACAGATCCAAGCTGGGGAATGCTTCAGAATCCAAACCAGTTTGACAACAGTTTTGATATAGAACAGCCTGATCTGCAGTTTTAATGTTCAATTTTGATATATTTGAAATTGAAAAAGCCATTTTGAAAGAAAATCTTTCAGGATGGCTTTTTTTTAATTTCAGGCACAGGGATCCAATCTCTGATCTGGCGCTGGGAATTGATAAAAAATCAACAAACAGCAGGGGCTGGTTTTATATAATAACTGCTGAAAAAGAAAATATTAAAATTGTTCACTCTGTTGAGCCTGATGCATTAAAAAACTATCCTGGAAAAACAGTTTTTTATACATCCCGGGAAGAGCTGAAGGCAGCTTTAAAACAATTTTCAGGAAATACTCTTGCTATCCAGGCAGACCCCAATCTTACTCAAATCTCTTTTCTTGACAGCGGAACAGCATCAATACTGCATGAATGCGGCATAAAAACAGCAAGCTCTGCTTCTCTTATACAAAAAGCAGTTGGAACTCTTAATAAAGAACAGATATTGACACATGAAAAAGCAGCCTCTTTGCTATATAAAATAATTGAAGAAGCATGGGATTATCTTTCTCTCAATTTTAAAAAAAATATAAAAATCAGTGAAAAAATTATCCAATCTTTTATTATTGAAAGATTTAAAGAAAATAATCTTGTTACAGAGTCCCCTCCTCTTGTAGCTTTTGGCAAAAACAGTTCAAATCCTCATCATAATACAGGCGATAACCATATTTTTCTGGAAGAAAATATGATTGTGCAGTTTGATATATGGGCAAAATGCAAAAGCCTGGATATTAATGATAATAATTCTGTATATGCTGATATTTCATGGGTAGGATTTTCAGGAGATTCCTGTCCGCCTGAAATTCTTGCGCATTTTCTTTCTGTAATTAAAGCAAGAAATTCTGTAATAGATTTTATTAAAAAAAATCTTAACGCCGATACTTTTATATCAGGATATGATGCAGATATAATAGCCCGCAATTTTCTCTTAAATTCAGGATATAAAGATGATATAAAGCACAGGACAGGGCATGCAATTGACATAGAGCTGCATGGATATGGCACAAATCTTGATTCTGTTGAATTTCCGGATAAAAGATTGCTTACAAATGGATCATGTTTTTCTGTAGAACCTGGGCTTTATTTTAAAGATTTTGGTATGCGTACAGAGATAAACTGTTATATTATTAACAATATACTTTATGTATCAGGCGGGGTACCGCAAAAAGAAATTCTTATGATAAAATAAATATTGATTAATTTAACTAATAATCAATATCTGCTAAAATAACTATTACGGCGGTTAATTTTATGAATCAAATTTTAGATTTTATAAAAAAATATGATAATTTTCTTATTTTCGGGCATGAAGACCCTGATGCGGATTGTGTATGCAGCCCAATAGCATTATCAATATTTATCAAATCATTAGGCAAAACAGCGCAGGTATATTCCCAGCTCCCATTTAAACGCACAGAACTCAAACAATTTGAAAAATATTGCAAATCTGAAATTTCAGAAAGCGATATAACAAAAAACAGCGCTGTTATTTTGCTAGACCACCATACACCTGCACGGACAGCTCCATTTTCCAAAGCAGTAGCTTCTTTACCAACTGCAATTATAGATCATCATGATACAAAATCCGAACCAGTGCCTGAAGGAATTGAAGCTGTCTATATAGACAGCAAAGCTCCTTCAACAACTGTTGTTATCTATAAATTTATGAAATTTTGTAAATATACTCCTGACAGTTTTGTAAGCAATCTTCTTTTTCTGGGGCTTTGCACAGATACAGGATTTTTCAGGCATCTTGAAGAGCATTCGGGAGATGTATTTAGAGTTGCAGGAGAGTTAAGCGATCTTGGAGCTTCTCCCAATAAAGTTTTTTATGAGGTATATGGCAACAGATCTTTAACATCACGAACTTTTCTTGGAATTATGCTTTCCCGCATGGAAGCATTTTTTGATGGAAAGCTTCTTGTAGTATATGAAACTATTGCAGATCTTAAGCATTATCAGCCTATAGACAGGGATAAAGATATGCTTTATCAGATTCTTCTCGGCACTAAAGATGTAAAAATAGTTGCATCTTTCAGGGAAGATGAGCCAAATAGATGCAGCGTAAGCCTTAGGACAACAGAAAATATTGATGTTGCAAAAATGGCAGCTGATTTCGGCGGAGGCGGGCATAAAAAAGCATCAGGCTATTCTGTAAATAAAGCTATTGAAGATGCAATAGCAGCTTTTGTATCATATATTGAGATTTTTTTTGCTTTGGAAAAAAATAAGAAAAATTAAGTTATCTGTTATCTACAATCTTTTGGGTCTCAAGCGCAATCATAAGTTCTTCATTTGTAGGAATAACCATAATTTTTACAGGAGAATCATCTTTTGAGATAATACCTTCTCCTTTTATTGAATTATTTTTTTCAATATCAAGATAAGCTCCAAGAATAGTAAGCCCGTCGCAAATCATTACTCTTGAAAGCGCAGCATTTTCGCCAATACCGCCTGTAAAAATAATTGCATCAACCCGGCCGCCAAGCTCTCCCGACATGGCTCCAATAAATCTTTTTGCTGAATGGGCAAATATTTTTAAAGTAAGAAGCGCTTTCTCATTTCCGTTTTTTGCTGCTTCTCTAATTTCCCTCATATCAGAAGATATGCCAGATATTCCTATAAAACCTGATTTTTTATTAATAATGTCGCTTACCTGTTCAGGAGTGTATCCCAACTGCTGAATCATATATAAAATAATGGAAGGATCAATATTCCCGGATCTTGTGCCCATTGGAAGGCCTGCAAGAGGAGTAAATCCCATTGTAGTATCTACAGATATTCCATCTTTGATTGCAGCAACAGAAGAGCCATTTCCAAAATGGCATGTAATACAGTTAAATTCACTGTAGTCTATATTTAATAATTCTGCGCCTTTAAGAGCGACATATTTATGCGATGTTCCATGAAAACCATATCTTCTTATTTTATATTTTTCATAAAATTCATAGGGAAGAGGATAAATATATGACTCAGGAGGCATTGTTGCATGAAATGCAGTGTCAAAAACAGCAACATTTGGAACTCCAGGCAGTACTTTTTCAATTGCCCTTATGCCTTCAAGATTATGTGGATTGTGAAGAGGCGCAAGTGAAATACAATCTTTAATAATTTCTTCTATTTCAGGTGTTATAAGTTCAGGCTGTGTTATTTTTTCTCCGCCATGCACTACTCTGTGGCCTACAGCATTTATATCTTTAATGCTTTTTAAAACACCAAATTCTTTATCTGTAATTATATCAAGAATAAATTTAATACCTTCGCTATAATCTTTAATTATTTTTTTTGTTGTCTTTTTTTCGCCATTTACAGAAAAAGTTATAGAACTATCATCTTTTCCAATTTTCTCTATTAAGCCTTTGCATAACAATTTTTTCTCTGTCATTTCCCATAAATTATATTTTATAGAAGAACTTCCGCTGTTAAGAACCAGAATATTCAAAATGCACCTCCTAAATGTATAGAAACAAACAGTACTATGCCCATAACTTCCCTAAAGGGCGTTTGATTATAACATAATAATTAATTTTGGGGACTTACTTATAGTAATATATTATAAAGTTTTACAGGTTTAATAAATACGATTTTTATATTAATTTGGATTGTATCCTAACAAGCAAATTTTCCACATCTGTTCTTACATCAGAAGGTATTTCAAGAGTTTGAATTATGAAAATAAGCTTTTCTGCTCCCTGGCAGTCTTTAAGATTTATATAAGTATATATTAATGCATAAATTGCTTTATAATCCTCCGGCTTTCTTTCCCTTGCAGATTCGAGATATTCTTTTGCTTTTTTATAATCTCTTTTAAGAATATTTAATACACCTATATTTCTTTTTACAGACCAGTTCCCTGGTTCAAGTTTTATAGCCATTTCAAGGGAATCTTCTGCTTTATCAAGCATATTTTTTCTCATCCAGGCACAGCCCAAAGCTTCCCAGGCAGCAGCATTATATTCATTTTTACTGAGACAATAGTTTAATGCTTTTATTGCTTTATCATTTTCACCGCTTTCAGTTAAAGCAATACCAATAAGACATACTGCTTCATTGTTATCCGGTTCATCCTCCAGAAACTTATTTAAGAGGTCTTTTGCATCAGCATATAATCCCTGCCCAATAAGCGATTCAGCAATATCTATTATTTCCATACTTTAAATATACCATAAAGCTGGATAAAATCAAATTCCTAAAGCTGAATATGGGATAAAGTAAAAAATTACAGCCAGGACAATTTCAAAATAATTATGGTAATTGTCATATCAATATAATATTTTTCTATAATTATACAGAGATTGATAAACAACGCAAATTAAGGATATGAAAGTTGTAATAAAATAGCTACACAGGTTTTATAGCTATATAAAAAAGCTGCCCCGGAAGGGGCAGCTAATATCACAATATTTAAAAAGATGAAAAATTATGCGAGCGAGAGTAAAACTCCGGCAGCAACAGCAGATCCTATTACTCCTGCTACGTTTGGCCCCATAGCATTCATAAGAAGGAAATTCTTTGGATTTGCCTGCTGTCCTACTTTCTGCACAACTCTTGCAGCCATTGGCACAGCTGATACTCCGGCAGCTCCTATCATTGGGTTGATCTTTCCTTTAGAAAGAACTTTCATAAGCTGTCCCAGAAGAACACCAGCTGCTGTTCCCATAGAGAAAGCTATAAGTCCAAGTCCAATAATCATAAGAGTTTTTGGTGTAAGGAAGTAAGCTGCTGACATTTTTGATCCTACAGAAAGACCTAAAAATATAGTTACAATATTTATAAGTTCATTCTGCGCTGTTTTTGAAAGCCTGTCTACAACACCGCATTCTCTAAAAAGATTACCTATCATAAGCATACCAAGAAGCGGTGTAGCTGCCGGTATACAAAGTGATGCTATAATACATGTAGCTATAGGGAATATAACTTTTACTGTTTTAGATACTTCTTTTACATCTGACATAACAATCATTCTATCTTTTTTAGATGTAAGAGCTTTTATAATTGGCGGCTGAATAAATGGCACAAGCGCCATATAAGAATATGCAGCAACTGCTATTGGCCCCAAAAGATGGGGAGCAAGCTTTGATGTTAGATAAATTGCTGTCGGGCCGTCTGCGCCGCCAATAATAGCTATAGAAGAAGCTTCTTTAAATGTAAATGCAAGTTCCAGAGATTCAGCTCCAGGAATAAGTCCTATTGCTTTTGCACCAAGAAGTGTTCCGAAAATTCCAAACTGCGCAGCTGCTCCAAGCAAAAATGTCTGCGGCTTTGAAAGAAGCGGCCCAAAGTCTGTCATTGCCCCTATTCCCAAGAAAATGAGCGGTGGGAAAATTCCAGACTCAACGCCAAAATAAAAGTATTTTAAGAGCCCGCCCTCATCAAGCATGCCTGCAAGAGGGATATTTACAAGAACAGCGCCAAATCCAATTGGAATTAAAAGTAATGGTTCATAACCTCTAACTATTGCAAGATAAAGTAAAAGACATCCTATTGAAATCATTACAAGGTCTTTCCATGTTATTACAGAAAAACTTGTGCTGTTAAGGAAGTCTTGAAGCAAACCTAAAAGTCCCATGATGCCTCCCTTAACCCAGCTTTATTACAGGCTGGTTTTCTTTTACACTGCTTCCAGGCGCAAGATATACTTCAGCAACTGTGCCAGATAGATGGGAGAACACTTCTATATCCATTTTCATTGCTTCCATTATTACAACAAGCTGGTTTTCACTAACTTTGTCTCCCTTGGAAACTTTAATCTCTTTAATAGTACCTGTCATAGGAGCTACAATATCCCCTGACCCAGCTGCAGCAGGTGCTGCTGATGGTGCAGCTACAGGAGCAGCAGAGGGAGCGGCAGGTGCTGCCTGAGGTCTTGGCTTAGGAGCTTTTCTTTCTCCTTCAAGAAGGTTAACAGTTACTGTTTTTCCTTCATTTTCTATTGTAAGTGAATCTCCTTGCCTTTCAACATCAACACTATATTTTTTCCCGGCAAGTTCAAATTTTATATTTTTTTTCATAAATAATTCTCCGTTATGCTCTTGAGAGCCTTTTCTGAATTCTGGGAATAGTTACCCACGGCTCCTGTTTTTCACTTGCAGAAGGTATCCATGCCATTGCACTTACAGGTGTAGATTCTTCTTCAAGATATGCTGCTACAGCAGCAATTATCCATGTATTATCATCACTTGGTGGCACAGGGGCTGCAACAGGCGCTGCCTTATCTTCTGCCTTAGGTTCTGCAGTCTTTCCTGATTTAGGTTTATCTATAACTTTTTTCAGGAAATTCATGAAAACACAGAGAAACCCTAAAAAGAGGAAAACTATAGACATCCCCAAGACAGCTGTTAAAACTGAATAGCTATATGCTTCAACGTTCATCTATTTTCTCCTGTTTTTACAGAGGAATATTACCATGCTTTTTAGCAGGCCTGTCTTCCCTCTTTCTTGAATGCATTTCAAGAGATCTTATCAGTTCTATTCTTGTATTTTTTGGATCAATTACATCATCAACATATCCATAGCCTGCAGCAACAAAAGGATTCATAAACTGTTCTCTGAACTCTTTTATTTTTTCATCTCTTTTAGCAGCAGGATCGCTTGCAGCATTTATCTCTTTTCTAAAGATAATATTTGCAGCACCTTCTGCTCCCATAACAGCAATTTCTGTAGAAGGAAGGGAGATTGATCTGTCATATCCAAGCTGTTTTGCAGACATTGCAATAAAAGCGCCGCCATATGATTTTCTCATTATAAGAGCAATCTTTGGAACTGTTGCTTCTGCAATTGCATAAAGGATTTTTGCGCCATGTCTGATTATACCGCCATGCTCCTGTGCAACTCCTGGAAGGAATCCGGGAACATCGACAAAGGTAATTATTGGAATGTTAAAAGAATCGCAGAATCTTATAAATCTTGCGCCTTTGTCTGATGAGTTTATATCAAGCGATGCTGCAAATACTTTTGGCTGGTTGGCAAAAATACCAATTGTTCTGCCGTTAAGCCTTGCAAAACCTACAACTACACTTTTTGCAAAATCAGCATGTACTTCATAAAAAGATCCCTGGTCTACAACTTCATTGATGCAATCTTTTATATCATAAGCTTTGTTTGATTCTTCAGGAATAATATCATTTATTGCAGGAGTTTCTCTGTCTGGAGAATCGCTGCCTGGAACATATGGAGGCATTTCCATATTATTTGCAGGCAAATAGCTTAAAAGCTTTCTGACTCCAGCTATACAATCCTGTTCTGTTTTAAATGAAAAATGTGCTACACCGCTTTTTGCGCAATGTGCAGATGCTCCGCCAAGAGCTTCATGGCTTATTTCTTCCCCTGTTACAGCCTTTATTACATCTGGTCCTGTAATATACATATTACTTACGCCTTCTACCATGAAGATAAAATCTGTAATAGCCGGAGAGTAAACAGCACCCCCTGCGCATGGCCCTAAAATAACAGATATCTGGGGAATAACGCCGGAAGAAATTGTATTGTTTCTGAAAATTTTTCCATACCCGCCAAGAGAGAGTATTCCTTCCTGAATTCTTGCTCCGCCTGAATCATTTACCTGTATAAAAGGCACTCCGTTTTTAAGAGCATTTTCCTGGGCAGCAGCAATTTTTTCTGCATGCATTTCACCAAGAGAACCGCCTAAAACTGTAAAATCCTGTGAAGAAAGAAATACCTGTCTTCCATCAACTTTTCCGCTTCCTGTTACAACACCATCTCCGGGGAATTTAGTTTTATCAAGACCAAAATTATCAGCACGGCCTTTTACATAAGTGCCATCTTCTATAAAGGATCCTTCTTCAACAAAAAGATCTATTCTTTCACGTGCAGTTAATTTTCCTTTTTCATGCTGAGCAGCAATTTTATCCTGTCCGCCGCCTGCAAAAGCCTTTGCTTTCATTTCTCTAAAGCGCTGCATTGCTTCTTTATTACCCACACAAACCTCCTGATTCGTTTTTATCAACATTTGCTAATTTATAACTTTACGTTATACTTACAACGCTGTTTGCCAATTATACACAAATAACGATATAAAATAAATCAAAAAATTGTTATTTTGTAATAATTTTTATCATAAAATGGATAACCTTTGGTAAGGGATCCATGAAATTTTGTCTAAATATAATAATTAAGTAATTATAGCTGCTATCTGTATTTATATTGCATAAGAAATAAGAGAAATATTGAATTAATACTTATAATGACTTGAATAATTATATAAAAAATTAATCTATATTAACTATGATAAATATGAGAAAAATAGCAATATTTTTATTGAGTTTTATTACACTCTATTTTAGCTCCTGCGCATTATCAAAACCTAAACCAGTTTATGATAATGTTTCCATCTGGAAGTATCAGCCTTTTACAGAAAAAACAAAAGCTGCAAAATTAAAAACTAAATCAACATTAAAACTGGAAAATGATTTGCCAATATTGGATAGAGCTACTGCATTATATCCTCTATATGCATCTTTTGTGCAGGCAGTATATCCAAAAGGCGAATATCCCCCAAACAGCAGAGTAAATGAAAATTATGCTTCTGCTGATGGCCAGCATGCAGTTTTTTCAAGCAAAACACCGGAAGCATAATAGGCCGGATTTCGAGTTTATTATCCTGGATGTCAGGGTTATTTGTAAGGTTATTATGGTCTATTTCAGGCCTAGCAAAGAGTAATATTCATATAAGCATAAAATTAAATTGCTGCATAAAGTGTAAAAAAATACTCATATGAAAAAACTCGAAATCTGGCCTAATAGTTTAATTGATGGAAAAGCAGATATAATATTCTGCGCAAAACCATCGGAAGATCAAATTAAAAAAGCAGAGGAAAAAGGGCTAACATTTAATATGACGCCTATTGGAAAAGAAGCATTTGTTTTTTTTGTTAATAAGCGTAATCCTATATCAAATTTAGAAGCAGAACAGATTAGGGGTATATATTCCGGCAGAATAATAAATTGGTCTCTCCTTGGAGGAAAAAATCTGCCAATTAAAGTTTATCAGCGTCCCCAAAACAGCGGAAGCCAAACTATGCTGGAATCAATTTCTGATTTTTTTTATGCAATTACAGCAAATACGCAAAATCAAAATGTAAGTAAATTTATTGATTGGATATTATCCGCACAGGGCCAATATCTTGTAGAAAAAACAGGATATGTTCCTGTATTCCGGCCCTGAATAAACTACCCCGGAATGACACAAGGCGCGGCTTGATAATATTTTTATTCCAGCCTTATTGGTATGCCAATTATAAAATATCGTTATCAACCCATGAAAGAACATTATCAAGAATTTTCATTGCTTCTTTTATAGATTCTTTATCTATTATCAATGGAGGGGAAACAGATACCAAATTTTCATGGCTATATGTTGAAAATCCTTCATAAAATAGTCTATCTGTTATTCCAGGCATAATTCCGCTTTTATCTCCATTGTAAGGAACAAGAGGCTCTTTTGTTTTTTTATCTTTTACCAGCTCAATCATTCCAAAGAGCCCTTTTACTCTTACATCTCCGAGGCATTTGTGCTTTTCTTTTAAATCTTCAAGCGAATTTTTTAATACAGGTTCCATCTTTTTTACATTTTCAAGAATATTGTGTTTTCTGTATGCTTCTATTGCTGCAATGCCTGCTGCGCAGCCTACTGGGTGGGCGCCGTATGTAAGGCCGCTTACAAAACTATTATTATTAAAATAATCTGCAATCTCTTTACTTATAACAATGCCGCCCAGCGGAACATATCCGCATGTAATACCTTTGGCAAAAGTTATAATATCCGGCTTTATATTCCAGTGTGTAAAAGAAAACCACTCCCCTGTCCTGCACCAGCCTGTCATAACTTCATCGCAAACCATAAGTATTCCATATCTGGTACATATTTCTCTTATACCTTCGAGATATCCTTTTGGAGGAATAATTACGCCATTTGAGCCGGGAATAGCTTCCAGAAAAATTGCAGCTATTTTATTTTTGCCTTCATAATTTATCTGTTCTTCAAGCTTTGCAAGGTAAAATGCTGACATTTCTTCTTCAGAGTTAAACTTAATTATTTCGCGGTAAGGATAGGGATCAAAAAATTTGATAAATCCCGGAGCATCCTGCCCTGAAAAAAGGCCTCTTGCTTCTCCTGTAAGGCTTGAAGCTCCCATTGTCGAGCCGTGGTAGGACCTGTACCTGCTCATTATTTTATGCCTGCCTGTAACATTTCTTACAATTTTTATTGCATGTTCGTTTGCATCTGCTCCTGCAAGAGTAAAAAATATTTTATCCATATTGGGAGGCATAATTTCTTCAATAATTATTTTTGCAAGCTTTGCTGTTATCTCTGTTGCAAAGTGGGGAGCAACATAAGCAAGCTTTTCTGTCTGTTCTCTAATTGCAGATATTATCTCTTTATTGCCAAATCCAAGATTCATGTTTACAAGCTGGGATGACATATCATAATATTTTTTTCCATTGCTATCCCAGAAAAATATGCCTTCCCCGCCTGCTATAACAGGGATTTCAGAGGGATTCTGTTTTTTCCAGGGATAGATAAGATATTTACTGTTTATCTGGTCAATTTTATTTTTATCCATATATTTTTCCTGAACAATTTTTAAATTAATTTATTATTTTTGATACTGTATTGCAAACAGCTGTTTTTTACAAAAAATCATGAATTGTTTTTTACAAAATTATCTATAAGTGTCCTGCTTATACTTCCATGCGGCGGGATTCCTGGCAGCTCAGAAGCGCCGAACCAGCCTGCAGCGCCTATTTCAACGCCATCAGGCTTTATCTCGCCTGAATCATATTCAGCAGTAAAACCAATCATAAGTGAATGGGGAAAAGGCCAGCTCTGGCTTCCAAAATATTTAATATTTTTAACTTTTACACTTACTTCTTCTTCAATTTCCCTTGATACTGTCTGTTCAAGAGATTCGCCAGGTTCTACAAATCCTGCGAGAATACTATACCTTGTTGGATCAGGATATGCATTATTATGGGCAAGAAGAATTTTATTCTCTTTTTTAACAGCAACAATTACTGCCGGAGATATTACAGGATAAAATATTTTTGAACATTTTGTGCATATTTTTGCTCTTTCTGTTTCTGAATTTTTAAGTTCGCCTGCACAGGAAGAACAGTATTTAAAACTATTATGCCATTTGACAGTCTGCATAGCTCTTCCTGCAAGTGAAAAAAATTCATCTCCCAGAGAAGAAAAAAGTTCCCGTAAATTTTTAAAGTCAAATCCTGCATTTTTGCAGCAATCTGGATTATTAGCATTATCTAGAACAACTTCGGCAGCCCAGCAGTCAACGCCATCAGCTTTTCCAAGATAAAGAGGCGTTGTAGTTACAAGCCCTATCTCTGAAGGAGATATAAGTTCTGCAATAATATTTTCTTTTTTTTGAGAATTTTGCGAATAAAGAAGATTGTTATTGTTAAATATAAACCATAGACCTTTTTTATCAGGGGTTTTATTTTTAATTTCTGAAATAAATTTCAAATTACTGCCTCCTCCGGAAACAAGCCAGGCTCTTTACAATAGGGAATAGTTATTTCTTAATAGTGATAATTATGAAAACACAACACCCATACAGTTCAATTATAGAAATTATAGAAGAATTTTCCCGGAAGATAAAGCTCTGATATACAGTCAAGAGCATAGTCATCTGTCATTCCTGCAACATAATCAAGAATAATATTATCATTTCTCTTTTCAATATTTTTATAAAAATTTTCCATTTTTAAAAGATAATCGCCAAAGCGGGATGCAAGCATTGTTTTTTCTGTTTTATATTTATCATAGTTATATCCATATTTTGAAAAAACTTCCCCAAGATAGTTCCACAATGTTTTTAAAACTCTTTCAATAAACTGATGAAAATCTTCAAGAACAGTGCTTCTGTAAATATGTTTATAGTTGAAATCTTTTAGAACAAGCATAGCTTCATAAATTTTATCAGAAAAGCCAATTTCGCCTTTTGTTTTTGCATATTTTATTACATCTTTGACAAGCGTATCTATCATATTGCTGTTTGTTTTTCCAAGTGTTTGTGTGACAGCTGGCGGTATTTCTTCTCTTTTTACTATTTTTAATTGCAGCGCATCTTCAAGATCTCTGCCAAGATATGCAATTCTGTCAGATGCTCTTACAGCAACACCTTCCCATGTCAAAGGATAGCAGGCTCTTGCTTCTATCCGGGACAACTCTTTTTCTTTAAAATCAGGTTTATAATATTGTTCAAAAATTTCGCCGCAATGGTTTATTATGCCGTCTCTTACGCCAAGTGTAAGATTAAGCCCTTTTCCGTAATTTATAAGAGAATCAACAACACGAAGCGAATATGCTTCATGTTTAAATCCGCCCCTATCTTTAAGAAAAGATGATACTATGCTTTCTCCTGTATGGCCGAATGGAGTGTGCCCCAAATCATGGGCAAGGCTTATTGCCCAGGCAAGTTCTGTTTCAAGCCCAAGAGCTTTGCAAATTGTTACAGATATTGTTGCAACATGCATTACATGTTCAATTCTTGTACAGATATGATCATTTTTGGGAGAGAAAAAAACCTGAGTTTTATGCTTTAATCTTCTGAAAGGGTATGAATGAATAATTGCTGTAATATCGCGGAAAAAAGGGCCTCTTTCATCTTCTTCTCTTGGAAACATTCTCTTTTCCAATATGTCTTGAGAAATCATATTTTGCAGCATACTTTTTCCTTAAAATAAAATTTATTTAAATAATATTATAAAGATATTGGTTTAGAAGTAAATAACCCTGGCGGCTTACTAGTCCAGGATAATAAAAAAGGGTATTTCCCTTTTTAGAAAAATACCCTTTCTGTTTATGTTAAATAAAGATTAGAAAACAACAGCTCCTGTTATGCCAACATTGGCTCCTGTTCCTTCTCCATCAAAATAATAGGTTAAAGGAAGATCAAGTTTAACTGGCCCAAGGCTAAGGCCAAGGCCTGCCATTGCTTTAAACCTGAAAGTATCTGCACTTTTGCCTGTTGTTCCGCCGCTGACTTTTACATAGCCTGGAGTACTTGCGACTCCCGCAGGCAAATCTCTTAAATATGCATCGCCTTCTGCCTTATAAGTCAAATCTGAATTGCTCCATGCATTTATATCAACGCCAAAACCAAGAGAAACATCAAGCACGAAAATTTTTATCCCTGTCATAAGTTCAACAGGAACCTTGATTCCCTTTGTTTTAAATTTTGCTTCTGCTTCAGGGTCAAAAAAAGCTGTGGCTGAATATTCTATACCTGTATTGCTATCAGTTATAAAAATCTCTTGTGAAACAGATGTATTGGACTTAAAAGAAACCTCGCTTGTATAATATATAAATCCTGTTCCTACTTGAAGGCCTTTCCACTTTACAACTACTGCTGATTTTGGTTTTATAATCTGATAATTTGCCATAAATCCAAAAGAAAATGTATCAATATCAAAATCATCAATGCCATAAGCAAATTTTCCTACTTTTCCAGAAAGATAAAGGCCGTCTACAAGAAAGCCGAGATTAACTCCGGCGCTGACTGTCACTGCCTGAGCATTAATGCCAAAATAAATATCTTCTGAATCTTCAACTTTTGAAATAATATCATCAATATTATCTCCATAAGATGACTGAAGGGACAGCATTGTTCCAACTGCTACTGAAAATATTTTATATCCTATAAAATCCCTGGTTGTTGCTCCATCTGTAGCATAGGAACTTGCATTTGACATTCCTTTTACAAGATCATCCATTGAATCAAATACAGAAAGAACTTCAGTAGCCCTGTTAGTTACATCTTCAAATGCAGAAAGACCAGTAACGCTGCTAATACTATAATCCCATCCGCTAGCATTTATTGTAGGCATAGTTAAATCTATATCCACTGCAAAAAGAGAAGCTGCTCCAAATAACATTACAAGCACCAAAACAATTATCTTTTTCATCAACAATTCTCCTTAATAAAAAGATACTAAAATATATTAAAAAAGAAAATTAAAATATTAAAAATAGAATATATAGTTTTATTCATACTCTATTTTAAGAATTATTAACTCTCCTGATTATTATAACAATAATTGACTTTATATGTAATATTTATTTATAGTCAATCTGGAATAACTAATGAAAGCAGGATTTTACCAATTTTCACCAGTTTTTGGAGAACCTAAAAAAAATCTCGAAAAAATTACAGAAACACTGCTAAAATGCGATGCAGATCTTGCAGTTTTGCCTGAACTTGCTTTTACAGGCTATCTTTTTATTGAAAAAGAAGAAGTTCTAAGACTTGCAGAGCCAATACCAGGCCCAATTTCTGAAAAACTTAAAGAAATAGCAGTAAAAAAAAATATGGCAATAGTTACAGGTTTTGCGGAACTTTCAGTAGACAAAGTTTATAATAGCGCTCTCCTTATAACGCCTGAGGGAGAACTAAAAATTTACAGAAAAAACCATCTTTTTCATGAAGAAAAGCTTTTTTTTGAACCAGGGGATCTTGGTTTTCCTGTATTTACAGTAAAAGGGGTAAAAATCGGAATACTTATTTGTTTTGACCATTTTTTTCCCGAAGCTGCAAGAACTCTAGCATTGCAGGGAGCACAAATTATATGCCATCCTGCAAATATTGTAATTCCTGCAAAAGCGCAGATAACAACAAGAGCAAGAAGTATTGAAAATAAAATATTCTGGATATTGGCAAACAGAACAGGAACAGAGATAAGAGATGGTAAAAAATTTACCTACCCAGGCTTAAGCCAGATAATAGATCCTGAGGGAAGAATAATGGTGCAGGTTGGGGAACAGGAAGAAGGCTTTTTTACAGTTGATATAAATCCTGAGCTTGCAAAAAATAAATTACTAACTCCCTTATGTTCAGTATTTCAGGATAGACGCACAGACATATATCTGCTTTAAATACAGATAGCAAATATTGATTGATGCCTTAAATCATTATCATTATTTATTATAATTAAAAAACTATGGAGCTTTTTTATGAATCTATTATTCAAAGCAATTTTAATTCTGGGACCAACAGGCTCAGGCAAAACACCATTTGGACAGCAGCTTGAGACACAACACCTTTGGGGAAGGAACTGGCATCATTTTGATTTTGGCGCAAACCTGAGAGAAACTGTTTCAAAAAAGGATAACGAGTTTTTAGCGCAAGAAGAATTTGCTATAATAGAAAATTCACTTAAAACAAATTCTCTTCTTGAAGATAAAGATTTTCCAATAGCAGAAAAAATTGTTAAAAGCTATATAGTGGAAAAAAATGTAGATCCTCTTATGGATGTTATAATACTTAATGGATTGCCAAGACATATTGGGCAGGCAGAAGCTATAAGTAAATTCATAGATGTAAGAACTGTAATTTATTTTACTGCAGATGCTCATACTATTCATGAAAGAATAAAATCAAATGTCGGCGGAGACAGGACAGACAGGACAGACGATTCTATCGAAGAAATAAATAAAAAAATTGAAATATTTAAAACCCAGACAATACCTTTGCTTGATTATTATAAAAAGCTTGACAGAAATATACTTCAGGTTGAAGTAGATGAGGATACAATTCCTCTTTATGTAATACAGAGCCTTCAAACAATGAAATGTGCGCTCTGATTATTATTCAGAGCTTTATAACCTATTGTTTAATGCTGAATTCACAGCCGCAATAGTTTTGTCTGTAAAGATCAAGTTTTTTGGAAAGTTCTATGCTCCGGGAAAAACCATTCTCTTTTTTAAAATCATATTCTTTGAATCCTGAAAATTTTTTTCCTATAGAGAATATTTGTGCTGAATTTTTATGAGGACTTACTGTAAGTGTTGTGGAAAAACTTTTAATTAAAAATTCCTCTGCTTTTTGCGCTGTTTTTTCAAGATTAAATTTAAAACATTCAGAGCAGCGTTTGCCTGTTTCAGGCTCTTTTTCAAGGCCGGATATTCGTTTAAGCCAATTTTCATGATTATAAATATCCCGGATCAGGACAATATCATAAAATTTTGCAAGTTTTTCAACATTATAAAGTCTTTTAAGAAATTCTTCTTCAGGAAATATATTGGAATTTGAAAAAAAAAGGGTTACTTCATTTTTTTCACGAAGTAACCTTTCTATAGATGAGGAGCCGCATGGCGCACAACAAATATGTAGAAGAACTATCCTGTTATTTAGAGCATTTTTTATCAACAGCTACCCAAAATTCTTCTTTTTTTGCAAGAAAATTATATGGCTTATTTTCTGCTTCAGCTTTATCCTGCATTGCTCTTTCTATTTCAAGTTTACATTTTTTACACATATGTCTATGCTTTAATGTAAAGTAGTTGCGACCTCTTTTAGGGTCTGTAATCATTTTTTTACAAATATCACATGATAAATACTGCATAATTTACCTCTCAATAAAATATTATAACAACAACCTGTTCTTGTCGAGACATTTTCTCTCAATATATAATATATCATAAAAAGAGGATAAGGTGAATTATATGTTTATTATAGCAGAGGCAGGGACATCCCATCAGGGTTCTATTGAAAAAGGTTATCGTCTTATAGAAAAAGCAGCTTGGGCAGGCGCTGATTGTGTTAAATTTCAGGTAGTTTTTGCAGATGAGATAATCCATCCACTTTCAGGAAAGGTAAAACTTCCCGGGGGAGATATCAGTCTTTATGAAAGATTTAAAGAACTTGAAAAAGATGAAAATTTTTTTTTCAGATTGAAGCAGGAAGCTGAAAAATGCGGTTTAATATTTTTAGCAACGCCTTTTGGAATTAAAAGCGCCAGAATGCTTAAAAATATTGGAGTTACAATGATAAAAGTTGCTTCGCCTGAAATCAACCACTATCCGCTTCTGGAGGAAGTTTCATCATACAACATCCCTGTTATAGTTTCAGGAGGAGTTTCTACTCTTTCAGATATAGAAAAAGCTGTTGAAATTACAGGAAGAGATATAACACTTCTCCATGCTGTAACAGCATATCCTGCGCCGGAAGAAGATTATAACCTTGCTCTATTAAAAACACTTTCCGCTGTTTTTGGATTTAAAACAGGAGTTTCAGACCATTCAAAAAATCCGCTTCTTGTGCCATTGATTTCAGCAGCTCTTGGCGCAGCAGTTTTGGAAAAACACTTTACTCTTGATAATAGCGGAGATGGCCTTGATGATCTTATAGCATTAAATCCTGATAACTTTAAATTAATGACATCTGAAATAAGATCTCTATTACCGGGAAAGAATAAAACAGAGAAACAGGACTATTTTGATAAAAATTCATCTATCTGCAATAACAGTATTTTAGAGAATATAAAAAAAAGATTCAGGGCTGAATATGTTGATAAAATTATCGGCAGCGGCATAAAACAGCTTGCTCCTTCAGAAAAGGGAAATTATAAGACAACCAACAGGTCTCTTATTGCATTAAGAAATATTGCAAAGGGAGAAACTATCACATCAGAAGATTTTGCGCCTCTTAGAAGTGAAAAAAATCTTTCTCCAGGACTTGGCCCTGAATATGCAAAAATAATTACAGGAAAAACTGTAAAAAAGAAAATTGAAAATGGGGCAGGAATAACATTTGATTATTTTTTATAAATATAACTTTTATATTTTTATTATCTCTATTATTTTTTTAATTTCATGTAACAGTATTTATTCAGCCAGTAACATAGACCCGGACCTAATAGAACTTAATATTACAGATATTTTTTCAGAAAATATAATTGATAGATTAACTCAAATTCCTGAATTAAACATTGATAATTACACTGCTTACTCTATTTTAAATAATCTGTTTGAAGAATCAGGAATCTATTTTTTTATGCCTTATAACGATAATAGTGAAACAGAAGATATTGTTAGAGAAATAGCTTTAATAAAGTCAGCGGCAAAAGCTTCTTCTTTTTCAATAAAAAAGGCCGGAGAATCAACTACAGATAATTATTCAATTGAAGAAACAAAAAAATTATTTATATTGCTGTTTACGGTAAAACAGCTTTTAAATAACTGTATAAAAAATATTAACCCTCTTATAGAAAAAATTGAACAGTTTACGGAAGAAAAACGGTGGGATTTTGAAAATGAGGAGGAAGAAGAATCATCAGATCTCTTTTTTGAAATTATTGAATTGGAAAATGATGTTTTTTATCTTAGAAAAGTCAAAAAAAATCTTCTAAAAGATATTGCAGAAATCAGCAAGATATTGGTTAAAATAGAAATTTCAATGAAGCATTACAGCATTGACAGCGTTATATTTATGAATGGAAAATGAAAAAGATTATCTTAATAATCTTGCAGCCGCCAGTTTTGGAATAAAATACCTTTATCCTTATCAACGGCTTGTAATTTCAAATATTTTATCATCTGCTTCGGCCGTGGGAAATAACGA
>JAVBQS010000045.1:0-16449 GCA_031548835.1 Spirochaetia bacterium
CTTACCTCCTGTTTTCTTGTGGGCTTGAACTTCCACAGTTTACTTCAGGTAAGGTGTTTTTGTATAACACTTTGTCTCCACCCGCATAGCGGGTGGTTTATTGTTGCGGCTAGCGCCGCAACAGGGTCACGACCCTACAAATTAAAAAGGCTGTGATTCAAAAATCAGGCAGCCTTTTTATTTACTTATATAACAATTTTACTGTACCAGTTTTTTAAGTTCGTCCACTTTATCTGTCTTTTCCCAGGAAAATTCATCTCTTCCAAAATGGCCATAGGAAGCTGTTTTGTGATATATGGGTTTCAAAAGATCAAGAGTTTTAATAATTCCGGCAGGGGTAAGATCAAAAATCTCTTTTACAGCATTTTCAATTTTAGGTTCATCAACTGTTGCTGTCTCAAAAGTGTCCACCATTACAGAAACAGGAAAAGGAACTCCTATTGCATAGGCAAGCTGGACTTCGCATCTTTCGCACAGCCCTGCTGCAACTATATTTTTAGCTACATATCTTGCCATATATGCTGCAGACCTGTCTACTTTGCTTGGATCTTTGCCGCTGAAAGCGCCTCCCCCATGCCTTCCCATACCGCCGTAAGTATCAACAATGATTTTTCTTCCAGTAAGGCCTGCATCGCCGTGCGGGCCGCCAATAACAAAGCGGCCTGTAGGATTTATAAAATATTTTGTATTTTCATCAAGAAGTCCTGTCGGTTCTAAAACATGATTTACTATTTTTTTTATAATTTCATGTTTTAGTTCATCATAAGATACTCTTTCATCATGCTGATGGGAAACAACAACAGTATCTATTCTTTTTGGAGTGTGGCCTTCATATTCTACTGTTACCTGGCTTTTTGCATCAGGACGGAGCCATGTAATCTCTCCCTTTTTTCTTAATTTAGCTGCGCGTAGAAGAATTTTATGGGCAAGCATTATAGGCGCAGGCATTAATTCTTCTGTTTCTGTGCAGGCAAAGCCAAACATCATTCCCTGGTCTCCGGCTCCCTGTTCTCCTTTAAAAAGGCCTGTTCCTGAAACTCCCTGTGATATATCTGGCGACTGGGAATGTATTGTATTTAAAACAGCCATAGATGCAAAATCAAGTCCATATTCTGCCCTGTCATAACCAATTCTTTTTGCAACACCGCGCGCAATTTCCTGCACATCAACATAAGCATTGGTTGTTATTTCTCCTCCAACCAGAACCATTCCGGTTGTTGAAAAAGTTTCACAGCCAACCCGCGAATATGGATCTGCTTTAAGACATGCATCAAGCACAGCATCTGAAACCTGGTCGCATAGTTTGTCAGGATGCCCTTCGCTTACAGATTCTGATGTAAAAAGATAGTTTTTATTCTTCATTTTATATTTTCCTTATGTAGCGCTGATTAGGGTCAATTTAATCAGCAATTTCTTAACCTCAATATCTATAGTGTTCGCTTTTGAACGGCCCTTTGACCGGCACGCCAATATAATCAGCCTGTTCTTTTCTAAGTTTTGTAAGCTTTACGCCAATTTTTGCAAGATGAAGCCTTGCAACTTCTTCATCAAGTTTTTTTGAAAGCCTGTAAACTGCCGGTTTTAATGTTTCTCTGTTTTTCCATAAATCCAGCTGTGCCAATGCCTGGTTTGTAAAAGAGTTTGACATTACAAAAGAAGGATGCCCTGTTGCGCAGCCCAGATTAACAAGCCTTCCTTCTGCAAGAAGGTATATGGCATGTCCTTCCGGATTTTTTTTGGTAGGAGGAAAAATATATTTATCAACCTGCGGCTTAATATTAACTTTTTTTATTCCCGGGGAAGTTTCAAGTTTATGCACTTCTATTTCATTATCAAAATGGCCGATGTTGCATACTATTGCCTGATCTTTCATTTTTTTCATATGTTCAATAGTAATAATATCTTTGTTTCCTGTTGCAGTTACATAAATATCGCCTATGCCAAGAGTATCTTCTACTGTTTTTACTTCAAATCCTTCCATTGCTGCCTGAAGAGCACAAATCGGATCTATTTCTGTTACAATAACTCTTGCCCCCATTCCTCTTAATGACTGAGCAGAGCCTTTTCCCACATCGCCATATCCGCAGACAACTGCTACTTTTCCCGCTGTCATTACATCTGTTGCTCTTTTTATTCCATCTATTAAAGATTCCCTGCAGCCATAAAGGTTATCAAACTTGCTTTTTGTTACAGAATCATTAACATTTATTGCAGGTACCTGGAGTTCTCCCTTTTCTGCCATTTTATAGAGCCTGTGGACGCCTGTTGTTGTTTCTTCAGAAACTCCTTTCCATTCTGCAGCAATTTTCTGCCATTTATTTTTATTTTTCTGAAAAGTCTTTTTAAGCTCTTTTAACAAAGCTGTTTCATCGCTGCTGCCAGCTTTTCTGTCAAAAACAGTTTTGTCTTTTTCTGCTGCACAGCCTACATGAATCATCATTGTTGCATCGCCGCCATCATCAACAATAAGCTGCGGCCCTTTTTCAGCAGGAAAAGAAAGTGAAAGATTTAGAAGTTCCCAGTATTCCTCAAGCGTTTCGCCTTTCCATGCAAAAACAGGAATTCCTTTGGGATTTTTTGGTGTCCCGTTTTTCCCAACAACAATAGCTGCTGCTGCATGATCCTGTGTTGAAAAAATATTACAGCTTGACCATCTTACATCTGCTCCAAGTTCTATCAATGTTTCAATTAATACAGCAGTCTGAATAGTCATATGCAGAGAACCTGTTATTCTGACACCTTTAAGAGGTTTTTCTTTGCCATACTTTTCTCTTACAGCCATAAGGCCTGGCATCTCTTTTTCTGCCATCTCAATCTCTTTTCTTCCCCATTCATAAAGGGTAATATCTTTTATTTTATACTCCACACATCTCTCCATGAATTATTTATATTAAAACTATTTATTCTTTACTATTTAAATGATAAATTAAAAAGTCAATATGGGCAATCTTTTAACTATATTATTAACAGCCGTTATTTCTTTTATTATTAATGTAATATTAACTCCTTTATTAATTGCCTTGTCCCATAAAAAGGGCTGGTATGATATTATAAATGATAGAAAAATTCATTCCGGCAATATGCCAAGAATAGGCGGCGTTGGAATATTTGCCTCTTTTTTATTCTCTGTATTTATATTTGTTGTTATCTGTAAATTTACAGATATAAAACTTAATAGCATATCAAAGTATCATTATCTTGCACTTTCTGCAGGATTTCTTATTATAACTTTTTTAGGCATTGCTGATGATTTCTTTGGAATAAAGGCATGGCATAAACTTTTTATACAAATTGCTGCTGCTGCTATTGTTTCTTTCGGCGGTTTTAATCTTGAATTTCTTTACATTCCTTTTGTTGAATATGATATTCCTCTTGGAATTTTCTCACATGCTATAACAGCTTTCTGGATAATAAGCCTATGTAATGCTTTAAACTTGGTAGATGGCATGGACGGGCTTGCAGGAGGAATTGCACTAATAGCATCTTTTTTCTATGGAACAATTTTTTTTATAACACATAATTATACTGCAGCAGGTCTTTCTTTTGCCCTTCTAGGCGCTGTCGCAGGGTTTTTGGTTTTTAATTTTCCTCCTGCAAAAATATTTATGGGAGATTCAGGAAGTCTTTTGCTGGGTTTTAGCCTTGCTGTAATTCCTCTTATCAATAATAAGGGCGGGGGCTCTTCTCAGACAATTGTTATGCCCTTAATTATTTTAGTAGTGCCTGTAATGGATATGATTGCTGCTATTTTAAGAAGATTACGCAGAAGGCTTTCAATTGCTTCTGCAGATAGAGAACATATTCACCATAAACTTATTGATTTTGGATTATCGCAGAAAAAAATTCTTTTTGTTATTTATTTCTTTTCAATTCTGGCTGGTTTTGCCGGCCTTTTATATACCTGGCTTGAAACCAGAAAACTGGATTCTGGTTTTATTATAATTGTAATTACATGGACTTTATATACTGCTCTTTTTACTATTCTGCATTATAAGAATCAGGCAAGAAAAAAGACCGCTTCTGCCTAGCATCAGCGGTCTTTAAAAAGTTTATTAAACCCATAAATTTTTATCTGTCGTGTTTTTCTCTGTAAATAATTCTAACCTGCTTGAAAAGGCCTTCTCCATCGCTTTTTGTTGCAATATCTTCCATACCGTTAAGAGTTGTGTGAACAACACGCCTTTCAAAAGGATTCATTGGTTCAAGAAGTTTTGATCTTTTGCTTCTTCTAACCTGTTCTGCTGATTTTATTGCAAGACGCACAAGGCTTTCTTCTTTTCTTACCCTATAGTTTTCTGCATCAATAATAATTCTGGGAGATCCCTCAAACCTGCCTGCAAAAACATTTACCAAAAGCTGGATTGCATCAAGATTTTTTCCTTTTTTTCCAATAAGAATGCCGGAATATTCTGATTCTATTGCTAAACCTACTTTATTATCTTCCCTGAATGAAATAGAAACTTTTCCGGGAAGCCCCATTTTTTCCAAGAGCATCTCAAGATATTCTTTTGTTTTTTTCTCGCACTCTGTTTCAGGTTCATATTTCTTAGCTTCACCCGGCTGGCTTACATTATTATTGCTGAGATGAACTTTTATCCTTACATTTCCTTTTTTAAAAAATATTCCCTTTTTTGAAGCTTCAACAATTTCAACATCAAATTCATCTCTCTCAAGGCCTAATTCTGCTATAGCTTTCTCTATAGCTTCTTTTTCTGTTTTTCCTTCAAATTCCATTACCATTGTTATATCTCCTTGCATAAATCATGCAGATTTTTTCTTTTTCATAAATTTATTGACCAGAATTTGCTGGATGATAGTTAACACATTTGTCATTGTCCAGTAAAGCAAAAGTCCTGATGGCGCATCATAAAGGATAAACAGGAACATCAATGGCATCATATATGTCATCATTTTCATTTGAGGATTATTTGCCTCAGGTGTTTGCATAATTTTACTTGAAAGAATCTGTGTAAGAACCATAAGAATAGGCAGCAGCCTTATATCGCTTCCTATTACAGGAATTGATGCTGGCGCAAAGTTAAAAATAGTATCTGGCACAGAAAGGTCTGTTATCCATGGTTTGATAAAAGTAGCGCCGCGGAGTTCAAAATGGCTGCTTAAAAGTCCATATAATGCTATAAAAATAGGCATCTGAAGCAGCAGCGGCAGACAACCGCCCAAAGGATTAACACCTGCTTTTTTATACAAATCTGCCATTTCCTGATTCATTTTCTGCGGATTGTTTTTATATTTTTCTCTGATTTCTGTCATTTTTGGAGAGAGGCCAGACATCTTGCTTGAAGCTTCATAGCTTTTATGTGTGAGAGGGAACAGCACAATTTTTACAAAAATTGTAAGCAGAATTATTGCTACTCCATAATTTGGAATAAGGTTATAAAAAAAGTTTAATAAAACTTTAAGTATTTCCTGAAGCCATCCAAGCATTGCTCCTGAATCAACAACCCGGTCAATATCAAGGCCTTTTATATTAAACCCATTTTTTTCTGAATTCTGATAAGACTTAAGAGTTTCAGGACTTTTTGGCCCAATATAAAATCTGAAAGTATCTAGACTATTTGAACTTTTTATCACAGGCCTTGAAAAGAAAAGCCTTGAACCTTCATCAAATCCATCCACAGCCCTATTTGAAAAAACTGTTGTATATAAGGTGGAATCTGGTATTCCTATTACTGTAAAATATTTTCCTGCAATAGCTGCCCAGTTTATTCTTTCAAAAAGTTCAACTTCTCCCTTTTCTTTGGGCATTTTAATTATTTTCTTTTTTCCATTTAAAACTGTAATATATTTTCTAAACTCTTTTTTATTATCAATTTTATCAAATTTAGGCCCTATTTGAGGAATAAAGCCAATTGTATATGCAAAACCGCCATTATCAAGCTGAATTATTGCATTATTTCTGTTTATAAGCTGTACCTGAATTTCCATCAAATAGTCATTTGGTTTAAAAATATATTTCTTTACTATTGAAAGCGGGATATTTTCGCCTGTTTTTCCGGGAACATCTATCTCTTTTGCAAATTCAACAATCAGGCTGTCTCCCTGGCTATATTTTTTTGTGTCAAAATATACATTGAGAGGCGCTGAGTTAAAATCGCCCATATAAAGATTAAAAGCTGTTACAGAATCTGTATGCTTGTTAATCATTTCAAGAGGCTTGTCTCCATCAAAATGTTTTTTAAGTTTTATTGATTTAATTGTTCCGCCAAGATTTGAAAATGTTATATCAAATACTTCTGTTTCAAGATTTACTTCCCTGTAATAGTCAGGATCTTCTTCCCTGTTTGTTATTGCTGATACAGCAGAAAGATCAACTTTTGAAGGATCTTCCTTTACAGGTTCTGATTCCTGTTCTTTATTATTTTCAGTTTCTGAAACAACCTGGTCTTGTTTTTTAGGTTGCGGAAAAAATTTGTTCTGAGCATAAAATCCTGCTGAAATAATAACAACAGAGAGGATTATTGCATAAATAGTATTCTTTTCCATATTTATCTCCTGGAATCATGGAACAGGATCATACCCTCCTTTGCAAAAGGGATGACACCTTAAAATTCTTTTTATGGAAAGAAAGCTGCCTTTAAGAGGGCCATATTTTTTAAGAGCCTCCAGCGCATATGATGAGCAACTCGGATAATAAATACAGGCCCGTGGAAGCATTGGGGAGATAAGTTTTTTATATATAATAACTAAAGCTATAAGTATATTATTAAACAAATTTCCTGGACGCATTCCAAAGGCCTGCTTGTTTAAAAAGAGAAACCATAATCATATTAGCTGTTTTATAATCAGCTATTTTATCAGTCAATAAAAAAATAAAATCATACCCAACAGGCAAATTACTTTTCATTTCCCTATATATTTCTTTTATTACTCTTCTTGCCCGATTTCTCTCTACAGAATTACCGTACCCTTTCCTCAGTACAACAGCTATTCTGTTCCAGGTAATCCTGTTCCTGCAATATAATAACCTGATGCAGGATACTTTTATACTTTCTGATATTTCAAATAGTTTTGAAATATCAGCCTTTTTCATCCTTTCCTTCTTAGTAAGGCTTTTTCTCATCAGATACTGATAACTTCTTTCTTCCTTTCTGTCTTCTTCTCATTAAAACAAGCCTTCCGCCAACTGTCTTCATTCTTGCTCTGAATCCGAATTTTCTGTTTCTTTTCACCTTGCTTGGTTGATAAGTCCTTTTCATTCAAGAAACTCCTTATATTGTTTCTAACCCAGGTTAGATTTTTAGCTTTTATTAGGCTGGCTTTTAAGTTTTTCATATAGCTATCTGCTCCCGCATCCTGAGATTAATCAGGTTTAAGAAGAAGAGCTCTCCGCTTTAAATTGGAAGAGCAGCCTTACAAATAAACGTTGAACTCCGGCCTATTAAATTTGCCTCTTTTTTAAGAGATTTGCAGCTCGTTATATTTATAGTTATAACAGAGAATTTCATAATAATTTATTATATAAATGGTGTCAATTCAACCTATAATCTTTTGTTTTTTAAAGAAAATACAACTATTTTACATAAGATATATCAGCGTTTTTTTAAAATTACTTTAATTTCATTTATCTCTTTTTCCTGGAATTTTTCATTTATCTTTTTTAATATATAACTTTTTTTTAAATTTATTATCTGAATCCATCCCGGATGGTCTGCTTCCACTGATATTATCTCTTTTTTTATATCAATAACTCTTGAATGATCTGCAATATCTTTTCCTACAATCTCGCTCCAGCATGAATAGATATTCTCGCTTTTTTTTGATGATATTCCAAGATTATCAAAAAATTCTTTTAAAAAATCTCCTGCTTTTTTCATTTTTTTCTTATTACACCATTATTCACTGTATAAAACAAACCATTTTTTTCTGAAATAATTTTTTCCTCTCCAGGCAGGAAAGTGAAAAAAGCCTGTTCATATTCAGGGAATGATTCAATAAATCTTATTTTCTTTGTTTTATCAAGTTCAAGAAGAGCATCATCTAAAAGAACAAGCGGTTTTTTCCCTGTTTTCTGTTTATAAAATTCAGCCTGCGCTGTTTTTAATGCAAGAGAGATAAGCCTGGTTTGCCCTGTTGATGCTATTTTTGTAAAATCTTTTTTATTCATATAAAAATAAAATCTATCCCTGTGCGGCCCGGAAAGAGTAGTTCCTAAAGCTGTTTCTGCCTCTATTTTTGATAAAAGTATTTTCATTATTTTTTCAATATCTGGCTCAAAGCCCCAGGAGGGCTTATATAGTATTTTTATCTTTGAATCAATGCCTGATACTTTTGAAAAAACAGCAGAAAATGTCTCATTAAATTCTTCTGTTATTTTTTCTCTTTTTTTTATTAATTCAATACCTTTTTCAGCAAGCTGTATATCTAAAACAGAAATAATTTCTTTATTGCTATTTTTAAGAACAGCATTTCTGTTTTTTAATATTTTTTCATAGTTTCTTAAATTATCAAGATAATTGCAGTCAAAAAGGCTTATTGTCTGGTTAAAAAAAGTTCTTCTTCTGTCTGGAGTTCCATTTACAAAAGAAATATCATCGTGGGAAAAAACAACACATGGAATATTATATATTATCTCTTTTCTGTCTTTAATTTTTTTATCATTAAGAATAATGTTTTTTTTACCCGTAACTATAGAAAAAAGTATAGTGTTTTTTATACCATCTTCTTTTTTTTCATCATCATAGTAAATACCTTTATCATAGTAAATACCTTTTACAGACATCTCTTTTTCTTCTTCTTTTACAAAAAGAGAATCTATTTTTGTCCTGAAAGAGTTTCCAAAGCATAAAACATAAACAGCTTCAAGAAAATTTGTCTTTCCCTGTCCATTTTCACCTATGAGAAATATATTTTTAGCATCTGTATTTACTTGTGCGTTTTCTAAATTACGAAAATTATATGTATTTACTGAAAAAAAGCTCAAAATATCTCCCTGCCGCAGAGCGGCTGGAAATCACCGCTCTGGAAGGTCTGGATTTTCAGGGTTTGCACATCAATAACTGCCGCACACCTTGTTTATGCTGGTTATTTGCACATAACCGCTGCCCTGCGGAAAAAATTTTCTGTTTTTACAACATTTTACATTTGCATAGGCATTACAATGTGAAAATAGTCCCGCTCCGGCACAGAAGAAATTGTTACAGCTTTTGATGGATCTGTAAATTTAAAAGATACATCATCATCTTCCATAACTTTTATTGGTTCAAGCAGATAAACATAGTTTATAACAAGAGTAAAATCCGGGCCTGAATATTCACATGAAAGAGTCTCTTTTGCTGCTCCTATTTCAGTTTCTTCTGTATATACATCAACGCTTCCTTCATAAAATTTCATAAAAACACGCTTTGACTTTTGTTCAGCAAGAACAGAAACTCTTCTTAAAGCAGAAAGAAAATCTTCTTTTTGAAGTATTGCCACTTGCTCCTGTTTATCAGGAATTACACGCTGATAATTTGGAAACTGCCCTTCAATAAGATTTGAATATATTTTGTTATTGTCAAATTTTATAAAAAATGTTTTATCAAAAATAGCAATAAGAAATTCTCCCTCTCCTGAGGCAAGTTTTTTTATAAGTCCAAGAATTTTTACAGGAATTATGCTGTTTTCTATATTTTCAGAAACAGAATCAAACTCTTTTTTAATAAAAGAGAGCCTTCTTCCGTCTGTTGCAACCATTATAAAACTGTTTTCCTTTTTTTCAAGAAAAACACCATTCATAAAATATCTTGTTTCATCATCTGATACAGCAAAACTTGTCTGTGTAATCATTTCCATAAAATCTTTTTGAGGAACAGAGAAATAGTTATTATCAGAGACATTTTTAAGAGCTGGAAATTTTTCAGAATCAATAATTTTAAGCTGGAAAACAATATTATTGTCTTCTGAGCTTATAATTAATTTCTGATTTTCTACAGAAAAGTTTATATCTCCTTCCGGCATTGTTCTTAATATACCAAGAAATTTGTCACAAAAAACTGTAGTGCTGCCTGCTTCTTCAACAGATACAGGTATCTGCGTTTCAAACCCTATTTTGAGATCAGTAGCTTTTATTGTAAGAAGGTTATCATCTGCTTCAAGAAGTACATTAGAAAGAATAGATAATGCATTTCTTGAAGAAATAATATCCTGAGCAATGGAAATTTCATTAAGTATGGAATTTTTATTGCATGTAAATTTCATTTTATTCTCCATTTTTTTAACAATCTTAATTATTAATATATTAATATATTATAATAACAGTAATAATAAGCACATATAAAATGTGTAAAACTTAATTATTTCTTTTACCTATAAGAAATAATTTATGTGGATAATTTTAAGTACTTATTAACATTTATCCACATTTATCAACAAGCAGTAATATAATAGCATAATTTTATATATTTTATAAACAGGTT
Source organism: Spirochaetia bacterium (assembly GCA_031548835.1). Lineage (GTDB taxonomy): Bacteria > Spirochaetota > Spirochaetia > CADAEX01 > CADAEX01 > WQTU01. Next base: position 10,416 of record JAVBQS010000045.1, read on the forward strand.
ATTATTATTTAGAATTCTGTTCTTTAACAGATCTTATTATATTATTAATTGTTGCTTCCATTGTAGGATCAGATTTAAGGCTTCCTTCTATTTTTTGTATAGCATGCATTACTGTTGTATGGTCTCTTCCTCCAAAATCAGATCCAATTTCTGTTGTAGAATACTCTGTAAGTTCTCTTGCTATATACATTCCAATCTGCCGTGGAAAAGCTATTGCTTTTGTTCTTTTTCTTCCCCTAAGGTCTACATGGGAAAGGTTAAAATATTCTGCAACTTTTTTTTGTATAAGATCTATAGAAATATTACTCTGTTTTGTAGTTGTAAAAACATCTATAAGCTGTTTTTGTGCAATTTCTTTTGTTATTTTTTTATTTACAAGTTCAGCATAAGCAACAAGTTTTATAAGGGCAGATTCTATATCTCTTACATTTGAAGTAATATTTTGAGCTATTAATTCAAGAATATCATCAGATATTGATATTTTTAGAGATTCTACTTTGCTTTTTAATATTGCAAGCCTTGTTTCAAAATCAGGCGGGTTAAGCTCAACATTAAGCCCCATTTCAAATCTGCTTTTCATTCTATCTGTAATATTTTTAAGCTCAGAGACAGGCCTGTCGCATGTAAACACCATCTGCTTTTTTCCGCCATATAGAGCATTAAATGTGTGAAAAAGCTCTTCCTGAAGCCCCTCTTTATTCTGGAAAAAGTGAATATCATCTATAAGAAGCAGGTCCAGAGACCTGTATTTATTTTTAAATAGGTGAGGTTTGTTTTTTTGAAGAGATGTAATAAACTCATTTGTAAAGCTTTCTGCTGTAACAAAGACAATCTTTTTTTTGCCGGCAGATTTTTCATGAACAGCATGGCCGATTGCCTGAAGAAGATGGGTTTTTCCAAGGCCAACTCCGCCATAAATTAAAAAAGGGTTATACGCTTTTCCCGGATTATTTGATATAGCAAGAGCTGCATTTGCAGCAAAAGAGTTATTTTCGCCTATTACAAAATTTTCAAAAGAATAGTCTTCCCGTAGATCCTGATGTTTTTTTAAATCTTCTGCAACACTATTGGCTTGTTTGGTTGTTTCTTCTTTAATATCTTTTTTCATTATTGTAAAAGAAATATTTATTTTATTTCCGGATAATTCATCAATTGTTTCTTTTATCAGAGAAAAATATCTCTGTTTTATTTGATCCATAAAGAAATTTGAAGGAACAGAAAGTATTATTGTATTTTCTTCTGAAGAACAATATGAGATATTATTAAACCACATTGAAAACTCTTCTTTTGATATGGAATTTTTTATCTGGTTTAAAGATTCTTTCCAAAATATTTCATAATTCCAGGAATTCATCGAATACTCCATAAAATATCAACAAGTTATCCACAAAAAACAAATAACAGCATATAAAAACTATTTTTTTATCAAACAGAAAAATGGTTTTTATTCTAGCAATAATTCCTTATATTATAACAAATTAATTGTTTTAAAAATGCTGGTAACTTGCATGACATTATAATATTTAAACTATATTCAGGTGAGCTGCTTTTCTACACTAGTTATCCACAGGTTATTGTGGTATTTGCTATTCTATTACAGCTTTGCAATAAATAAAAGCATCTTTTTAAAATTATTTTCAAGAGGTTTAAATATTATTGTTTCTTGCTATTTATAGGATAAAAATATATACTTCTGCAGTATTGCGTTTAATAATTCAATAATATCAGGTAAAAGAAAAAAATGGATAATAAATACTCGGCCCAAAATATACAGGTTCTTAAAGGACTTGAGGCTGTCCGGAAGAGGCCAGGCATGTATATTGGGTCTACAGGCCCAGACGGGCTGCACCATCTTGTTTATGAAATAGTTGATAACAGCATAGATGAAGCTCTTGCCGGTTTTTGCGATAAAATAGATGTTGAGATAGAAAAAGGAAATGTAATAAAGGTAACAGATAATGGACGGGGAATTCCTGTTGATCTACACCCTGGAGAAAATATAAGCGCGCTTGAAGTTGTAATGACACGCCTTCATGCAGGCGGAAAGTTTGAAAAAAACAGCTATAAAGTTTCAGGCGGTCTTCATGGAGTTGGGGCTTCTGTTGTTAATGCTTTGTGCGAATGGATGTCTGTAGAAGTCCACAGGGATGGAAAAATTTTTTTCCAGGGCTATAAACGGGGCGTGCCGGACAAACCTGTTGAAACTATCGGTGATACAGATAAAACAGGAACAATTGTAAGATTTTCTCCAGATATGGAAATATTTGAAACAAATCTTTTCAGCTTTGATGTTCTTTCAAACAGGCTAAGAGAACTGGCTTTTCTTAACAAATTAATAAAAATAACTATAAAAGATTTTAGGTTGCCCACTCTAAAGGAACATGAATTTCATTTTGAAGGCGGGGTTAAGTCTTTTGTAAGCTATCTTAATAAGAATAAAGTAACTATTGATAAAGAGCCGGTCTATATTTCTGGAACAAAGGAAAATACAGAAGTAGAGGTTGCGCTTGAATATAATGATGGCTATAACGAGAATATTTTTTCATTTGTTAATAATATAAATACAAGGGAAGGGGGAACCCACCTTGCCGGTTTCAAATCAGCTCTTACAAGAGTTTTTAATGAATTTCTTAAAAAATCCAAATTTGCAAAAAAGCTGGAAGAAACTCTTTCAGGAGAAGATGTAAGGGAAGGGATTACGGCTGTAATTTCAATAAAAGTGCCTGAACCTCAGTTTGAAGGCCAGACAAAATCAAAGCTTGGCAATTCAGATGTTAAAGGTATTGTGGAATCTCTTATAAATGAGACTTTAACTGCCTATTTTGAGGAAAACCCGGGGATTTTGGATAAAATTCTTGAAAAAATAATAAATGCAGCAAGAGCAAGAATTGCAGCAAGAAAAGCCAAAGAACTTACAAGACGTAAAAGTTTTCTTGAAAGCACCGGCATGCCAGGAAAACTTGCAGACTGCAGCGAAAGAAATCCTGAAAAATGCGAAGTTTACATTGTAGAGGGAGACAGCGCTGGCGGCAGTGCAAAGCAGGGAAGGGACAGGCAGTTTCAGGCAATTCTTCCGCTTTGGGGAAAAATGCTTAATGTTGAAAAAACAAGAATAGACAAGGTTGTTTCAAATGAAAAGCTTCTTCCTGTAATAAATACTCTTGGAACAGGTGTTGGAACAGGGTTTGATGTTTCAAAACTCCGCTATAATAAAGTTATAATTATGGCAGATGCTGATGTTGACGGCTCCCACATAAGAACACTTTTACTAACCTTCTTTTTCAGATATATGAAAGAACTTATTGAAAAAGGGCATGTTTTTATAGCAATGCCTCCTCTTTTTAAAATCAGCTATAATAAAGTTGTAAAATATGCATACAACGATGAAGAAAAAGCTAAATATTTAAAAGAGATCCGCGAACAGCTTAATGTTGCTGAAGATAAAATAAATGTTCAAAGATATAAAGGTCTTGGAGAGATGAACCCGGACCAGCTTTGGGAAACAACAATGAACCCGGAAAGCCGTTCAATAATACAAATTAAGCTTGAAGATATTGTGGAAGCAGAAACTATTTTTACAACACTTATGGGCGAACAAGTTGAACCAAGAAGAAAATTTATCGAAGAAAATGCTCTTGCAGTAACAAATCTTGATGTATAATAAAAAGCTTAATGCGAAATATATGGTTATATAAATATATATGACTTGTTCTATGATATATTAGGAGAAAAAATTGTCAGATTTAACAGGGCGTGTTATCCCGGTTGCAGTTGAAGATGAAATAAAAGACTCATACTTAACATATGCTATGAGTGTTATTGTAAGCCGAGCGTTACCCGATGCAAGAGACGGCCTTAAACCTGTGCATAGAAGAATACTCTATGCAATGAGCGAGATGGGCCTCCACTATGACAGGGATTTAAAAAAATGCGGCAGAATTGTCGGAGATGTTTTAGGTAAATACCACCCCCACGGCGACCAGTCTATATATGATGCTCTTGTAAGGCTTGCCCAGGATTTCTCTATGAGGTATCCGCTTGTAAGAGGACAGGGAAATTTCGGATCAGTTGATGGAGATCCCCCTGCTGCAATGCGTTATACCGAAGCAAAAATGGAGAAAATCTCAGAGGAAATTTTAAGAGATATAAAAAAAGAGACTGTTGATTTCGGCCCTAACTATGATGATTCTCTTAAAGAGCCTCTTGTTCTTCCAACAGCAATGCCTAACCTTCTTGTAAATGGAGCAAGCGGAATTGCGGTAGGAATGGCGACAAACATGGCTCCCCATAATCTTACAGAAGTTTGCAATGCTATTGTCGCTTATATAAGCAACCCGGAAATAGAATTAAAAGAGTTGATGAAACATATCCAGGGGCCAGATTTTCCTACAGGCGGCATAATCTTTGGTAAAAAAGGAATTAAAGATGCTTTTTTAACAGGAAAAGGCAGGATTACGGTAAGGTCAAAATTTACTCTTGAAACAAATGATTCCGGAAAAGACAGGATTATTGTTTCTGAAATTCCATATATGGTTAACAAAGCAACTTTGCAAATTAGAATAGCTGATCTTGTAAAAGATAAAAAGATAGAAGGTATTTCTGATATAAGAGATGAGTCAGACCGCGATGGAATGAGAATTGTTATTGAGCTTAAAAAAGGGGTTATTCCAAAAGTAATATTAAACCAGCTCTTTTCTCTCACAAGCCTTCAGCAGAATTTCAGTATCAATAATCTTGCTCTTGTAAAAGGAATGCCCAAGCTTTTAACGCTTAAAGAACAGCTTGAGATTTTTGTAGATCATAGAAAAGAAGTTATAATAAGAAGATCAAAATATGATCTTAGAAAAGCAGAAGAAAGAGCCCATATTCTCGAAGGCTTAAAAATAGCTCTTGAAAATATTGATGAAGTTATAAGAATAATAAAAGAATCTGAAAATGTAGATGCTGCGCGCAATGGACTTATGACAAGTTTCGGCCTTTCTGAAATACAGGCGCAGGCAATTCTTGATATGAGGCTTCAGAAAATTACTTCTCTTGAAACAAGAAAAATAGTAGAAGAATTGGAAGAAGTTTTAGCTTTAATAAAATATCTTAAAGAGCTTCTTGCAAGTGAAGAAAAAATATTGGCGCTTATTTCCCAGGAGACAGCAGAAATTTGTGAAAAATATGGGGATAAGAGAAAAACAGAGATAGTTGCTGAAGAAGCGGAAGAGATAGATGTTGAAGATATGATTCAGAAAGAGGATATGGTTGTCCTTATTTCCAATAAAGGATTTGTAAAAAGAATTCCGGTCTCTTCTTATAAAAACCAGGCAAGAGGCGGCAAAGGAATTTCTTCTGCAAAACTTAAAAATGAAGATTTTATTGAACATCTGTTTGTAGCATCTACCCATGATTATCTTCTTTTTATAACAAGCGAAGGCAAAGCTTTCTGGCTTAAGGTTCATGAAATTCCTGAAGCTTCAAAGACATCAAGAGGAACAATGGTAAGAACTCTTTTTGCCATTTCTCCAAATGAAGATATAAATGCAATTGTTGCTTTAAAAGAATTTTCAGATGATAGTTTTATTTTTATGGGGACAAGGCGCGGGCTTGTAAAAAAAGTAACAACTTCTGCATTCTCAAATGCAAAAACAAGAGGCATAAAAGCAATAGAGCTTAACCAGGGAGACAGCCTTGTTAATGCAATACTTACTACCGGGGAATGCGATATTGTGCTTATGACAAGGCGCGGAAATGCGCTGAGATATAATGAAAAAAATATACGCGCTTCAGGCAGAACTTCAAAAGGCGTCACAGGCATGAAGCTGAAACCTGGAGATGAGATTACAGGCCTTCTTTCAATTACAGAAGAGGATAAAATACTTATTATTACAGAAAATGGCTATGGAAAAAGAATAGATTATAATCTTTTCCAGCACCATGGAACAAGAACTAGGGGCCAGATTGCATATAAAACTACAGAAAAAACAGGAGAAATTATAGGAGTTATTTCTGTAGGAGAAAAAGACCAGCTTATGTGCAGCTCTTCTCA
>JAVBQS010000087.1:0-3587 GCA_031548835.1 Spirochaetia bacterium
CTTACCTCCTGTTTTCTTGTGGGCTTGAACTTCCACAGTTTACTTCAGGTAAGGTGTTTTTGTATAACACTTTGTCTCCACCCGCATAGCGGGTGGTTTATTGTTGCGGCTAGCGCCGCAACAGGGTCACGACCCTACAAACCAAAACGCTGCTGAAAAACAGGCAGCGTTTTGGTTTATATTACTGGAAATAAATTATTGCTATTCTAAATTTTTAGATATTGAAATAATAATATTATAAAACTATTTTTTATTTTTCTTTACTTTAAGATGTTGCGGTATCATTCTGTTTCTGGCTACCTTAAATGCAAAACGCATTATTGTTTCAGCGCTTACATCAGGGCCGTGTTTTTTTTGCATAATCATGGTTATTGCTTTTAGAGCATCTTCTGTCAGCACAAGATAGATCAACCGGTCCCGTTCATCAGGAGTCATATCTTCCCATTCAACCATACATTATTATTACATATTATGTTAAATTATGCAGCTCTTTTTTATTATTTTCAGATTTTAAAAAAGTTTTAGATATTTACAGATAACTAATCAGTAATTTGAAGAAGTATAAAATTCCCGGCATGGCTTGCCATACCAGGATAAAAAATATTTTATATTAGTTTTTAAATAATTTTTCTTATGCCGTAATTATCAATAACAAAATCTATATCTTTATCTCCCCTTCCCGACAAGTTAACAAGTATGGATTTTTTAGGATTTTCTTTTGCAAATTTCATTGCATAAGCAACTGCATGGGAACTTTCAAGCGCAGGTATAATTCCTTCAATACGCGAAAGTGTGTAAAAAGCATCAAGACACTCTTCATCGCTTGCTGTTACATATTCTATTCTGCCGTTATCTTTTAACATACAATGTTCGGGGCCTGACCCTGGATAATCAAGACCGCTTGCTATTGAATAAACAGGTTCCGGCTCGCCTTTATCATTCTGCAAAAGATATGTTTTAAACCCATGTAAAATACCTGGCTTGCCATAGGAAAGGCTTGCTGCATGGTCGCCTATTTTAAGAGACCTTCCTGCAGGTTCTACTCCAATAAGTTTTACAGCATCATCTTTAAGAAAACCTGAAAACATTCCTATAGCATTTGATCCTCCGCCTACACATGCAGTAACTGCATCAGGCAGTTCTCCTGTCATATCAAGAAACTGCTCGCGTGACTCAATTCCTACAACTCTCTGAAAATCACGAACCATCATTGGAAAAGGATGGGGGCCTACAACACTTCCTATACAATAAATACTGTTTACAGGATCTTTAAGATAAGCTTCAAATGCAGAATCAACAGCTTCTTTTAATGTTTTTAATCCATGAGTAACAGGAACAACTTTTGCTCCCAAAAGTTTCATTCTTACTACATTCGGGTGTTCTTTTGCAATATCAACTTCTCCCATATGAATTTCACATTCAAGCCCAAAATATGCAGCTGCTGTTGCAAGAGCAACTCCATGCTGCCCTGCTCCTGTTTCTGCAATAAGCTTCTTTTTTCCCATATATTTGGCAAGAAGCCCTTCTCCCATACAGTGGTTAAGCTTATGAGCGCCTGTATGGTTTAAATCTTCGCGTTTAAGATAAATTCTTCCCCCATAGCGGTTTGAAAGATTTTTACAATAATAAACAGGGGTCGGCCTTCCCTGAAAATGTTTACGTATATTTCTCAATTCTGAAATAAATTCATGTGATTTGCTTATAGAAAAATATGCATCGCAAATTTTATTCATCTCTTTCTGTAATATATCAGGGACAAAAGAACCGCCATATTCTCCAAAATAACCTTTTTCATTTGGAAATTCTTTAAAATAGTCATTCACTACCGTTTCTCCTTATAGAAACAATAATGCCATACCAGGCTGTTTCTGTCAATAGAAACAATAAAAATATTTTGAAAAAATTATGAAAATCCTATTTTCTTAAGAATAGTTAAAATAGAATAAAAAGCTTATAAATAAAAAAGGAGATTTGAAATATCTATGGACAATAATATTTATTAAAAAATTCAACAGCCTTTTCTTTCCTGTATGTCACATAGATTTCTATTGTTAAAGGATATTCTGATTCAATTACAGGAATTCCTCGTCCCATAATATTAATTATTTTAATGCAAAGCTCTCTAATTTGATTATCTTTTCCGCAGCTTAACCTAATATCTTCTTTATAATCAGACATATAAAATAATGTTTCAACAAGATAATCATACATTAATTCCAATGTTACACCGGCATTTGATAATAAACTTGTATCAAAGAAATATCTTGCCGCAAGATATGCATTATCGATATTAAGGTATCCTAATTCACTATTTGGAATTTTTCCTAAGTTTGAAACTGTCCAGCAAAATGTATCGTATGTATCAAAGCCATAACCAGCTCCTAGTAAAATTGAATTATTTTCAGTTAATACAATATTTTCTATCCCATATTTTTCTTTTAGTATTTTACTGGTATCTATACGGGAACAGATATATGCCATGATATAATTTTTATTTACTCCTGAACGTTTGTCGTTTAATAAGAAATAATCTATTGCTGCATCGATTTTTATCAGCATGAGCAGCAAGGTTAAATCACTCAGTTTTCTTGTTTCAATATCAATTTTCTGAATTTCTTCTTTTATTTTCTCCGAGGCATCCCGATAAGAATTTTTTATTATCAGATTACGTACCTCTTCTAATACAGTAAGTACTCTGTAATATTCAGTTTCTTTCTCAGGATATAATTTCAGATAATAGGTTTTATTTTCATAATCCCATTCCCGGGGTATATCCTCACTTGATATATTTGCAGCTAAAAAAAGGGTTAGAAATAATATTGTTGCTATTTTCTTTTCCATTTTATCAATAACCTGCTTCATTTTCCTTTTCCAATAACTGCCTTTCTATTTCAGCCTTTACATCACTCATTTTATAGATGCGCAAATAAAGTTGATCTTCTACATAGTGTTCTTTTGCATAGCACATGCCAGATTCGGGGTGGCTAAAAAAAGAACCCCAATCCCAGCTAAAATCTTCATACCCTTCACATAATACTGCAAAGCTTATCCCTCCAGGATAGATATCATTCATATGAAAAAAAACACGCTTTTCTAACCGTTCTCCTAATAATCCTTTGTAACCACTTATTTGGCTCGTTGCCCATTCGCCATCATTTGAAAAATATATAAAACCGGGATAATATTTTCCTTCTGGTATGAGGTGTTCGATAGGATAATTTGTGACTTCGAAAAAATCCTCGTTCCAGTCAATTTTTATTCTTTTATTTAAAATAAACGATTCATTAACAATATATCTCTTTTTAAGGTTAATATCGTAACCATATCCATAAGTTGCAGACCTAAATTGTAAAGAAGTCAACATGTCAGTTAATTTATTTCGTTTAATCTCTTGCGTTTTCCAATTATATAAATATACATCTACACTGTTTTTTCAATTTTCCTTAATAAGGGTCTTACTTAAAACCCACTCACTGTCTAGTGGACAAAAGGGGCCTATGTTAGAATTTTCTTCACTTTCAAAGACAATAACATCTTTTTTATAATTGTAAATAACATATTGAAAAAGAAGATTATCTTCATTCATT
>JAVBQS010000166.1:0-2541 GCA_031548835.1 Spirochaetia bacterium
GTTGCAAAAACAGATGAAATTCACCATTTTCAAGAGCAGCTTCCATTTTTGATTCAACCTCTGTTTGCCAAAGCTTCTGTTCCCTCATTTCTTTAGAATAGATAGCAAACCGTATTGAACCATCTGCGTTTTTAATTTCTCTCTGAGCAGTTATTGCTCTGTCAAGCATATCTCTTATTTTCATATTTTTATCATATTTCTCAATAAAATAGGCTCCGCCGTAAAGTTCTGCCTTATATCCCTGAGCAAAGGTCTCTGGATAAACAGCAAGCCGTCTGGCAACGCTTTCAAAACGTGTTTCTATTTCCTGTTTAGTATTATATTTCCTGAGAGAAACAAAAATATCTCCGCTGACATGGCCATAAACCTCTCCCTCTTGTGAAATTTCATACAGAAAATCAGACCAATATTTAAGCAGCCTGTCTCCAATATCACGTCCGAAAAAATCATTTATATATTTAAAACCTTTTATATCGCTGTAACAAATTGCATATTTTATACCCTTTGACTTATTTAATAATTCACGTGCATCAATCAGAAATTTCTGATAATTACGGTGTCCTGTAAGCGGATCAATAAATGCAATTGTTTCAATTGCATTCCGGTAATTGTTATTTATTTGCCGGATCAGGAAAATAAATAACATAAAAATTAATGCAGCTACAGTTATTACAATTATTGCGCCATGTATTACATTTTTAATTCCTGCGCTGACAAGATTTTCCGGAACAGTATAAAAAATAAACCAGCCGTTTATGCTAAGAGGGATATAAGCAATCAAGCGTTTTTCATTGTAAAGAACCAGACCCAAATAACCTTGCATGCCTGCTTCCAGATTACTGCGTATTTTCTGTTCTGTCGTTTTGTCAAGCGGCGTTTTAAGATCAAAAATATTGGTGCCAACTCCTAGAACAAGCGGACTATTTGACCTCACAATATAATTGCCTTTGTTATCTATAAGATGAGCCAATCCTTTTCCTGCATAGAGAGAATGGTTTATAATATTGCGCAGCTCATCTTCCGGGTCAGCAGCAAAAAAAACTCCAAGGACAGTTCCATTTGTTTCATCTGTTATTGGGACTGCATAAAAAGTAGCGCCTTTTCCATTTGTTACCCTTTTTGTTTCAGTGACTACCTTGTTTCCTGAAAGCGCTGAAATTATAAATGGCTCAGTTGATAGATTTGTATGTTTTATACTTTTTTTATTAGAGCAAATAGCATTGCCGAATTTATCTGCAATACCTACCATAATATAACTATTATTATCAGCAAGACTTTGAACAATTAAATCAAATGTATCTATATTTACAATTTGCCCGCTTTTTTCTATAAGAATTGCAGCAGTCATCAATGTATTAAACTCTTCATCGATATGTTCCTCTATTGCAAATTTGATCTGTTCTGTAGCTGTTTGAATATAACCAATTGTATCTAGTTTGCTCAAATGGCCTGCAAAAAGAATAAATATAATGCCAAAAATTAAAAACAGAAGACTGACTCTCAAAGCAATAGTGTAAATTTGATTAATATAAATTTTACTGATTGGAGATAATGTTTCTTTTTTTAACTTTTTATTTAAATCTGAAATATGGTTATGTATTTTTGAAGATAATTTTTTTGACTCATTCATATAATATGCCGGCTTTATTTAATATACTTTAATAGTTCACATACTATTAAAGTATATTAAATAACTGTATAAAAACAATGTTTTTAAAATAATTATTTTATCAAAAAATTATAATTTTTTATTACAAAAGAAATTTGACTTGTTCTTTATAAAAAATAAAAATGGGTAGATAAAGAAAAACAATTCAATAATAAAAAGATGTTCCACTATTTTATTAGACCTGTTCGATAACCAAGAAATGACAATTCCAGTGTGGCAAGCCATACCTGGATTATAAAATAAAAACTTTAAAATCATAAGCTATTAGCAAAAAATCATACTTGTGTCCAATTAATACTTATTTAGGGTTCACAAAATGACTTCTGATAAAGTTACAGAACAGGCCTATTATCTTACTTAAGATTAAAAATATAATATAACTGCCCAGCTTTTTCATAACTGAGCAGTAAAAATAACACCAAAAAATACAGGGGACTAACGCAAATAATCTTTTGACAAATAGTGTTTACACTGACATATATAATGTTATACAGTAAACTTCTCCACTTCTCCTGAAAGCATATCTATGCTTGCTTTTGTTTCCTGTGTTACATTATTTACGCCCTCAATAGCAATATTAATATCTCCCAGGCAGACATTCATGTCATCCATAGATACATCTACCTCCCTGGTTATAGATATAACTTTTTGCATCTCTTTTAGAACTTCTTCGCTTCCTGCAATCATATTTCCTGAACCATCTTTTACCTGGGAAGTAATATCATTAATAGCTTTTATAGCTTCAAGAATCTGTCCGCTTCCTGTAGTTTGTTCTTCCATGGCATGCTTAATCACCATTTCATGTTCCTGCACCTGGGTAAGAAGATTAAAAATTTGGGAAAACTGATTTTGGGCGCTATCAGACACTCCTA
>JAVBQS010000169.1:0-2745 GCA_031548835.1 Spirochaetia bacterium
AATAATTTAACTGTAGGTATACGTTCGCTTCCTGTGGGAGGCGATGTTGCAGCTGCTATAGAACGTATTAAAACTGTTAAAGTATATCCATTAGACCCTAAAGCAAAATCATCCCCAATGCAGTGGCTTGAGCTTACCGGCAAACCTCAAGATACCACTCCGCTTAGCTGGGAAACAAATATTAAATTTTGGGAAGTGCTGCAAAAAGTAGTTGACCGGGAACCTGTTTATGAAGGTTACCGTGATTATTATGGAGAACTTGCAGTGTTGGGAATTGTAAAAGGCAAACCATTTAAACCTGATTCACGTATGAAAAGTATTTTAGAACAGGCTGCCAAAATTGGAAATATGCAGATGAGAGTACAATCATTTGCAGACCGCAGAGAAGACCGCATTGTATGGAAAGACCGAAAGTGGGAATGGGTGGGATTGCGCCCTGAAAATGGAGATTTTGATGCTCCATCATATGTTGATCTTGATGCCCGCGAAATATGGTTTTACCAGGCAATAGGAGCTTCTCCTGCAATGTTCCGCAGGCAGGCAGGCCAGGGTTCTCTTTACTGGCTTGGGCTTCGAGACAAAGGCGGTAACTATATAGATGGGGCAAAAAATTATAAACTTACTATTCCTCAGCCAGTTCCTGCATCTCTTTTCTGGTCTGTAACTGTTTATGATTCTGATACACGAAGCCAGATTAATACTGACCAGGGATATGCTGCGCTGCGGTCAATGTTTGAATTAAAAGATCTTATTGCAGCAGGCACTTCTCCTGTAGAACTTTATTTTGGGCCGACAGCTCCTGCCGGAAAAGAAAAACAGTGGATAAAAACTATTCCGGGAAAAGGATGGTTTGTATACTTCCGAATATATGGACCTGAAAAGGCAGCTTTTGATGGAAGCTGGAGGCCTGGAGATTTTGAAGAAGTGAAATAAATTAAAAATTAAGCTATTCCGGCTTTGATTATCAAGGCCGGATATATTTATCAGATCTGGATATTTTATAAAAAATATTTATAAGAGGTAAAAAAAGATGGATATCTCTTTTAATAAAGATTATGCAAATAAAAAAATAGTTGTTACATGCACATTTAATTCTCCGGTAAATATAGTATGGGATTCATTTACCAATCCTGTAACTCTGGAAAAATGGTTTGCCCCAAAACCGTATAAAGCTATAACTAAAAGAGCTGACTTCCGGGAAGACGGATTTTGGTTATATTATATGCTATCTCCTAAAGATGAAAAATTCTGGAGTATTACCAAATATAAAAAAATAGTAGTTAATAACTTATTAGAAGCTGAAGATGCTTTTTGTGATGAAAATGGAGTTATTAATAATGATCTTCCCCAATTAAATTGGCATTATGAGTTTTTAGAAAAAAATAACACAACTGGTGTGCGTGTTGTTATAACAGTTACAGATGAACAGCAGATGAAACAGCTTCTTAAAATGGGTTTTGAAGAAGGATATAAAATGGGGCTTAACCAGTTAGAGGAGCTGCTAGGCAGATAATAATATAAAAAATATTATAATAATTACTATATCATTTTTATTAAGGAAAAATATAAAAATATGTCATCACAACAAATAAAAATTACTGTTAAAACAGATATAAAAATTCCTGTTGAAAAAGTGTGGAAATATTGGGTAACACCTGAAGATATAGTTAACTGGAACAGCGCTTCAGCAAGCTGGCATACTCCATATGCAGAAAATGATTTGCATATAGGCGGAAGTTTTAATTATAGAATGGAAGCAAAAGATGGAAGCTCCGGGTTTGATTTTGGAGGAATATATACAGATATAGTTCTATATAAACAAATCAAATATACTCTTAACGATGACAGAAAAGTGAACATTATTTTTTTATCAGAAAAAGGTATGACAAAAATTATTGAAACTTTTGATGCAGAAAATAAAAATCCGCCTGAAATACAGCGAAACGGATGGCAATCAATTTTAGATAATTTTAAAAGATATGCAGAAGCAAAAAATAAATAAAAAATTTTATAGAAAGATATAGATATAAGAAAAATTAATATAAATTTTTGAAAAATTTTAATTGTCAAATACCAAGTATGAATTATAATTATATAAATTGATTTTATAAAATCTAATATAAGCCTGTAATTGGATTTATGAGTTTGGTATATTAAAATTAAAAATATCTGAATAAGTGAATGAAATAAGATATTTATATTCTTTTATAAAAAGGAGGAAGCTATTCAAATATATAATTAATAATTTTCATAATATAATTATTATATCTAGTGTAAAAATAATAATTTATTTTTATAAATTATTTAAAGAAATCATACCAAGTTTATAAACATTTTTTATTATTTCATAGATTGTTTAACCAATCAGGTAAACAAATTGAAATTGGATTGTAAAATCTAACTGCAGTTTTATCATTAAATGATGGGGTAATTGCTTGCTGGAAAATGATAACAAAAAATTAAAAAATAAACGAAATGGGGAAAACTTATTTACTCAGGTTTTTAAACAACTAAGCGCATATAATGATCCTTATCAGCCTATATCAGCTATTCTTAAAGAAACATGTGTTTTTTTTGATTTTGGCTGCGGATTTATTTATGAAACTGACCATGCTAATATTTTTCATTTAAAAGACCAATATGTCTGTTATAATTCACAACTACAGAAAAATTTTCATTTAGATGATTTTTTTACTGATAACAGCATTGAAGAAATTATCAATTCAGCTGGTGAAATTATATATT
>JAVBQS010000039.1:0-13208 GCA_031548835.1 Spirochaetia bacterium
CTTGATCTTCTTATATACCAGTTATTTAAGACATCAATAAAATTTGCAACAATCATATCTGCTTTCTGAATATCATAGGAATCAAGAGCATTTGTTATATCTTCTATAAGTTTTTCAACTTCTGATAAAATCCATTTATCAAGAGGATTTGAAGGAGAGTCAGGAGCTTTTGAAACTTTTATATTATCTATATTTGCATATGTTACAAAAAAACTGTATGCATTCCATATTGGAATTATAAGATTTTTTAAAACTTCTTTTACTGCATCATCAGAATATCTTAAATCTTCAGCCCGCAAAACAGCAGAATTTGTAAGGAAAAATCTTAGCGCATCTGCGCCATACATTGAAATAACATCGCTTGGATCTGTATAGTTTTTAAGAGACTTTGACATTTTTTTTCCGTCAGCTGCAAGAACAAGCCCATTTACAATTACATTTTTAAAAGCAGGTTTATCAAAAAGAGCTGCGCCTAACACTGTTAGCGTATAAAACCAGCCTCTTGTCTGATCAAGCCCTTCACATATAAAATCTCCGGGAAAATGATTTTCAACATGTTCCCTGTTTTCAAACGGATAGTGGTCCTGCGCATATGGCATTGCGCCAGACTCAAACCAGCAGTCAAGAACTTCGGGAATTCTTTTCATTGTTCCGCTGCCGCATTTTGAACATTTCCATGTAATATTGTCTATTATGTGTTTATGAAGATCATCTACTTTTACCCCGCCTTTTTCTTCAAGCTCTTTTCTTGAACCAAGACATTCAGAATGATCGCAGCTATCGCATTTCCATACAGGTATTGGGTTTCCCCAGTAACGGTTTCTTGATATTGCCCAGTCCCTGGCTCCTTTTAGCCAGTTTCCAAATCTTCCATGTTTTAGGTGTGCCGGAAACCAGTCTATCTGTTCGTTAGCATTAAGCATTTTATCTTTTATTTTTTCTATATCTACAAACCACGAAGATATTGCCCTATATATAATTGGAGAAGAGCATCTCCAACAGTGGGGATATGGGTGCAGATATTGATGCCTTGTTATTAACTTTCCTTCTTTTTTAAGAACTTCTATAATATCTTTATCAGTATCTTTTACAAATTTGCCTTCATAATCAGGAACATCTGCAGTAAATTTACACTCGCCGTCAATTGGGCAAATTGTTGTTATATTTGAACCTTTAAGAGTATTGTAATCATCTTCTCCAAAGCCGGGAGCTGTGTGGACAATTCCTGTTCCATCTTCTGTTGTTACAAAATCTCCTGCAAATATTTTAAAAGCGCCGTTTTTTTGTTCTGATGCAAAATATGGAAAAAGAGGTTCATAGGAAGTTCCTACAAGTTCGCTTCCCTTTTTCTCCCACACAACAGAATAATCAGCAGGGTTTTTGTAATAAATAGGAAGCCTCTCTTTTGCTAATATATAAAAGTCTCCATTATCATTTACTTTTACATAGGTGATATTATTGTTTACAGTAAGAGCAAGGTTTGAAGGCAGTGTCCAGGGTGTTGTTGTCCATGCAAGAAAGTATGCATTATCCTCTCCCTTTACTTTAAATCTTACTGTTATTGCAGGATCATGCACTTCTTTGTATCCGCCAAGATTAAGCTCATTATTTGAAAGTACAGTAGAACATCTTGGACAGTAAGGAAGTATATAATATCCTTCATACATAAGCCCCTGCTGCCAGAGCTGTTTAAGAATCCACCATATTGATTCCATATAGTCTGGATTCATTGTTTTATAATCATTTTCAAAATCAACCCAGCGGCCCAATCTTGTTATTATTGTTTCCCACTCTTTTGTATATCTTAGAACTATTTTTCTGCATGCTTCATTGAATTTTGCAACTCCAAAATCTTCAATTGCTCTTTTGCCTGATATTTTAAGTTCTTTTTCCATCTCATATTCAACAGGAAGACCATGGCAGTCCCAGCCAAATCTTCTTTCAACCTTGCGGCCTTTCATTGTCTGGTATCTTGGAAATATATCTTTTATAGTGCTTGGCACTAAATGGCCGAAATGAGGAAGCCCTGTAGCAAATGGAGGACCATCATAAATAACATATTCTTTACACCCTTCCCTTTGCTTAATAGATTTTTTAAAAGTGTTATTTTCCTTCCAGAATTTGACAATTCCTTCTTCCATTTTTGGAAAATTCACTTTAGGGTCAACAGGTTTGTACATCTTTCCTCCCAGGTACAATACAGATTTTTTAAATTATTTGACTATTTTGTTCCAAACATTTTTCAAATTGTTAATATTTATCAATTTAAATTGCTTACTATAATTAAATCCAGTCAAAATTTTTATACTGATTAATAACTAAATAATATAAATATTGAATAATATTTTCAAGTAACTACCCTGCATACAAAATTTAAAGAAAAATATCTATTACATTAGTTATAATTATATATTTTCAATTTTATAATTATGAAATAGAAAAAATTATAAATGTGTTTAAAATAATCCTCAAATATAAATAACAATAAGCCAAAAAGAATTATTATTTCTGAGTTTATTCTTTTTATTAACAATTTTTCTCTATAAATATTGACATTTTTTTCCAGCTATTATATATATAACCGTCTATAAGTTGCCGCTTTAGCTCAGACGGTAGAGCAGAGGACTGAAAATCCTCGTGTCCGCAGTTCGATTCTGCGAGGCGGCAAAATCTATTTCTGCCAAGATCAATCATAAATATTTTTTTCCATTCCAAAATATGAATAAAATAATAGAAATTGATGATGTAAAAACAATTACAGAAATTGTCAATAAATCATTTTTAACTGTTGCTCAGGCCTATGGATATACAATAGAGTCTGTTCCAAATTTTCCTGCATTTATTAAAACAGATGTTATAAAAAAACAAATTGCAGATGGTTTAAGAATGTATGTATATTATGAAAATAATAATTTTGCAGGGTGTATCGGTTTTTCACACTGTAAAGAAAATACATATAAAATTGAACGGCTTGCAGTTTTGCCAGAATATAGACATCTGGGATTGGGCAAAAAATTATTGGAATTTATTGAAGTAAAAATAAAAGAAAATAGAGGCCAGATAGCTGAAATAGAAATAGTTGAAAATAATAAAATATTAAAAAATTGGTATATTAAATTAGGTTATAAAGAAATAAAAATAACACAATATAACAGCCTCCCTTTTAAAGTATGTACTATGAATAAAAATTTATAGATATTTTTATTTTTTTAAAATCTAACCTTATTACTAACAATAAAAATTTTTTAATATAAATAATGACTAAGTATTTCTATATCAGCAGCAATTATTATTGGAACAATCGCAGCTAGGCTCTGTTCCTGTAAGCCATCCTTTGATAATGGCGCTGGCGCAACCTACATTTGCATTCACAGAGATAGCATTTACAGAACAGTTGAGCGCACATGCCCCGCATTCTATACAATGGTTTTTATCTACAATTTGTGCTTTTCTATCTCTTATGACAAATACCCGATGAGGACAGACAATTTTGCACATTCCACACCCTATACATTTATCCTGTGATAAATTAAGTGTTGCAACATTTTTCAAATACATCTGCTTCATAATATCCTCCCCTATCCAATAAAGCTTTTTATTAACAACAATATTATGCCAACAGTTGTAGAAATGATAATTAAAGGAAGTGCTATTTTCATTTCCTTTGTAACACCTGAAAATGATGTATAGGTTGATGAGCCTGTAAAATTCATTGCAAGATATGCTGATATAGGCGGAAGCACAAAAACATAGCCTGCGGCTAACATCCACATTTCAAAGCTAACCCATCCAAACATCCAGATAATATAGAGAGTCCAAATAAACCCCGGCAGCCAGCCTTTCCAGGCAAACGCTCTTCCTGGTATGAAAGGTAATAAGACAGGGGTTAATACTGTTCCTATAACAATAACTCCTGCAAAAGCAACAACATCTAAAAGACCAAATGGCCTTGCAGCAAACATGTTGAGCAGGAACAGGATCCCAAAAATAAATAGTGATTTTTTTGCAGCGCTCAAAAACTCTATTGGCGTTAATACTAGCCTATCTATTGTGTTAAAATGCACTGCCCGCATTTCTTCTGTTGCTTTAAAACCAGAGTCTAGATATGCTTTTATATCAGAAGCCCGAACAGGACCATATAAAACTGAAAATCCTGAGTATTTCATCACATCATGCGCACTCACACCAACAGCTGCGAGCTGCGGTAAAATAAGTTTTTTATGTGATACAATTTTAGACAGATTTGTTTTTTCAACACGATTGACAAGTTCTTTTGTGCCAAATGTACCTTTCCCGGCTGCACACCACACATTTATTCCTTTTGTATCAAGAATAAGAAGCCAGCAACTGATGCTGGAAAGCTCTTTACGCAAACTATCAAATGTAAGCTTATAGTTAGCGCTCACCAACACAGATGATGTATTATCAGGATTTCCAACTGCATAAATTCCAGGATTTACTTTATAATTCATGCGGCCAATACCCCAACGTACTTTCCATGTACCAAGTATATCTTTAAATGTTAATTGCGTCGAAATAACTTCAATATTGCTATTTGCACTACTGGAACAACAGCAGCAAATCTTTTCATTGCTGCAACAGCTATTATTATCACTCAATTACAACACTCCTTGTTAAGATTTTTATTTTTCATAACTGTTGTGAGTTTTTGCAGCAGTTTGGAAGCATAATTGCTTCCAGCTTTGCTGATAGAATAATATGTCCATTTTCCCTTTCTACGCAGTATGACAATACCGCTGCCGCAAAGAATTTTCATATGATGGGATAATGTTGGCTGTGAAATATCAAGTTTTTCCAACAAGACACATGCGCATTTTTCACCACTTTGCAGCATTTCCAGTATCATCAAACGGTTTTCATCAGAAAATGCTTTAAATACTCTCGTATTTTTGAGGTATTTGCTATTCAAAAAATCACCTCATATTGAAAAAAATCTATATGTTAATTATATATATTAGATAGAAAAAAATCAATATGTTTATTAAAAAAGATAAACTATAAAAATAGTGATAAATCCCATCTAAAATAATTTTTTAATATAAATACATGTCCGAAAATGGCTAGTTTTATTTTGAAATTATGGTATATTTTAGCAATCAGGAGTTATTTAAATGAATAATGGAAACCAGTTATGGTATGCAGCATTTAAAGCAAAAGATACAAGATTTGACGGACGTTTTTTTGTAGGTGTATCATCTACAGGTATTTATTGTAGGCCAGTATGCCGTGCAAAACTGCCCAAACTTGATAATTGCACATTTTATACTACAGCAGCAGCGGCAGAATATGCAGGTTTTCGTCCTTGCCTTCTCTGTAGGCCAGAACTTGCTCCTGGTACTGCACCTGTAGATGCTGCAATCTCAATTGCTCATCATGCAGCGCAATTGATAGAAGAAAGCTGTCAAAAAGATAAAAATATTGAAGATTTAGCAGCCAGGCTTGGTTATACAGGCCGCCACATTAGGAGAGTCTTTACTGCTGAATTCGGAGTTTCTCCTGTACAATATTTGCAAACCTGTAGATTACTTCTTGCCAAAAATCTGCTTACAGAGACAAATATTTCAGTAACAGATGTTGCTATGGCTGCCGGGTTTGGCAGTTTACGAAGATTTAACGATCTATTTAAAAAACAGTATCGGCTTTCACCTACTCTTTTGCGGCGGCAAGCTGCAGGTGAAAATAGACAAAATAGCAATGTAACAGTCTCTCTTGGGTATCGTCCGCCATATCAATGGCAGCAAATCCTTGATTTTTTGGCGTTACGCGCAATTCCGGGAGTTGAAATTGTAAAAGATGGAAAATATTTAAGAACTGTGCATATTGATAATGGCGAAAAGCAGCATTTTACCGGCTGGTTAAAGGTAAGTAATCATTCTCAAAGAAATGTTTTAATAGTTACTATAAGTACTCATCTTTTGCCTGTTCTGCCACAGGTATTGGCCCGTGTCAGGAATCTGTTTGATCTGCACTGTGATCCTGATACAGTATATGAGACCCTTTCATTAATGAATAATATCAATCCAGAACTCTGTGTTCCTGGTACTCGCCTGCCAGGCTGCTTTAATGCTTTTGAAATGGCTGTACGGGCTGTGTTAGGACAACAAATAACTGTAAAAGCTGCCCGTACTTTAGCTGCAAGACTTGCTTTAAAATATGGAACTCCTACCCAGACTGGGATAGATGGACTAACTCATATTTTCCCATCGCCAGATAATATTATTTCACTAAAGGGAGCAATTGGAGACAACCTGGGGCCTTTAGGCATTACAGGAGCTCGTTCAAATACTATCTTAGCGTTGGCAAAAGCAATAGCATCCGGAGATATCAATTTTGAATATTGTCTTGAGCCGGAAGCAGAGATGAAAAAACTATTATCTATTCCAGGCATTGGAGACTGGACAGCCCAATATATTGCAATGCGGGCAATGGGATGGACTGATGCTTTTCCCCATACAGACTATGGCATAAAAAAAGCGTTATCACCATATACAGCAAAAGAAATATTAAATACAGCGGAAGCATGGCGCCCCTGGCGCAGCTATGCAACAATTAATCTTTGGAATTCTTTATAATCATGCACAGGAAAAGGAGAATTATATGTTTTATTCAGCACATTATTTATCGCCATTAGGGTTAATCACTATTGCAAGCGATGGAAAAAAACTATCTGGCTTATGGATTGAAGGACAAAAATATTTTGGCGATACTGTTAAAAAGATGATTGAAGAAAAGGAAAATCTGGTTATTTTTTCTGCAGCAAAAAAATGGCTGGATAAATACTTTGACGGCAAAAAACCAGCTATCACTGATTTACCTCTTGCGCCTAACGGAGGAGAATTCCGTAAAATAGTTTGGAATATTCTTTGTGAAATTCCATATGGTAAAGTCACAACTTATGGTGATATTGCAAAAACAATAGCCGGCAAAATGAATAAAACAACTATGTCTAGCCAGGCTGTAGGAGGAGCAGTAGGCCATAATCCTATATCAATAATTATTCCATGCCACAGAGTTGTCGGATCAAATGGAAATTTGACCGGATATGCAGGCGGCATTGACAGGAAAATTAAATTGCTTGAGCTTGAAGGTGTGGATATGACATCTTTATATAAACCTTCAAAAAGTACAGCGCCTTAACTATTAGGTGCTGTCAGTCTAAAAGAACTCTTAAATGCTGAAAGTTTTATTTATAATCTTAATTATTACACATATAATAAAAGCCGCAGGCTAATAGATAGTAGAATTTTTATAAAATATATGTATTATATAGTAAAGCAGAATATCTAATAGGATTTTAGGTATAGTTATAAAAAGTTATGCACTATCTTCATACTTGGGAGTTAATGTTGAAACGTACCGCATCAGCTTTGCTATTTATTATATTATTTCTTTCTTTATCTTTTTCTGTTATTGCAGAACCGGAAGTTAAAACAGAATCTGAAAAAAAATTATTTATAAAAAATGATAAAGAAACTATTAATTTTGTAATAGCAATTGATGAATCAACAATTATTGACAGACTTCTCTATAATGCTATGCAGAGAGCAGGTTATAACATAACAATGGATGCTGCTGCAATGAGTTATGCTATACAAATGGCTAATACAGGGGAACGTGATGCGCTTGCTTCTCAGGGCCCTGGAATTGAAAAAGTATTTCAAAACCTTGTTATGGTTCCTGAACAGCTTGCAAGCACATATTTTCCTGTTTTTGCAAAAAAAGAGTCAAATATTATTATTAACTCATGGAATGATTTTGCAGGTTTACGCGTAGGACATATGTTTCAAAAAACATATATTATCAACCATTTGCCTAAAAATATTGCAGGTACAATACAGAAAGAGACATTTTATGAACTTAATCTTGCACTTGAATCAGGCGAATGTGATGTTATTGTTACCAGCAGCACTTTGGATTCTTATTTAAGTGTCTCAAAAAATATTAAACGCGTAGGAACTGCAGATAGTCTTCTATCATACACATATTTAAACAAAAAATATGAATATCTGATTCCTGAAATTGTTAAAAGTTTTCAGGAAATGAAAGCAGATGGAACATATGATAAAATTCTAAATGGTAAATTATTAGAAACAAAACATATTTCAGAAGTACTCCATATATCATCATACTATCCTGATGATCCATGGGAAAACCGTATAAAAGAAGGGATAGAATCTGTTTTTGAAAAAAATAAAGATATTTCATATTATAATATACCTCTTTACTCAAACCGTTTCAGGACAAATTATGAACGGGCAAAAAATGCATATTATTCAATAAGAACAATGTTTCTATCAAATCCTCCTGATATTATACTTGTATCAGATAATAGCGCTCTATCACTTGTGTGTAACTATTATAATATTTTGTTTAATGGTATTCCTGTTGTTTTCTGCGATATAAACGGCGATATCGAATATTTATGGGAACTGGGAAATAATGCCACAGGTATTTGGGAAACAATTCCTGTAGAAGAAACTGTTAATCAAATATTTAAAATTTATCCAGATACAAAAAACATTTTTGTCATAAATGATTATACAGAAAGCGGAACTGCATGGCGTAAAGAAATTGAAAGCAAGCTTACAAAATATAAAGAAAAATTAAATATTATTTATAATAAAAATATTCCAAGCGATATTCTTTTAAAAACTATAGGAACCTTGCCCCCTAATTCAGCTATATTATGCGGAAATTATTCCATGGATAGTAACGGATTTTATTTTTCGCAAATAGAGTTTGGAAAAATGATACAGTCCTATAGCAATGTTCCGGTATTTGGGATGATGTATAGAGATGCAGGCAATGGGCAGCTTGGCGGAAAATATATAGATCCCAAACAGCATGGAAAAACAGCGGCAGAAATGATACTTAAAATTATAGAAGGAACACCTGTATCACAAATTACTCCTATAAAAGATACAGAAAATCTTAACTGCTGGATTTTTGATGAATCTATTATAAAAGAGAAATTGCTTGATAAAAAGCTTTTCCCCCCTGATGCACAATTTATAAATGGAAAGCCAACACTTTATGAAGCAAATCCCCAAGCTTTTTTTCTTTTCATAGTTTTAGCTTTTCTTGGGGTAGGCATTATTATAGGCCTTATAATATTTATAGGAGTTATGCGAAATAAAAACCGCAGCCTGCTTGAAGCTCAAAAAAGCCTTCATACTGCAGAAGAGCTTATTACAAAAGATGCCCAGATAAGAGAGGCTAAAGAAAGGCTTGATATAGCGCTTTCAGCATCTCCTGCCGGTGTATGGGAAATATCATTAAAGGATAAAATAGCCTCTTTTGATAAAGGTATAGCAAAGATCTTTGAATCAAAAAATACTTCTCCAGTAACAATGAAACAACTACTTGATTCATTACAGGCTAAAATTAAAGGTGAAAAAAATAATACTTTTTTAACTCAACTTTTAACAAGTAATATTACTTATAATATTACAGAAGATAGGGTTGTTGAAGATATAAAAATAGTTCTTGATAATGGAGTTGAAAAATATATCAATACCTATGCAAAAATAATATATGATGAAAATGGCATACCTACCAGAATTGTTGGAATGACAATGGATATAACTCCGCGTATTAAAATGGCAAAAGAACTCCAGGCAGCAAAAGAGATGGCTGATTCTGCAAATCAGGCTAAAAGCAGATTTTTATCAAATATGAGCCATGAGATACGCACTCCAATGAATGCAATTATAGGTATGGTAAAAATTGCAAAAGACTCATCAGATATTGAAAGAATAAAAAGCTGTCTTTCCACAGTAGAGACATCATCAGGGCATCTGCTTTCACTTATTAATGATATTCTTGATCTGTCAAAAATAGAATCAGGAAAAATAGAATTATTTGAAGATTTTTTTGACCTGGAAGAATCTCTTAAAAACCTTATTAGTGTTGTATCTGTAAAAGCAAGAGAAAAAGAACAGGAAATTTTGATACAGCTTGACTGTACTATGACTACACATCTTTATGGCGATTCAATGCGGCTTACCCAGGTTATTATGAATCTGCTTACAAATTCCATTAAATTTTCTGATGCTAAAACAAAAATTCTCCTAACCCTAAACTGTAAAAAAAACAATGGCAATATTGTAATGCTTGAAGTAATAGTCAAAGATGAAGGAATTGGAATGACACAAGAGCAGCTTTCAGGACTTTTTCAGGCATTTCAGCAGGCTGATAACAGTATTACAAAGCGTTATGGAGGGACAGGCCTTGGTCTTGCAATTTCAAAAAAAATTGTAGGCCTGATGAATGGTGATATTTTTGTAAAAAGCACACCTGGAAAAGGAAGTGAATTTATTTTTAATGTCTGGATTAAACTTGCAAATGATACAGGAGTCAGCAAGGAACATATTATTTCTCTCTCAAATGCCAGTCAGATGCATGTGCTTGTTGTTGACGATTATTTAGAAGTACAGAACTATATATCTTCATTGCTTGATGCACATAATATTAGAAATAAAAAAGCAGGCAGCTATAGAGAAGCAGCTAAAATTCTGGAAGAGTGCGAAACTAATGATCAAAAAATAAATCTTATTTTAATGGATTACCATATTCCTGAAATTGATGGTATTGAAGCGGCAAGACGTATATGCGTAGAAGGAAAAAGATCTGCTGTTGTAGTACTTATGTCTGTTTATGATGTTGAACCTGTTTGGGATAAGGCAAAAGCTGCAGGAATAAATCTTTTTCTTCCAAAACCTGTCCTGCCCTCTACCCTGCTTAAGGCAGTTAACGAAGCTTTTGGAATTAAAACAGGAACAATAATAAAGAAAGATGAAGAAGCAATAGTTACAACCTATCCTGAAAAACATGTTTTACTGGTAGAAGATATAGAAATTAATCGTGAAATTATTAAAGCTTTGCTTGAGCCTTCGCTTGTAAAAATTACAGAAGCAGAAAATGGACAGAAAGCTGTAGATCTTTTTAAAGCTAATCCTGAAATGTTTGATCTTATACTTATGGATGTTCAGATGCCTATAATGGATGGATATACAGCAACCAAAACTATAAGAGAAAGCAGCCACCCGCGCAGTTTAGATATTCCAATTATAGCTATGACAGCAAATGCATTTAGAGAAGATGTAGAGGCAGCGCTAAATGCAAAGATGAATGGCCATATAAGCAAACCTATAGATGAAACAAAGCTTTATTTTGAACTTAATAGATATTTTTTATAATTCTTTATTAGCATTGTATCAAAAATAAATAGTGCAATAAAATAGGAATTTTCTCCAATCCTGTGTTTAATAAATTAATAGGCCTGTCTGATAACTCGTGTTAAAAATCATTTTATAAACATCAAATAAGTACTAATTTAGCCGCAATGTATAATTTTTTTATTAATAGCTCATAATCTTAAAAGTTTTTTTATAACTTTAGTATGGTAGGCCATGCCAGGATAATAATTTTTAGGTTATCGAACAGGTCTAATATAGATTTATTTAATTCAATATGATATAATTATAAATTATTTTCAGTGTTTGCAAAGGAGATTCAATAATGATTCAATCTGCAACAATGTTTACTTATGAATTGGACAATCCTGCTCTCGCGCTTGAAGAAATAAAATCCCAAATTGCAAAAAAAATTACTCTTATGAAAAACAGTGTTGGGATTGTCATGTGTGACCCTGAATTTATTGATAGTGGTGTTTTAAGGACTGTTTGTGAAGGATTACCTTTTTCTGTCGCAGGAACAACAACTATGACACAAGCTGTAAATGGAGAAGCAGGAATTTTAATGCTTACTCTTATGATATTGACTTCTGATGATGTATTTTTTGAGGCAGGCATGACTGATCCTATACAAGGAGGCGGAGATATTCTCTCTTCAACAAAGACAGCATATGAAAAAGCTGCTGATGCCCTTAATTCAAAACCAAAACTTATACTGGCCTTCCCTCCTCTTATTTTGGAAAATGCAGGAGATCAATACATAGATGTTTTTGAAACTCTTTGTCCTGATACACCTGTTTTTGGAACACTTGCAATTGATGATTCTATTACTTTTGAAAAATGTTCAACATTGTATAATGGCAGAAGTTCTCTTTCTGCAATGTCTTTTATTTTAATATCTGGAAATGTTTCACCGAAATTTTCAATTGCTACCATGTCTGATAAAAATGAACTTCCCTATACAGGAGAAATTACAAAGTCAAAAGCACATGTTGTTTACGAAATAAATGATATGAAAACTTCTGAATATTTTGAAAATATTGGATTTGCAAAAAACGGCAAGCTTGATCAAGGGCTTCAGTTTGTCCCATTTCTATTGGATTTTAAAAAACGTTCTGACTATGACGGCATACCTGTAGTGCGGGCAATGGTTCATCTTGATGAAAATGGAGCTGGAATTTGCAGAGGATATATGTATCAGAATTCTGTTTTTATTCTTACAAATCCCTCAAGTGAAGATATATTTGAAGCATCTGAAAAACTTGTTGATAAACTTAACGAAGAAAAACCGCAAGCAATAATTATTTTTTCATGTATGGTTCGCCGTATGATATTTGGATCAGAACCTTTAACAGAAGTTAATATGTTACTAAAAAAAATGAATCCAGATATTCCATTTATGATGGCATATTCGGGAGGTGAAATATGTCCAACCTCATACAGAGCAGATTCTGTAACAAATCGTTTCCATAATTATTCGATGATAGCTTGCATATTATAATAAAAAAAACTGAAATAGAACAGTTAAAAATGGACAATAATATGAATAATATTTCCAAAACAGATTATGAAAATCTGCTTAAAAAAGTAAAAAATATAGAAGCAGAAAATAAAAAACTTGTAAGACAGCTTCATTCAAACGAAAAATTAATGGATACTTTCAGGCTTAATCTGACTACCAGGGAAAATTTTTATAAGATGATTCAGGCAGACAAGCTGAAACAGGAACTCTATATTAATCTATTCCTGAAAAACTGTCCTGATATTTTTTTTCTGTTGGATAGCAATATGAAATATTTACTTGGCACACACACAGCGTCACGTCTTATGAATATAGATAACCCTGCAATTCTTACAGGAAGGGAATTCCAGTCTATTGCCACAAGATATTTTCCCAGAGATTTAGGAACTGTTCTTCTTACAGCAATAAATGAGATAATTCTTTCAAGCGCTCCTGATAATCTTGAACGGCGCAATTTGACTTCCTGCTCC
>JAVBQS010000065.1:0-2508 GCA_031548835.1 Spirochaetia bacterium
AATTTAATCTTATATTTGAAAGAGAGACCCCCGCAACCACGGCTTTATCCTGCAACAATGAAAAATCTTTTACAATAGCTGTTATTACTCACAACCGCCCCGAACTTCTTAAAACATCTGTTGAAAGTATTGCAATTTCGCTTAATAAAAATAACTATAATATACCTGTAACAGTTTTTGATGATTCTGCTGATATTAAAATTTCTGACCAGAAATCAAAAGTAATAAACAAAACAGCAAAAGATTTATATTCAAATATCTCCTGCTTTGGAAAAAAAGAAAAAGATTTGTTTCTTGATACTATTTTGCAAAAAGTTAAAGGCTCGGGAATAGATAAAAAGCTGGTTGATTTTGCTTTTTACAGCAGCAAAGAATTTGAAACAGCAAAAGGGCCTGGCGGAAACAGAAACATATCTCTTTTAAAATCAGCAGGAAAAAAGCTTATAAGTTTTGATGATGATATTGAAATTATTCCCAAAACAGGAAAAAAGAAAACTGGTCTTCCTGTAATTTCTTTTGATAAAAACCCCGAGGTAAATCTTTTTGACAATATAAAAAAAGCAGTTAAAATTCTTCCCCACTACAATATAGATCCAATTGATTCTCTCTTAAACATGACTGGAATTTCTGCTGCAGAACTTTTAAAAATATCAAAGCAATGTGGAGGTAAAATTGATTCAAAAGAGTTTACAGGAGAGGCTGGATATAATATTGAAAAAACAGGCGGGAAAATAATTGCAGCAATGTCTGGTATTTATGGAGGCAGATGGTTCAGCCGCACAGGAAAAATATATACAAATAATGGAGCATACCGCACCAGTTCTTACAGAAAAAAATCTGCCTATTATAAAATAAAAAAAAATCCTGTTGCCGCACTGCTCTCTCCTTCCATAAGAGTTTCAGATATTCCATTTCTTGTAACTTCTGCATGCGCCATTGATGCATCAGAAGGCATAATGCCGCCCTTCCCTCCTGCAGGAAGAAATGAAGACAGCATATGGGCTCTGCTTGCTTTATATATTAATAAAAACTCTTTTATTGCATATACTCCTGCAGCAGTTTATCACAATGAAAACAACAAAAAAGAGTTTAACAAAAAAAATTATACAGATATATCTGCAGACCTTGGCCTTATAAATTTTCTTATTATTGATTCTGTTAAAGCAAAAGAATCCTGGCTAAAGCTCCCTGCTTCGTTACCTTATATAGGAAAGCAGCTTCAGGAACTTTCAACGTTATCTGATATAGAGTGGCTTGATTTATGCAACACTATATGGATGAAATATACAGGAAGATTTATTGAAGAACTGGAAAATATTCTTGATTTTTATAGAAAAAAACCTAAATTCTGGGCGCTGGATGTAACAGAGCATATTGGGCTTCTTAAGGAACAGATTCTAATTCCTGAAGATTCACTGCCTGCAGAATTCAGAATTAATAACAATATAAAGGATGCATGCAGGCTTCATAAGCTGTTTTTTAATTACTATGGAAAACTGCTTGAAGCATGGCCTCAAATATGGGAAGCAGCATGCAGCCTGCAAAAGGAAAAAGTATAGCTGTGGAAGAAAAATATTATCCTGCATCAATAAATATGGAAAAAGCAGGAAAAAACACAATACTGGTTTTTAATAAAAATGATAATTCCAATCATATTATGTCTCCTCTTTCAGGAAAAATGCTATCGCAGCTTTCAGGCAGCCTTACAGCAGAAGAGCATATTAAAAATATTTTAAATACAACTGAAATTGAACTTCCTGAATCTTTGTTATATGATATTGTAAAAGAGTGGATTGCTCAGGGGCTGCTCAGAAATGAAAAACTGCTTATATCAGGAAACAAAAAAAACAGCAATGAAAATAAAACTGATAATACTTTTTTTTCAGGATGCATAACATGCAACAGGCCCCACATGCTTGACAGGTGGTTAAAAACAAGAACTGCATCAGAAGATTATATTTCTCAAAAAATTGATATTTTTATATCAGATGACAGTATAGATAAAAAAATAATTGAAAACAACGAGCTTTTGGTTAAAAAGTACAGCAGCAGGTATAATGGAAAAATAAAAATAGTAAACAGAATGCATAGAAAAAACTATTCAAATCTGCTTTATGAAATTTCAGAAAAAAATATACCAAAAGAAATTATTGATTTTGCGTTAAACATAGAACCATCAGGATATAATGCGCCAACTATAGGAACAAACCAGAATTCCCTTATATTGGGAAGCGCAGGAAGCGCTATTCTTGTAAATGATGATGATATAGAATACTCTTTTTATACTCTTTCCAATAATAAAGAAAAAGATTCAGTTATATTTTGCGATAACTATATTTCTTCTGCAGCTTTTTATCCTGATGTAAAAAATCTTGATATTAATACCAGTAAAATAGAAAAATATAATTTACCAAAAGTTGGCAGAAATTTTATAAACAGCAGTCTAAACAGTTATCTGACATCTGGCCAGGCATTGTCAATTATATCTCCGGAAACAGCAATGCTTGT
>JAVBQS010000143.1:0-13324 GCA_031548835.1 Spirochaetia bacterium
GAGAAAAACCTTTTGAATTTTTGCAAGATGTGGAGCCTCACCAGATAAAACTTGCATTAAAAGATGAACCTGAAATAATGATCTCTGTTGTAATGAATTACCTTGATCCTGGAAAAAGCGCAGCTTTGCTTAAAGAATATACAAAAGAAGAGCAGAAAAAAATATTGCTTCGCCTTGCTTCCGGCGGAAAAATCCAGAGCGAAGTTTTTGAAAAAATGGAAAAAATTATTAAGGAAAAGGTAAGGCTTCAGGGAAAAGTTGTGTCGCAAAGAATAGACGGCAGAAGCAGGCTTGCAAATATTCTGAAATTTATGGATGCAGAAGATGAAGAAGGGATAATAAAAGATATTTCTGAATTTGATCCTGAACTATCAAAAGAAATTGAAGATCAGGTTTATACAATAGACATTATTCTGAAAATCAGCGATAAAGAGCTTCATAAAATTATTAATGATTTTAGCGACAGGGAAGTTGCTGTTATTCTAAAAGGACAGGAACCTGATATTAAAAATAAGATTCTTACCTGCCTGTCCCAGACAAGACAGGAGCTTGTTCATTATGAATCATCATATCTTGGCATAATGAGAAAAGCTGAGGTAAATATTGCTGTAAGGGAATTTATTGATTATCTTAAGCAGGCTGAAAAAGACGGATCAATAATTATAGACAGGCCAGGGATAGCGAAGCGTATCCCGTAGCTTGTTCCATACATATCACTACACTGTAAGCATTTATACGGGATAGAGAAACGCCCCGGCGCATGGCCGGGAAAGTCCCGGACTTGTTTCGGGATAAAATATATCCCGTAGGTTGTTCCACAGATTTATTTTTGTTTCTGCGCAGCGACATCCGTGTCGCTGCGCAGAACGCAACATCCTGTTGCAGTCCAGGATTTATACGGGATCTTGTAGTCTAAAAAGCTTTGTTACTGATTGACAAAACAACAGATCAAACAATACTATTATCTCCACTATGACAGGAAAAGAATTACGCGAAAAATATATAAATTTCTTTGTAAGCAAAGAACATAAACAAATTTCAGGAAAATCACTTATTCCTGAAAATGACCCGACAGTACTTTTTACAACAGCAGGAATGCACCCTCTTGTGCCATATCTTTTGGGAGAAGAACACCCTGCAGGCAAAAGACTTGTGAATTTCCAGAAGTGCATTAGAACAGGAGATATAGATTCTGTTGGAGATGCAACTCATTTAACTTTTTTTGAAATGCTTGGAAACTGGTCTCTTGGAGATTATTTTAAAAAAGAGGCTTTAAGCTGGAGCTATGAATTCCTTACCTCAAAAGAGTGGCTTGGAATTGATAAAGATATAATCTCTGTTACAGTTTTTGAAGGTGAAAAAGAGACAGGTTGTGACACGACGTTGCATCCTGCGTTGCAACATGGATGTTGCGATCAATCGCAGGGGGTTCCTCCAGATACAGAAGCGAAAGAAATATGGAAGTCATTAGGAATTCCTGAAGAAAGAATATATATGCTTCCCAGAGAAGATAACTGGTGGGGCCCTGCAGGAGAATCAGGGCCATGCGGCCCTGATTCAGAGATGTTTATTGATACAGGCAAAAAATCGTGCAGCCCCGGCTGTAAGCCTGGCTGTTCCTGCGGAAAATATATAGAGATCTGGAACGATGTATTTATGCAGTATAACAAACAGAAAGACGGTTCCTATGAAAAAATGGCGCGAAAATGCGTAGATACAGGAATGGGAATTGAGAGAACTACTGCAATTCTTATGGGTAAAAAATCAGTATATGATACAGAATTTTTTATTCCAATTATTAAAAAAATTGAACAGGCTTCAGGCCATAGCTACGGCACAGGCGCATATTCAGATAAAGATGTTTCAGTAAGAATTATTGCAGACCATATAAAAGCTTCTGTTTTTATACTTGGCGATGAAAATGGAGTTAAGCCTTCAAATGTAGGGCAGGGCTATATTTTACGCAGAATTATAAGAAGAGCAATAAGGCATGGAAGAAAGCTTGGCATAACAGACCAGTTTCTTTCAGTGCCTGCAGATGCAGTTATTGATATTTATAAAGATTTTTATCCCGAACTTCTGGAAAAAAAAGATTTTATAATAAAAGAAATTGAGGCAGAAGAGGAACGTTTTATTTCAACACTTGCAAAAGGCGAGGCAGAGTTTGAAAAAATGGTTCCAAATATTCTTAAGGGAAAGGAAAAGATTATTCCCGGAAGGCTTGCGTTTAAGCTTTATGATACCTATGGATTTCCTGTAGAAATTACTCAGGAACTTGCAGCAGAGCATGGTCTTACTGTGGACAGGCAGGGTTTTGATGAAGCTTTTAAAAAGCATCAGGAACTTTCAAAACAGGGAGCAGATAAAGTTTTTAAAGGCGGGCTTGCAGACAGCAGCGAAATTACAACAAAATACCATACAGCTACCCATCTTCTTCATAAAGCTTTAAGAATGGTTTTGGGAGATCATGTAAGCCAGAAAGGTTCAAATATAACATCAGAAAGATTAAGATTTGATTTTTCCCATCCAGAGCCAATGACTCCTGAACAGATAAAACAGGTTGAAGATATTGTAAACCAGCAGATAGAAGCTGATTATCCTGTGACAATGGAAGTAATGACGCTGGAAGAAGCCAAGAAACATGGCGCTCTTGCTTTTTTTGATAATAAATATGAAGAAAAAGTAAAAGTCTATACTGTAGGCAATTTTTCAAAAGAAGTCTGCGGCGGCCCGCACGTTAGCCGAACCGGAGTAATAGGGAAATTTAAAATAACAAAAGAGCAGTCTTCTTCTGCCGGAGTAAGAAGAATAAGGGCAGAAATAGAATAATTGTACCATTCCGTTGAAAAACGGAATGGGGCATCCTGCTCCGCCGCGGTTTTCACTTGGGAGAGTGATCCCGCCACAGGCATGCCGGGATCACTTGTAAGATTCAGATGAAAGCTGTCCGCAGGCTCCTCTTATTTTTTGTCCTTTTTTATGTCTTACACTATATGTAATATTATTTAAATCAAGAAGTTTTAAAAAATTTTCTGTTTCTCTTTGGGATGGAGTTTTAAAATCAAGCCCTGGAGCCGGATTCCATGGTATTACATTTATAATTACAGAAAGGCCTGAAATAAAATCTTTAAGATATTTTACATCATCCTCTCCCATGTTAAATCCCTTAATTAACACATATTCAAGAGTTATACGCTTATCTTTTTTTTCCTGATAATAACAGAGAGATTTTTTTAACTCGTCAAGTGTAAATCTTTTTGCAACAGGCATTATTGTTTCCCGTTTTTCCTGCTTTGCAGAATTAAGTGAAACTGCAAGGCGCAGCAGAGGCCCATTTTCAGCAATATAAGCTATTTTATCCGCAAGCCCGCATGTTGAAACAGTCATTCTGCGGTAGCTTATTCCTTTTCCTTCTTTTCTATTAAGTATTTCTGTTGCTTTAAAAAGAGCCTCTATATTATCAAGTGGTTCTCCCATTCCCATAAAAACAATATTTGATATTTCTCCAAACTCTTTTTCAAGAAAAATAAATTGATCAATTATTTCAGAAGCAGAAAGATTTCTAAAAAAACCGCTCTCTCCTGTTTTGCAGAATAAGCATCCCATTGCACAGCCTGCTTGTGTGGAAAGACAAGCTGTTTTTCTTTCTTTAAGATCGCTAAGCATTACACATTCAATAATATTTTTATCATGCAGAGTTATGGAAAGTTTTCCGCTGCTGTCATCTTTTAATATTTTATTAATTTCACTTCCTGTAACTGTAAAATTTACAGAAAGATTTTTTATCAGATTGGCAGGCAGGTTTGTCATTAAATTAAAATCTGTTATGCTGCTATGAATTGCTTTAAAAATCTGCTGTGCCCTGAATGGTTTGTCAGGATTTACTGCAGAGAGTATTTCTTCCAGAGTCATTCCGGAAAGGGGAATTTTCATAAATATTATTTAATCTCTTTATTAATTTTTTCCAATGTATTTGATATATAGGATGATTTAAGGCCATTTTTATAATATTGATCAAGTGTTTCATTAATCTTTTTTTTATCTTTGATCAAAACATAACATTCAAGAAGTTCTGCATAAAGCCTGGAATTTTTGGGATCATTTTTTACAAGAGCTTCAAGCGATTCAATTGCATTTTTATAATTGCCCTTAATCTTACTTATATATGCAAGCCCAATTACAGCATATATATCAAACTCAATATTAAGAGCCTTGTTATAATAGTTTTCAGATTCATCATAATTTTTTAGATTTCTAAAAGCATCTCCTGCTCTTGTAAGTATAACCTTATTATTTGGATCAAATTCAAGAATTTTAAGCCAGTTATCAAGAGCTTCTTTATGCATATTAAGCCCTCGGTAGCAGTTTGCAATCCCAAAAAGCGCGTAAAAATTTTTATCATCAATTTCAAGAGCTTTTTTAAAATAATAAATTCCATCTTTATAAGTTTTTAATTTTCTATGGCAGTTTCCAAGTGTTGTAAAAACCCTTATATCAACAGCTTCGCCGCTTATATCAATCATTGTCTGTAAATAATATTGGGCTTTTTCATAGAATTTAAAATCAAAATGAAGATGCCCAAGCCCTATTAATGCATAAGCATTATTGGGGTCAAGCTCAAGAACTTTTTGATATATCTCTTTTGATTTTGAGAAATTTTTTGCTTTTCTATATGCATCTGCAGCTCTTGTAAGAACTGTTATATTTTTGTCATCATATTTTAGATATTGTTCCCATATTGATATTGCAAATTTATACTGATTAAGCGACTTGTAGCAATCAGCAAGTCCAAAAAGCGCATAGTTATTATCAGGATATTTATCAAGACATTTTTTGTAATGCTCTATTGCAGTTTTATAATTTTTTTTCTTTCTGTATGCATCGCCCAAACCTACAAATGCATAGTTATTTTCAGGATCTTTATCAAGAATTTCTTTAAATATTTTTTCTGCTTCAGACAGATTATTATCTTTTAAAGAGATATATCCTGTTTTGGAAAGTTTCAATATCTCATTTTTTGATTCATCTTCTTCAATGAGTTGAGGTTGCTGTATAATATCTGCTGTCTCTAGAAAATCAAACTCTAAATCATCCATAATCCAACACACCTAAAGAAAGAATAAAAAATTTTAAGCTAACCAGCTTATAATTATACTACTGATTTTCTTAATTAGCTCATCTTTTTTTTCAGGAGCAGGGGCTAAAGAATACATTTTTAAAGCTTCGATATAATTATTATTTTTATAATAATAATCTCCGACTCTTGTAAGCCCATCTGAATACCCGGTTGTGATAAATATCCGCCGTGCTGCTTCTATTTTGCCCTCATTAAAAAATTGATTGCCTTTTCTATTTAAAACAACACGGTCATTTATTTTTAAATCTTTTTTTCCAGAATCAGTAATTTTTACAAAATTTTTTTCATGTATTTTTTTTAAAAAATTCTCTTTTTCCGGTTTTTTATTCATATTTAATTATACATGATAAAAAATTATCAACAATTACTCTCATAAGATATATAATATTGCTATCAATGTAAAGACTTAATAAATTTTATTTATAGTTATATTAAGCCTTTTGTTGAAAGCACATTACTTCCCTCTTTTAGAGGTTTATATGCCTGCTTTATTGCCTTACCCAAGGCTTTAAAAAGTGATTCTGCCATATGATGGCTGTTTTCGCCATGCCTGCATTCAGCATGGATTGTAATATGTGCTTTGCCTGCAAGAGCATTAAAAAATTCTTTTAAAAGTGACATATCAAAGCTGCCTGACCTGTTTTGGGGATAATCTGCTTTATAAAAGCAAAATGGCCTTCCGCTTACATCAATTGTAACTTCGGAAAGAGCATCATCCATTGGTATTACAGAATGCCCAAACCTTGCAACAGGACCATGCTGCAGCGCTGTTTTTTCAAGAGCTTCTCCCATAACAAGGCCTATATCTTCTACAAGATGGTGAGGATCGACATCTATATCTCCTGTTCCATCAAGTTTTAGAGTAAAACTGCCATGAAAAGCCATTGAAGTAAGAAGATGATTTATAAAAGGAAGCTCTGTTCTTATTTCAGTCTCTCCGCTTCCCAAAATATCAAGCTCAAGTGTTAAATCTGTCTCTTTTGTTTTTCTTGTAATAAGAATTTTCTTATTATTCATGTTTGTTTTTCCCTAACTTAATTTAAGTAAATATTTATTAGCCTTATTATAATAGCAAAGCATTTACTTAAATATCGGTTTTCCCTATAAAAAGTCTATAGCATATGGTATAGACTAATCAAGTTAGCTTTTTAACAATGTTAACTGTTTTTTATCTGAAACAGATTTTTTATTCCATAAAATTGCTAAATTTAATACTGTTTTTTACCATACAGGATATATTAAAACATCTTTTATTATCACTACTTCAAATTATTATAATAATTTTTTTAAAAATTAGAATATTTACTATGAATATGGTGCTGTCTAATAAGTTTTGCGAATAATTTTTTATTAATTCGAAAACTTATTCTTATTGGACAGC
Organism: Spirochaetia bacterium; assembly: GCA_031548835.1. GTDB lineage: Bacteria > Spirochaetota > Spirochaetia > CADAEX01 > CADAEX01 > WQTU01. The sequence continues at coordinate 6,519 of JAVBQS010000143.1, forward strand.
ACCATCAGTTTTTAAATTAAAAGTATTTATAAAATAAGCTCTAAAAAACTCGAAATCCGGCCTGGTAATTCCGATATTGAATTGATGGTAAAAAAGATTTCTATTTTTACAGCATTATTAGTGTGTTTTTTTTCCTTTTATCCTCTTTTTGCCCAGGAAACAGACAATAGTACTTCTTTATCAGGGCCTGGCAGCAGTCAAACCCTTCCAGATGGTTTTATGAGTATAACTTTGGGCATGGATATCAATTCTGTAAAAGAAGAGCTTAAAGAAAATTCCTATTTTAATTATAGGGGAGACCCTGATGTTTCAATGCTTATGACAAGAAATCAGCAGCTTATAGAGTGTTCAGGTTTTTCTTTTATTGAAAAAGCCTATTTCCAGTTTTATGAAGGGAAACTTTTTATAATAACACTGGTTTTAAACAAGGATAGAATTGATTATTATACAATGTATATAAGTTTTGAAAAAAAATATAATAAAGCAGCAAGAATAGATCCAAAAGGCGCATACTGGGAAAATAGCCAGGTAAACCTTTCGCTTGAAAAACCATTAACTATTAAATATATGGATAGGACAGTTCTCGAAAAATTAGCTTCTGAAAGAAAAGAAGTTGAAGACAGAAGCGGTAAAATAAAAGATGATTTTTTAAATCTTTTTTAACCCTGGCAAGATAAACCATGTCAGGATAAAAGTAGCATTGATTTATTTTCGATCCTTAAGTACCCGCCGAACGGCAGGAATGCTGATGCAAACTTTTGAATAAATCAGCATTGACTAAATATATCTTATTAACTTGATACATAATTAATTTTTACTTAAATTAAAAGATGAGAAAGGAATTATAGATTTGAACAAATTTTTTAAAAAATATTATAAATTAACTTTTCTAATTATTATATTTTATACTTTTTTTAATTTTAACGGATGCAAAACTGCCGCAGCTAATAAAACTGATAAAATAGAGATTGGCGGAAATATACTTAATATTGAAATTGCAGAAACAGAAACAGATAGAACTACAGGCCTTATGAATAGAAAATCGCTTGATAAAGAGAGCGGAATGTTATTTGTATTTGAGAGCGACAGAAAATTATCTTTCTGGATGAAAAATACCTATATTCCTCTTTCAATAGCATTTATAAGTTCTGATGGCATTATAAAAGAGATAAGAGATATGGCGCCTCTTTCTCTTGAATCTATAGTTTCAAAAAATAATGTAAGATATGCGCTTGAGGTTAATAAAGGTTATTTTCAGGAAAAAAATATATCAGCGGGAGATAAGGTAATTCTCCCTGAAAAATATAGAAAATAAATCAGTTATCAAGCTCAGGAAAAAGTTCAAGAACAGGTTTTTCATCAGGAGTTTCAGGCTGGTTTACAAGTATCTCAACTTTTCTCTCCATTTTATCCAGTTCTTTCTGGAGAGTTTTTGCTATTTTAATTCCTTCTTCAAACATTTGTATTGATTTATCTATAGAAAGGTTTTCATCTTTCATCTGTTCGCTTATTGTTTCAAGCCTTTGCAGTTTTTCTTCAAAAGTTTTCATCTGTTTAATTCTCCTCTCTCTTTTTCCCCAACTGTCTGAGGCTTGGAAATTATTTTTGCATTAACAATATTATTAAAAAATCTTAAAGAAATATCTTCTCCTTCTTTAGTTTCAAAGCCGGATTTTATCTGTTTCCCGTTATTGATATTAAAAACAGCAGCATATCCTTTTTTTAATATTTCAAGCGGCGAGGCTGCATTTATATTGCTTATTAAAAGTTTTAGATTAAGTTTTGTCATTTTTAGTTTATCTGTCATTATTTTCTGAATATCATATTTGCAGTCATCAAGCCATTGGGAAAACTGGTTTAAATTTTTTCTTATAAGCTTTTCAAACTCCTGCGGCGATACATTATTTAGTCTTAAAGAAAGCATTTCCAGTTTGCGGTCAATAGAATCTTTAAGCGAATAGACAAGCTCTGCAATTTCTTCTTCAATACGGGATGATTCCATAGAAACTATTTCTGCAGCAGCAGAAGGCGTGGGCGCTCTTAAATCTGCTGCAAAGTCGGATAACGAAACATCTATTTCATGTCCTACTGCTGAAATAACAGGTATTTCAGAATCATATATTGCTCGCACAACTTCTTCTGAGGAAAACGGCAGGAGATCCTCAAGTGAACCTCCGCCCCGCCCAACAATAATAACATCAGCAAGTTTAAACATATTGGCGCGCCTTATTTGGGCAGCAATTGCAGGAGCAGCTTCATCTCCTTGCACAAGAGCCGGAAGTATAATAATATTAATCTTGTTATTTCTTCTTTTTAAAACTCTTAAAATATCTTTTATTGCAGCTCCAGTGGGGGAGGTTACAACAGCTATTTTTTTTGGCATTAAAGGAAGTTTTTTCTTATGGCTTTCGTCAAAAAGGCCTTCAGCTGCAAGCCTTTTTTTTCTTTTTTCAAGTTCTGCAAGAATTTCTCCTTCCCCTGCTTTTTCAATTGTGTGGCATATTATCTGGTAGCTTCCTCTTTGCGGATAGACAGATATATCGCCTGTAACTCTTACAAGCTGGCCGTCTGTAGGGGTAAAGGTAAGATTTTTTGCAGCATTTTTAAAAAAAACTGCTGAAATTACAGCATTTCCATCTTTTAGGCTGAAATAATAGTGGCCTGAACTTGCGGCTTTGAAATTTGATATTTCACCTTCAACCTGAATTGAATAAAACTGCGATTCAAGTGTCTCTTTTATAAGAGCAGTAAGTTCAGAGACTTTTAAATATCTGTTTTTTGAATCAGCCATATCAAAAGTATAGTAATATTATAACAGGCCTAATATCAACCTGTTTTTTATAAACTAAAATTTAGCCTATCTTAATAAAACTAAAATATAATCAAAAGCAATGAAATATCCCATGGGGCTGTCTAATAAGAATAAGTTTTCGAATTATTTTGCATAAATTTTACAATATTTCTTCCAGTATGCTAAAATTTTGTCTTATTTTTAACAAACTGTTATATAATTTAATATTTCTATAATTAATAAACTTGCTTTTTTTAAAATAAGTACAATATTTAAAAGTATATGGGATGAAAAAAAATGTGTTTTCCGTATCTATTTGTCTGAAAAAACACATTTTTCACATCTTTTTAGGTGAAATGGTGACTTATGCAAGAGAATATGAAAACAGCAAGTTTGATTATCTTTTTCTTTATTTTAATCATATCTAATTGCGATATATATAACCAGTCAGTTCCTGATTACCTTGATGAAAATACAAACAGCGCTTCTGTAGGACAGTATAAATTTACAAAAGGAATAATTACAGAAAACAAAGCTTCAGTCAGTCTGGTGCAGCCTGATACAGAGATAGAACTTAAACTTAAAAACCCCAGAAGATATGAACTAATTCCATCTCTTGTATATTATCACTCATCTGAAGGATGGAAAAACTTTACAAACAGGACAACGCCTACTGGTGAATACCATACAGTAAAGTATGCAGATTCAACTCTTCCAGGAACAATAAATGTAAAATATGAATCGCCTGATGTTGTAAAAATTATAGTTTCAGGAGCATGTGTAAGTGAAATATATAACCTAAAGCTTTCATTAAAAGACAGGGCAACCAGCAGAGAGTTTGGATCTTATGAAGTTCCCAAAATGAAATGCACAGATTATCCTATGGTTGTTAATGACCTTGGATTAACAGCAGGCCTTGATGAAAAAGGTATAAATATATCCTTTAAACAGGCAGTAAGAAATAATGCATCAGATGCAAACCAGCTTGTAATAAGCTGTGCCGGACTTTCAGTAACTGAAACCTATAAAAGAACATTTGACGGGACAGCTTGGAGCAAATGGAAAACAGATAACCCTGCAAATAAAGAGATAGATTTTGTAAATGATATATATAGTGTGCATATTGGTTCTTCAACAGCATTAACAATTAACCGAAGTTATGAGATAAAACTGGCATTTACAAATACAGATGGAATTTCTCTTAATACAGAAGAAACTTTTTCCACAGGGACAGGTGTAGTAAAAGTAAGAATAAATGGAGGAGAAGAGAATCACTATCAGAGCCTGAAAGATGGGTTAAACAGCATAAGAGATGGAGAAAGCGCAGTAGTAACAGTATTAAGCGATGTAAGCCAGAGTCCTTATAGCATAATTGGAACAGGAAAGACAATAACCTTAACAGCAGAAGGAAGCAGGACATTAAGGCTTGGAGGAGCAGGAAGCCTTTTTACAGTAAACAGCGGAATAAAATTGATAATTGGAAACACAGTATCAGCAGGTAATACACTTACACTTAAAGGTGTAGGAATTAATAATAAAGCTCTTATAACAGTAAATAGCGGCGGAGAACTTGAGCTAAATAGAAGCGTGATAATAACAGAAAATTATAATAGTCAAAATGGCGGAGGAATACATAGCTCTGGAACCTTTACAATGAAAGGAGGAGCAATAAGCAGCAACAGCGCAAGCTCTGGAGGCGGAGTATTTATTGAGGGCGGAACCTTTACAATGGAAAGCGGGGTAATAGGAGGAAGCGCATCTTTAGAAGGCAATACTGCTGGTGAAGGCGGGGGTGTATGCGTTGTTCTAGGCTCTTTTATTATGAAAGGGGATGGAAAAATAAGTTACAACAATGTAACAGGAACTATTTCAAGAGGCGGAGGGGTTTTATTGGCAATTTCCGGCTCTTTAGCCATGAGCGGGAATGCAGAAATAAGCAATAATAGTTCTACAGGAAACAATGCTAAGGGAAGCGGAGTGTATATTGATGAAGGAAGCTTTAGTCTTGGCGGAGGCGCTAAGGTAAACATAGATAATGATATCTATCTTGCAGGAAACAATAAGATTACACTTGGAAGCTTTACTTCGGGAAACAGCATAATAGGAAGAATAACACCTCAAGCCTATACAGAAGATAAAACAGTGCTTGGCGGAACAATAGGAAGCTCTTATTTAAGATTTGAAGTAACGCAGGGCGGAGCTGATATCTGGCTGATAAATAATAATGGAGCTATTACTAAAGCAGCTGCAATGGTAGAGGACGGAGGAACTGTTACATATCATTCAGCTCTTAATGAAGCATTTAGCTATATAGATGGAAATATATCTGCAGGAACTGAAACAATTGTAACACTATATAAAGATGTGACACTTGCTTCATATGCAGTTACAAAAAAGATAACCTTAAAAACAGGAGGAGAAAACAGGATAATCCAGCTTTCTGGGGCAGGAAGTCTTTTTACAGTAAGCTCTGGGGCAAAGTTAACAGTTGAAGGACAATCAGGAAGTACACTTACACTCAAAGGTGTAGGTGCTAATGACAAAGCGCTTATAACAGTAAACAGCAGCGGAACACTCGAGCTAAGAGATGGAGTTATAATAACAGGAAACAGCAATAGTAATGCAAGCAGCTTTGGCGGCGGAGTCTATGTAAATGTTGGCGGAATCTTTACCATGAAAAGCGGAACAATAGAAGGAAACAGCTCAGTTAAAGGCAGTGGCGTTTATATAAATAATACTGGAATCTTTAACATGAGCGGGGATGCAAGAGTTAATGTAAATAATGATATATACCTTCCCGCAAATCTGCTAATAAATATTAATAATATTTTTACAGGGACAGATACAGTTGGAATAATAACACCTGAATCTTATTTAGAAGTTAAGGTATTAACAGGAGAATCTGAAATAGTTGGCAGTTCTTGTTCAAGGTTTAAGGTAACAGATGATCCAGATGAAAATTATTACTGGGTTATAGATTATACAGGCTATCTAAAAAAGCTTCCTGTATTCAAAATGATACAGGTTCCTGCAGGAACATTTACTCTCAGGTCAGGCGGCCCAGAGATGACAATATCCAAAAATTACTGGATGGCAGAAACAGAGGTGACACAAGGGCTGTGGCAGGCAGTAATGGGAAGTAATCCAAGTAGTTTTGCATCAAGCCCTACAGCAGGAGAAACACAGGCAAAACGCCCTGTGGAGAATATAACTTGGTATGATGCTTTGGTATTCTGCAACAAATTAAGCATTTTGGATGGAAAAACACCAGTATATAGTATAGGAGGAAGCACAAATCCTGATAACTGGGGAGCTCAAGGCGCTTCGTGGGATAGTGTAACAGCAAACTGGGCTGCAAATGGCTACAGGCTGCCGACCGAAATGGAATGGATGTGGGCAGCAATGGGAGCAAGAGATAATACAACAGGATATTCAAAACCATTTGCAGGAAGTAATGGAAGTAATAATATAAATGCTTATGCATGGTATAATAGTAATGCAAGCAGTAAAACTCATGAAGTGGGAATAAAACTTCCAAATGAACTGGGACTATATGATATGAGCGGTAATGTATATGAATGGTGTTGGGACTGGGCTGGCACTCATCCCGGAACTGCACAGACAGATTACCGTGGGCTTGTTATTGGGTCTCGCCGTGTTATACGCAGCGGCAGTTGGAATGGAACTGCCGCTTCCTGTACTGTTGCACAGCGCAGCCTCAGCACGCCTCTTGGTAAGAACAACAGGTTTGGTTTCCGCTTTATAAGGACAGAGTAAATCTTATGCCTCCTGGATGTCACGCTTTCAGGCGCAGGAAAGAATTTATTGCCGGATAGATACTATAAAGGAAGTTTTAACTAAGTCTAAAGTATGAATACTTTTTATACTTTATTTTGATTTTTTTGCATAATTTTACAATATTTCTTGCAGTATGCTAAAATTTTATTTGATTTATTATAAAACATGATATAATTTAACATTCTTGTTTATAAACTTAATTTTTTAAAATAAGGGA
>JAVBQS010000218.1:0-14304 GCA_031548835.1 Spirochaetia bacterium
GAAAAAGTAACTACAAGATTTAAAATACTTGGTTTTTATAACGAGCAATTTGTGTAAAAAATATTAGCATATATCTTTGTTTGAAAATTTCAGAGATATATGCTTTTTATAATTTGTTAACTGGACTATAAGTATAAAGCATGCTTATAGTCCAGCGCTTTTATAATTTAAATCAAATTTATATAGAAAATAGTTTGAGAAATATTTATCTGTTTATTCGCCGATGGAGCGAGAGTCCCAGGCTTGCTTAGGGATAATATCTTTTATTTTAAAAAGTTTGATATAATTTGTTTGCCTTTATCAGTAAGAAAATCATTAATCAAGGCATAAGGAATTATTATTTCTATTTGGCCCATCGAATATGGCGCAATTTCATATTTATCCCATTGGAATCCTATGCCTTCAGCATTGATAAAAAAATCTTCAGAAAGCTTTATGCTATCTTCAAAAAAACCAATTTCACTAAGAGGCACATCTGATTTTATTTCAAACTGATCCCGGATACTGTTTTCTATCAGCATGCTAAAAGATGGACTGGCCTGGTTTTTTATTATATCATCAATAAAAATTCTTTTTTTATTAACAAGATCAATAACAAAATATTTTGTATTACTATTGCCGTGAGCTCCTCCTGTATATTCCCATTGGTCTTGCTGTATAACAATAATATTAGCGCTCACTGCCTTTACTGCTGTTTCTTCTCCATACTCCCAGCTGGAATATTTATTAGGCATAGTTTTTGGATTGATAATTTTATTAGCTGCATCGCCAGGCAGGTTTTTATCTATAATATTATCTGCATATTTTTCAACAGATAAACTGTCATATATAATATCTTTTATAAGTTTTTCTGTTTCCTGCGGTTTTGTAATATAAAAAAGATCAAAAGAAAAAGTCATCAATACATCTAAATCATCTTCTAAAAAAAATGAAATCTTGTCCTTTTTTAAAAAATTGCTATATGTTAACAATTCTGTCAGTTTTTCTTCCGGCTTTTTTAAAACTTCTTTATGCTTGCTGCATGATAATAAATAAAACAATAGCATACATATTATAATTATCTTTTTTATAATATTAATCATTTTCTGCTCCATTTGTTTGTATAAAATTTTTATAGTACTATTATTAAAGATATTTCAAGTAATTATATTTTGCAAATGAAAACTGCATGTATGTAAAAAAATCTGATTAATATTTATAAAATAAATTAAAACACTCTTTTTCTGTTTAGCTATTTATAATCCTGGCATTATAGTCCACCATGCCAGAGTTATATAAATATTTTTGCTTGACCTCTTGTAATATGGCGCATATTATTAAAATATGCGTAGTTTGGTTGTTTTTTCTATATTTCTTTTTTTAATTACAACTCCTGCAAAACCTTGTTACGCTGTGGAATATTTTGAAAAACTTCCTTCATTTTCAAAAATAGAAATTACAGGCCGCATTTCTGTTCAAATAGATAAGTCTGACGATAACATTATTACAAATAGTGAAAACAGCATGAAAATAAATGTAAAAAGCGGAAGCATAAAAGATCTGGATTACTATATGAGTGGGGAGACTCTTATTTTGAAAAAAAGGGCAGGAGCTTTTCAAACCCGTAATATTGTTATAACTATATATCTTTCAAATACACTTTCACGACTGGATGTTTCAACAGGCGCTCTTGTAAAATCAATTAGAAATATTTTTGATGAGAGGGCAGAAGTAAGGGCAGAGTCAGATTCTTATCTGGAGCTATATGCAGACAATTCTTCCCTGTTTATAAATTGCGGAAGAAATAGTTCAATAATAATAAAAGGAAGTTTAAATTATCTTGAAGCAAAAGCTGTTAACAGCGGCTTAATTGATGCAGAACTTTTAGAAGTTTCAAGAGCTTATGTTTATGCTTATACAGGAAGCACTGTAAAAATAAATGCACTTGAATATCTTGAAGCTGCTGCCGGCATGGAATCATCTGTCTATTATAAGCCGACTCAGGCAGTAAAATATCTGTCAGAACTTACCGGAGGCAAATATGTTGAATTTTAATAGGCTGGATTTTGGTTTTTTTATATAATATTGCTTATTTGCAATGTTATATAAAACTCTAAATCAGGACTAATATATAAAGGAGACAAGTATGGATGTAAAAAATGTATATTCTGCAGTTATAGCTGAAAAAGTTATTTGCAGTTTTGAGCAGAGAGGAATAGAGGGGCACTTTTTTGACAGCAGCAAGTCTCTCATATCATTTATCAAAGATCTTGTTTCTAAAGATTCGCTTGTATCATGGGGAGGGTCAATAACTCTTAATGATACAGGAATTCTGGATTTTTTAAGAAAAGGAAATTATAAAATACTTGACAGGGAAGCAGCTGAAACTCCTGAAAAACTTATGCAGCTTTACAGAGATTCTTTTTCTTCTGATTATTATTTTACCGGCACTAACGCAATAACAATGGATGGGAAGCTTGTAAATATTGATGGAAGAGGCAACAGGGTTGCTGCAATGAGCTATGGCCCTAAAAATGTAATTGTTGTGGCAGGAATTAATAAAATTGTGCTTAATGAAAAAGAAGCATTGTCGCGGGTAAAAAATTATGCAGCTCCTCTTAATTCAATTAGGCTTTCAAAAGCAACTCCCTGTGTTTCAACAGGAAAGTGCGAAGATTGCTTTGAACCAGGATGTATCTGCAGCTATATAGTTGTTACAAGAAGATCGCCTATAAAAGGCAGGATTAAGGTTCTGCTTGTCGGAGAAACTCTGGGATATTGATTCTAAATAATTTAGCTGGTAAATATATGGCAATGATAATCTAATTTTGTATTTGATTTTAAATACAGATTCTGGGAACTCTTTTATTTATATTGCAATATAATTCATAAGGCACCGTATTGCATAATGCAGCAACAGACTCGCATGTAATAGAAGAGTTTCCTCCAAAAAGAATTACTTTATCTCCAGTTTCAATATTATGATTAGCGCCAATATCTACAAGTATCTGGTCCATACATACTCTGCCTGCTACAGGATAAATATTTCCTTTTATTTCAACTTTTCCCTTATTGCTTAAAAGCCTGTTATATCCGTCAGCATATCCTGCAGGAACTGTAGCTATAAAAGTATCATTTGGCGCTTCCCAAATAAGGCCGTAAGATACTTTTTCTCCTTTTTTTATTTTTTTTATAAAAACAACTCTGGATTCAAATGTCATCACTGGTTTTATTTCTATGCTTTTTTCAGATGAACTATCAGGATATGACCCAAATAAAATAATTCCAGGCCTTACCATATTAAAAAAAGACTCAGGATAATGCAAAATACCGCCTGAATTCGCAGCATGAATAATACCTGTTTCAATATTTTTTTCTTTTATTTCTTTTATTATTGAGTTAAAAATTTCAAGCTGATTTACTGTAAATTCTCTATCTATTTGATTTGATGTGTCTGAAACAGGAAGATGTGTACAGATTCCTCCAAGTTTAAGATTTTTATTTTCAGTTATAAATTGCGCAATTTCAACAGCATCTTCCGGTCTGCAGCCAATTCTGTTCATGCCTGTATCAATTTTTAAGTGCACTGTTTTAATGCTATTTCTTTTTGCTGCTTCTTTTGCAATATCTGACAGATAACTTATATCTGCTGCAAAAGGAGTTATATTATAATCAAAAAGCTCAGGAACTTCTTCTCCTAACGCAAGGCTTAAAAGTAAAATATCTTCCTGTATGCCATATTCCCTAAGCTGGGCTCCTTCGCTTATTGCCGCAACTCCTGCATAATCTGCATAGCCTGATGAAAAAGCTGCTTTTGAAAGCGCATCAGCTCCATGCCCATAGCCGTCTGCCTTTAAAGCCATGCAGATTTTTCTCTCTTTCCCTATTCTTTTTTTTATATTTTTTAAGTTGTTTAGAAAATTATCAACATTAATTATTACTTTTGTACTTCTCATAATCAAAATATTATCATTGTATATCTATTAGGACAATAAGGTATCTTTATCATCTAATCTATATTAAACTTGAACTTGTAATATCAAATATTTTTATAGTATTAAAAGCTTTGCAATTATTTTCTATTTTATATATTATAATAGAAGGATAGCAATATTCTTTCTAAACAGTCTTATCCTGTTTGGATGAATATATCTAGGAGTATATATGGGAATAAAATTTTATTCACGCGGAGCAGCCGAAGAAGTAACAGGATCCCGTCATTATCTGGATTATAGTGGGAAAAAAATACAGATTGATTGCGGAGCATATCAGGGAAGAAGGCAGGAGTCTGAAGAAAGAAACCGTGCTATTGTAAAAGATATTGATGTAGAAAGTATTGAAGCTGTTATTCTTACACATGCGCATTTTGATCATAGCGGTATGCTGCCTGTTCTTATTAAAAATGGATATGCTGGAAATATATATGCTACCCCCGCTACCCGCGATCTTGCAGCTCTTATTATGATGGATAGCGCAAATATACAGGCAAAAGATCTTGAATATCTTAGAAAAAAAGCAATGAAAAAAGGAACAACTTTTAAAGGCGATGTTATATATGATGAAAATGATGTTGTGCAGACAGGCAACCAGTTTTTAACAGTCGGATATAAAAGGCCTATTCTGCTGACTCCTGATATTAAATTATCATTTTACGATGCAGGCCATATTCTTGGATCATCAATAGCTGTTTTTGATATTAAAGATGAATCGGGAAAAAATATAACATTTGCAGCAACAGGAGATCTGGGAAGAAAAAATAAACCAATAATAAGAGATCCTGAAAAAATACCTGATCCTGATTATCTTGTAGTTGAAAGCACTTACGGCAACAGGCTTCATGAAAGCGAAGCTGATGCTGAAAAAAAGCTTGGAGAAATAGTGCGGGAGACTGCAAAAAGAGGAGGGCGTGTAATTATCCCGGCTTTTGCAATTGAAAGAACGCAGGAAATTGTATACCATATTCATCTTTTAACTGACAAAAAAGAGATTCCTGACAATATTCCTATTTTCGTAGACAGTCCCATGGCTACTAACGCAACTGCAATTTTCAGAATACATCCTGAATGTTATGATGCAAAAACAAATGAAGCTTTTATAAAACATCATAAAAATCCTTTTGGTTTTAATTCGCTTCGTTATACCACAAGTGTTGAAGATTCAAAAAGAATAAATGATATTAAAGGGCCTGTTATTATTATTTCTGCTGATGGAATGTGCGAAGCCGGGCGTATAAGGCATCACCTTATACAAGCTGTTGAAAAACCTGAAAACACAATACTTATTGTAGGTTATATGGCACAGCACACTCTTGGCAGAAGAATACAGGATAAAAGCAAAGTAATAAAAATATTTGGCGATTCCTATAATCTTAATGCACAGGTTGAATCTATTAATGCATTCAGCGCCCATGCAGATTATAATGATATTAAAGAATATATTGGCCAGCTTAATCTTGAAAAACTTAAAAGAGTTTTCCTGGTGCATGGTGAATCTGATTCCCAGGAAAATCTTAAAAAAGAACTTAAATCAATTGGTGTTAAAGATGTGAAGATAGTAAAATATAATGAAGAATATGAAATAGAATAGCTGCATAATTATTTTTTATTATTAAATATAAAATATTTAAATTTATATTTAAAATTAGTTATGCGGCATAGGAATAATTGTGAATATATTTTCTATATTGGATATTGAAACAACAGGCCTTAATTTTAAAGCAGACGACAGAATTATTGAAATAGGGATTGTTAAAATAGATGAATATGGCAACTTTATAAAAGGATTTGATACATTATTAAATCCGGAAAGAGATGTAGGCCCTGTTAATATTCATGGCATAACAAGAGAAATGATTATTAATGCTCCTAAATTCAGGGAAATTATATTTGATATTTTTGAATTTCTTAAGGGAAGCTATGTTGCAGCTCATAATGCTGATTTTGATTTTCCATTTCTAAATAGTGAATTAAAACGAATAGGATTATTGCCAGCTATAGAAGGATTTTGCACATTAAAGATTGCAAGAAAGCTGCTGCCGGATTTACATTCCCGCAGCCTGGAATCACTGACTAAATATTTTAATATAAAAAATAATCTTCTTCATTCTGCATATTCAGATGCTTTTGCAACAGCAGAATTGCTTAAAATATTTATTAATAAATATAATTATAAAATTGATTTTGGAAATTTAAAAGCTGTTGAAAATCCTTTAATAAATATTATAGATTTTTATTATTCCGGGAAAAAATTAAAACGTAATATTATCAATATCTAACAAATGCTTTCTTCTAATTTAAAATTAGGCCTGTTCGATGATTTAAAAAATTATTATCCTGGCATGAGAAGCCGCGCCGGGATAATAAAATAAAAACCCTTAAGGTTATAAGCTAGTTGTAAAAAATTATACATTGTGTACAAATTAGCGCTTATTCGGCATTTATAAATGATTTTTGACAAGGTTTATCGAACAGGTCTAGTATATAAAATCAAATTTTATTTTTAATATTATATCAATCGCATAACTAATTTTAAATATAAATCAAAATTATTATTAAGCCTATTCAAGATTATTACTTGCTTCATCTAATTCTTTTATAATCTGCCTGAAAGATTTTCCTTTAAAATCATCGGGCAGTATAGTTTTATCTGTATCTTTAGAAAAAGCCTGAGCAATTGAAATTAATGTAACAATTTCCAATACTTCTTCTTTATCTTCAGCTGAGGAATTTTTACTTATTTTATCAATAATTTGATAGTAATTCTTCTCTGTTAAAATAATATCCATAGGATCTTTGCTGCATGAAACAAGCATAATTATAAATATTATAGATATGATAATAGATATAATTTTAATATGCTTCATTTTGTCCTCCGCATCATAGATTAATAATATTATTATATAAAGCAAAAAGCAAATTTTATATGGGAATTATTGAATTTATAATTCAGACAATAGCTTATTTTTTATATATAAAAAGATTTTTGTAAAATTTGTTTTTATATTGTTTATTAAAGGTTTATAATTTAAGTATAAGTAATATTTTGATATTTTATATAAATTATAATTATGGAGAAAATATAAAAGGTAAAAGAGTTATAAAAGGGATAGTTTATGATTTTTAATATAACTTTGTTATTATAAATATAAGCAATGTTAAAATATAAAAGCCGGGAGCATCCGGTTATTATAGATTTTTCTATTTTTATAATCTGATATTTCTCAGTTAAAAATAGAAACATGTGCTGTTTAATGCTTCTTATTGTCCCATTGCTATAAAAATGCGGAGCAGCTGAAATAGCTTATTTGCCATAAGGAGTAAAATAAATGACAGAATATTTCAACGATTTAGATTATTTAATAGTCGGCGTTGATATTACAAAAGAAGAACTTGAACAAATAATTAATGAAGCAGATAAAATACTTGAGGAAAATCAAGGTGATATTCAAAAACAGATAAATGCCTATCTGAAAAAAGCCCAAAGTTTACAAAAATTAGGTAAATATAAAGAAAGTAAAAAACCTCTTGAAAAAGTTTTAAAACTGGCGCCTGACTTGCCTGAAGCTCTTTTGCGTGTAGGAATTATTTACAGCAAAGAAACAAGATATGAAAAAGCTTTTAAATATTTTGATGAAGCAATAAAACTAAAACCTGATTATGCTGCAGCATATGTTATGCGCGGAATTTCATATGGCGCAGTAGGACAGGATGATCTGGAAATTGAGGATTACAACGAAGCAATAAAATTAAATCCTTATTTTGCTCCCGCTTATTATAATAGAGGATTAGCATATGGGAAAAAAAAGAAGTATGATAATGCTATTGAAGATTACAGCAAGGTATTAGGCTTGAGGCCTGATTTTATTTCTATTTATGATATTAGGGGAAAAACATATTATAACAAAGGCGACTATGATAAAGCAATTGATGATTTTTATGAGCTGGTTAAAATAGATCCTGATGATGCTCTGACATATTATAATTGCGGAAATTCATACTACTATAAAGGAAATTATGACAGGGCAATTAAAGATTATACAGATGCAATTAGGCTTAAATCTGATTTTGCTCTTGCCTATAATAGCCGCGGGAATTCCTACTATAGAAAAGAAGAATATGATAATGCTATTAATGATTATAATAGCGCAATAAAATTAAAACCTGATTTTGGAATAGCTTATAATAACCGCGGTAATTCATATTATATAAAAGGTGATTATGATAACGCTATTAAAGATTATAATAAAGCAATAAAACTGGATCCAAATGAATATAATCTTGGAGAACTTTATGATAAAAAAGAAAATTTTTGTGAATAGAAATTATTAAAGTAAAAAACAAAATACAAATCCTGATCAGGTTAATAATAGCATTAATATTTGTTAATCTAGCAGACAAGCTATGGCTTTGCATGTTTTATGATAAGACTTTGTCAGATCTGCCATATACATTTTTGCATACTCAAATTCTTTTTTATAAAGGCATTCATCTACATTAACTGCATATGCAAAAATTCCAGGCAAGGCAAGCTCTTTTGCCAGTTTTTGTAATTCTTTTATAAGCAGTTCCGCTTCTATATATTCATTCTTATTCATTGCATTTTGCAGTTTATTAAAAAGTTCATTTTTTATAAATAAGTCCAAAGATTCAGCCAGCAATATTTCATTATTGTTTTTTCCTTTAAGGGCTAGCTGAAAATTTATCAGGCTTGTATCATTCTTTACTTTGTGATAATCAGGTTTAAATAATATTTCTTTTTTTTGCTTGTCTTCTGAAATTTTATTTTCCTTAGGGCTAAGCAGCCTGATAACAGTTGAAATCATACTTTGTAAATCTATTGGTTTTCCCAAATGCCCATCCATGCCTATTGATATGCTTTGTTCTATATCTTCCTTAAAAACATTAGCGCTCATTGCAATAATTATATTTTTCTTATCCGGATTTTCCATTTCTCTGATTTGCCTTGTAGCTTCATACCCTCCCATTATAGGCATTTGTATATCCATAAAAATAAGATCATAATGATTTTGCCTTGCTTTTCTTACAGCTTCACTTCCATCGGCAGCCTCATCAATTGAAATGCCTGTTATAGATAATAACTCTGTTGCTACAATGCGGTTTAATTCCACATCATCTACAATTAGCGCTTTTTTGCCTGCAAAAATATTATTTATTTTCTCAAGGTCAATCTTGTCGGACTTTATTGAAATATTTTCTGAAACAAAAAGAGTTAGTGTAAAAGAAAAAGAAGAACCTTTGCCATATTTTGTTTTGACAGAAATATCGGAATTCATAAGCCCAAGTATCTGTTTGCTTATTGCAAGTCCCAGTCCTGTTCCTCCGAATTTTTTTGATGTAGAAGTTTCTGCCTGAACAAATGGATTAAACAGACGGCTTAACTGCTGATCTGTTATTCCTATACCGTTATCTGTAACAGCAAAGTCAAGTGTAACATAATCTTCTTTAAAACCTTTGTTTGAAACATTAAGCAATATTTGCCCATTCTCCGGAGTAAATTTGACAGCATTTGTTAAAAAATTAAGCAGCGCTTGAGAGATTCTCATAGAATCGCCGACAACAATCTCTGGAATATCTTTATCCAGATTTACAGAAAAAGAGATATTTTTTTCCTTGGCTTTGGGATCTATAAGCGATGTTATTTTCTGGATCATATTATAAAATAAAAATGGTTCAATGCTAAGATCAAGCTTGCCTTCTTCAATTTTTGATAAATCCAGAATATCGTTAATAAGTTCCAGAAGATGTTTGGATGAAACTTCTATAGTGTTTATTGCAGCTTTTAGTTTTTCCACGTTATCTGTTCTTCCTGCAATTTGTGCCATGCCAATTATAGCATTTAGGGGAGTGCGCATTTCATGGCTCATTCTGGATAAGAATTCGCTTTTTGAATGGTTTGCAGCCTCTGCTGCAATTTTTGCATCAAACAGGTTTTTTTCAAGATTTTTTTGAATAGTAATATCAACAAGCGTATCTACAAGGTAGTCTTTATTATCAATAGTAATCCATGTGCCTGTTTTAATAATAGGTATAAAACTCCCATCCTTACGTTCAAGAAAACGTTCTGCTACAATAGTCGGTATGTTGCGTTCATTAACATGGGGACATATATCAGGAGAACGATGGCAAAGAATATTATAGCATTTACTGCCTATTATTTCTCCAGCATCCATCTGTAATAATTCCTGGGCAAACTGATTTACCATCTCAATTGTGTTTGTCTCCATGTTGATTAGCACAATTCCTATTTTTGATGAATCAAGCACTTTTTGAAATAATTCATTATTTTTCTGTATTTGCGCATTCATTTTTGTAATTTCGCTGATATCTTTCATAACAGCAGCTGTGCCATATTGAGTTCCGTCTTTTCCATAAATAGGAAAAACTGTTTGTGACACTGCCACAGCACTGCCGTCTTTATGTTTGAGATATCCTGTCCCTGCCCACCAGCCTTTTTCAAAGACAGCAGGCTGGATAACTTCAAGCGCAAATTTATCGAAGTTATTTGCATGAACATCTGCAATAGTATTAAACTTGGGGCTATCATTTTTGGAATAACCAAGCATTTCATAAGCAGCAGAATTGAGATATATAAGTTTTCCGCTGGCATCAGCAATTCCTATAAAATCTCTGGAACTTTCCACAATAGAGGCTTTTACTTTTGTTATATACTCTTCAGATAGTTCAGATTTTTCCATAAATAGCCTTTGCAAGATATTATATGATATTCAAAATATTTATTGTTTTGAAAGTTAATTATAATTTCTTTCAAAAATAGTAACATAAAATAGAAAATAAAACCAGATAGCTTTACCTTGTTTAGAAGAATCCGAATAAATATTTATAGAAAATATAATAAAATAAAAAATAAATAGAACTGATATAATAGGATTAGTTGGGATTTGTTTTGCAGAATTTAATGATAATAAAAATAGATCTTGCAATAAAAATCAGGTTTTATTTACTATTATATAAAATCAAAGAAAATATTTTTTTAATTTATGGATAAAATATTAATACAATTATTAAGTTATTCGAAATTTGATTATAAAAATCATATTATATAAATACTATATCAAGTAATAAAACCTTTATTCACTATAAATAATAGTATCAGTTTGAAAATTAATTTTTTAAAATTATTCCCATTTACTTAATTATTTATCTTAAGTAAAATATTTCAATGTGGCAAAAATATAATTTTTTACTTTTTGGATTGCTGATATTAACTGGCCAATCTATAGCAGTTGCTGATGATATTCAGGCAGAAAAACAATATCTTATAACTGATATATCTATTTCAGGTTTAAAAAGAACAAAAAAACATGTTGCTGAAAAATCTTTAAAAAAATTTATAGGACAAAATGCTGCAAGTATTGATTTTAAAGAAATTCGTATTGCTATTATAGAAACAGGAATACTTGAACCAGTTTCTATAGATATAGAAGATGACGGCCTGCGGGAAGGAAAAATTTTAAAAGTTGAAGTCCATGAAAAATGGACTATTTTGCCATTGCCCATATTTTTTGCAAATTCAAGCGGAATAGGCGGCGGGCTTGCTTTTATGGATTTTAATGCATTAGGCCTTAATGATAAATTTATTTTCGGAGGAATGATAGATTCAGATGGGTGGCTTGCTGCAACTACATATATTCATACACCTGGCAGAACAGAATTCCCCGGTTGGAATATAGCTTTTGTTTATTCCCGCCAGGATAACTCAGACTCTGATGAAAAAGGCAATGATATTAGAAGATATGGATTAAAAAAACTGTTTGTTTCTATGGGATTGAATTATCATTTAAAAGAAATAATTGTTCCCAGTTTTAATGTGACTTTTGATGATGAAAAAATTCATGATATAGATAATCCGTTGTCTGTACCTAAAGAAGATGGTTGTGTTATAACTTTATCTCCTGGTTTATTAATAAAGAAAAATGATTGGGATGGTTTTTTTCTTTCACAAAAAAGTATTAAATTAGGTTATAGTTATTCATTTGGAATAGATTCTCCGTCATTTCAGGAAATTGAAGTAGAAACAAAATTTGAAAAATCGCTTATACCTGGGTTTAGATTAATAAGCAACGCCGGAGTAGTATATGCTCCTGATGCTCCGCCTCTTTTTGAATCTGCGCCAAGATCTGTAAATGTAAACATACTTCCGCAATCTTTTTCCGCCCAGAATTTTATCGGCGCTTCTGCAGGTTTTGAAAAATATATTTTTAAAGCTAAATATGGAACACTTTCTGCTCTTGCAGCATATCAAATAGTTTATTCTGACGGACCAATTCTTGAAGAAAGAGTAGACCATGGTGTTTTCGGTTCTATACAATTTTATTTAAGCAGGATTGCAATTCCTGCTGTCGGCCTGGGAATATCATATAATGTAGCTGCAGAATATTTACAAGGATCTTTTAATATTGGAATGAGTTTTTAAAAATAGATTATAGAAAAAATTTTTATAAAAAATTTATTTTTAAAAGAGAAAACCCTAATAAATAACTTATAAAAACTATTTATTTTAGTTTAAAATATAATTGTCTATAAAATTATTAAAAGATTTTCAATAACTTTTTAATCATGTAAAATTAAATCCTATTATAAATTTAAATGCAATTTGCTTATTTAACTTGTATGTAATATTATTAATATTAAAGATTAATATCTCGATAACAGAGGAGACATAAAATGAAAATATTAAAAAATATTACCATATCTTTTTTAGTTTTAATAATAGGAGTTACTATTTTTTCCTGCAGAAGCACAGCTCTTGTTTTTACAATGGGCGGGTCTGAGTGGAGAAATACAACAGCAGTTACAAAGCATACTGTTACATTTAAATTTGGACTTAGCAGCAAAGAAGGCACATTTACAGATGATGATGGGGCTGGCAATAAAAATATTAAAGATTTCACTTATACATGGAATAATGAAACAGACGCAGGTGTTATTACATTTGTAGCTGATTCAAGTAAAAAATATAATTTTAAATTGGCTAAAGATAAAAAAAGTATAACAGTAGAAAACTGGTCATTGATGGGAGAAAATACTTTTTATATTGTAAACTAAAAATAGGAAAATAATTCCATATATTTCTATATAAAAATAAATGCCTTATGCTTTGAAAAATATTAATACAATGATATTCTTTGTATTAATGAAATTTTTTATATTTGTACTATTAGCTGTTATATTTATACTGCCTGTTTTCTCACAATATGCTCCAATAGTTTTAGATCCCTCTTATGAACATGATAAATGGAAAACAAATCCGCGTGATCTCATGTTTTATTTTGCTGCTTATACTGTAAGCTTTGATAGTAACGATGATGATAATGGAGATAGTATTGCAGATATTTGGGGCATACCTGAATGGGTTTCTTTTGAAATAAAAAAAACAGATAAAAAATATTTGCTTGAAGATAGGCCTAAGTGGATGACAGATATAAATTTATATAATGCAGGAATTGCTCCAGGTGATAATTCATATACAGTCTCAGGCGTAAATAATATGAAAGAAGTAAAAAGCGATTACCGTTTTGTGCGGGGGCATATGTGTCCTAAAACTACAGCTGAACGGATAAGTAAAGATGCTGCCTATAATACGCACACTCTATTAAATGCAGTACCACAGCTGCAGTGGCAGAATAATGGAGTATGGAAAAAAATAGAAGAATTATCTAATGAATGGGCAGATAAATATGAAAGAATATGGGTTATCTGCGGCCCTGTTTTTTTTAATAAAACACCATCCATGCGGCTTGGGCAAAATAATGAAATGAAAATTGCAATACCTGATGCTCTTTTTAAAATAATAATAAGGGAAAATCCTGAGAATATTGTTAAGACAATTTCTTTTTTAATTCCAAATATTGTGCCGAAAGAAAATAAAAATCCTGTTGAATTTATAACTAATATTGATAGAATTGAAGAACTGACAGGGTTGGATTTTCTTACTGCTATTGGAAGCGCGCAGGAAATAGTTGAAAAAATTAAAGGAGATTTATACGAGTGGTAAGATTAAATTAAATTTAACTTTGACAAAATAATAATATGACAACAGCAATTATAAATTTATAAAAATAAATTAATCTAAAAAAATAGAAATATAGAATAAATATCTATAAAAATAGAAAAATTATTTTTCCTATTCTTTTATAATAACTAAAGAGCCTCTTGCAAAACTTCTGCAAGGGTATGAAAAAAGCGAAGGAATCTGTTAAGATTGTATAACCAAAAAACAACAAAACAGGAGGCCTTCGCTATGAAAACAATAACAGAAATACTCGCAGGTGCACAAGCCTTACTC
>JAVBQS010000050.1:0-2552 GCA_031548835.1 Spirochaetia bacterium
GCATGCCCCGGTTCGCAGTACCCACAATATTCCATTCATCACACATCGGTTATCATGCAGTTAAGGACGGCCTTTTCCATCTTCTCGTTTTGGCGTCTCAGGTAGTATGGGTTCTAATACCGACCTTTGGATATCTGATAACCATTAGGACTTACTCATTATTTGAGTATATCAGATTTTTTCTTTTTTTTCCTCTTTCTCCCATTTATGAAATGAGTTCTAGTAGAAGAACCTGTTTTTTGTTGCGTCGCAGCCCCGACAATTGGAACTATTCTTCTTCCATCTGGGTCTGTGTATTTGACTGGGTTATTAGCAGCGTATCCGTACATGTGCATATTGATTATGTTATAGACTCCACCCATCCCTGGAAGATTTGCGTTAGCTTTCCTAACCTCATCATTTATTGGAGCAGATGGAATATACTCCCCAGCAGCAAGGTTGGTAGAGAGCCAGCGGGAAGTCTTGGGATCTAGCGTTCTGTAAAAAACAGAAATTATAATGTATGTTTTTATATTTATTTGCAATACAACGAAATAATTTCTAAAGGATTCTACAATATGTCTTATACAGAACACTAGGTATCTTACGCCATGGCGTGCCTGTTTTAAAAATCCACAGCATGGCGTCGACCAATTCTCGAGCATCTTTGTGTGGCCGTCCCTTTTTTCCCTGCTTGGGCAGCATCGGCTGGATTCGAGACCATTCTTCATTTGTTACACTGTGTAGATTTTTCATGCTTCGTAGTATATCATATTTCTACTTTAGGGACACGCCCTAATAGATACATAAAAAATATATTTCTATCAATTTCTTTTATAAATAATATAATTTTTAAGCAGCAATATTGATACTTAAAAAAGAATTATTCAATTAAATTAAAAACAGGCAAAATCCTTATTTTGAACATTATTTTTGCAGTTATTGTTTTTATGCTAAATGTCAGGCTTTTTTATTAATGAGTTATTCCAGCCTGCCTTGCAATTATTTTATCAATACGTAAAGGGATTGTGCCTTCAGGAGCAAAACAATAAGTAGTGTTATTTTCCTGTTCTCCAATTAAGGCAGTGCCAAGAGGAGAAAAAATCGAGATTCTGCTTCCTTCTGTATCAGTATCTGCAGGAAAAACAACTGTAACCATTTGAGATTCCCCGCTATTAAGATTTTTAAAAACAACAGTTGAATTTATACTTACAGCATCGTTAAGAAGTTCCGGGTCATCTACAACTACAGCATTAGTAAGTTCTTCTGCCAGATTACGCATATGTTGTGTATTTAATCTGCGGGAATTTTTATAGACAGTGATAATTTTTACAAGCTTTTTATAGTCTGTACTTGTGAGTATTATTTTTTTTGCCATAAAAAACCTCCAAAATATTATTGAATTAAAATATATAGTTAAGGGGATTGGCAAACAACAAGAAAAAAACAGGCATAAAGCCTACATGTTTTCTACATATTTCTTAAAAATTGAACAAGATTCACGCTTTTTTTATTAATTCCAAGTTTTTTTCTTACGCTATTTCTATGACGTTCTACAGTCTGGGAAGATATATTAAGAAGTGCTGCAATATCTTTTGTAGTCTTCCCGCCCCTTATCATAGCAGTTATTTCAAGTTCTCTTACAGTAAGAATATTTGAAAGACTCAGCATTGTATTTTTCTGAGATCCAATTATAGATTCAAGCTCTATTTTTAATTCTTTTATAAGGCCTTTTTGTCTCTGGTTTATTGCTGTATCTTCAAGTTCGCCTATTATAGGAAAGAGAAACATTTCTGCTTCCTGCCTTGTCGATGATATATAATCTTCTTTTTCTTTTCCTATCTGATATAAAACTTCTTTTAAAGCACTATTTTTTGATTCAAGTTCAATAGTTTTTTCTTCAAGTTTTTTATAATAACTGTTTTTTGAAATAGCATTTAAAAGAAGAGAAATAGCAGATATTATAAGCTGCTTTTCCCTATTAATAATATCTTTAACACTGCTGCACCAAAGATTTACAACAAGCTGGCTTCCATTTTCAGACTGTGCTTTGTAAACAAAAAGAGGCAGATTATCAGTAATAGAATCTTCTTCTAATTTGTTATCCGGCAGATGGCTAAAGCTTATTTTTATCAAAGTCTCTTTTGGATATGTCATTGCATTTTTAAGAAGCTCTGATATTTTTAATATAATAATATTGATATCTGTTTCAACTCCTGTAAGAATTTCTGCAATTTTGTAGAGACAATCAAGTTCTTTTTCTCTTTCTGTTAAATCATCTTTATGAGTCATTTTTGCTAAAATATATCTGCCTTTTATATATTATTAAAATAGGAGTGTTAATTAACACCTATCTTTAATTATAAAAAATTATCTGAATATGGTTTTCCATTTCCAGGAAAATTACAATTATATTTTAAAATATAATATATAGAGCCTCTTGCAAAACTTCTGCAAGGGTATGAAAAAAGCGAAGGAATCTGTTAAGATTGTATAACCAAAAAACAACAAAACAGGAGGCCTTCGCTATGAAAACAATAACAGAAATACTCGCAGGTGCACAAGCCTTACTC
>JAVBQS010000073.1:0-2861 GCA_031548835.1 Spirochaetia bacterium
CTCGTTTTGGCGTCTCAGGTAGTATGGGTTCTAATAACGACCATTGGATATCTGATAAACATTCGAACTTACTCATTATTTGAGTATATCAGATTTTTTCTTTTTTTTCCTCTTTCTCCCATTTATGAAATGAGTTCTAAACTAATTTTATAAAAGCAATCAAATTTATAATAAAATTATATTCTGCTTATTAATTATTAAAATAATATATTTTTCTTTCAAATATTTAATGCTATAATTTATATTATAAATAATCTAAGATATAGAAAAGAGTTTGGATTATATATTATTATGTCAGCATATATTTATGAATTTAAATTATATTAAAACATTCTATTATACAGCAAAACTTGGAAGCATAACAAATGCTGCAGCATTTCTTGATATGACACAGCCTGCAGCAACACGTCAGCTGCAGGAACTTCAAAACGCTCTTAATCTTGTTCTTTTTGATAAGACAGGGAAAAAACTTAAACTTACCGATGTTGGATATATGCTTTATAATGTTGCAGAAAAGATTATAACTCTTGAGCAGGAAATTGATAAAAATATAAAAAACTATCAGAGTCAAAAAAGCGGAAATATAAAAATTATAGCAAACGAAGGTTTTGGCAACTATTATCTGCCTGAAATGGTTATATTGTTTAAAAGAATGTTTCCTGAAATTGCGCTTAGCATAGATATAGATAGGTCATTTAGCATATATGACAGAATATCAATGATGGAGTATGATATAGGATTTACAGATACTCCTATTGAAAATGAAACAATAACAACAACAAAAATATTTGATGATTCGCTTTTTTTAATTGTAAGCCAGGATAATGATTTGTCAGATGCGCTCTTTTTTACAGCTGATAATCTTTCCAATATAGATATAGTAACACTTTGCAAAGAATCTATGGAAAGAACACTTATTGAAGAATATTTGCTTGAAAATAATATTTCTGCAAATATTGTATGCGAAGCTCCTGATTATCATTCTCTTAAATATTTTGTAAAAAATAATTTGGGAGTTGCAATAGCGCCGAAATATATTGTCAATTATGAGATAACAGCGGGAGATCTTATTGCTATACCGGAAAAAAATAATGCTATAGTAAATAACTATTATTTTATAACTCATAAAGATAAATTTTTAAATAAACCTCTTCATATATTTAAAGAAATTGTTCTTAAGTGGGCAGATTTCTATTCTAAAGGGCTGCTTGACAGTTATAAATTAAATAACATATTGCCGTAATTGATATGAAACAGGAACAATTTAATATTGCAGTATTAATATTTACCATATATTATATATATTTAACGTCAAGTGAAAGGCTTTGCTATGAATATACCGATTAAGAAACAGCTAGTTATTCTTGCTAATATTTCGACTATTGTTCCGCTTATATTGATTTCTCTTATTTTTTTCATTTTGGGAAATAAGATGACATTAAATAAATCAAAAGAAATAAATACAGATAAAATGCTTTTGATTGATCAGGCATTAACGCTATATATAGAAAAAACCAAACATACAGTTAATACAATAGCAAATAATTCATTGGTTGTGGATCTTGATACAAATAACCTTGTAACTTATAAATACTGGGCAGACTGGAACGAGATGAAGCCTTACAATAATTCAAAAACAGAGCAACGGTTATATGATTATCTTAAACTTATACATTTAAATAATCCGGATATGGGTTCTGTTTATATAGGAACAGAAAACGGCAAATTTGTTATGTATCCTCCCTCAGACAGACGTCCGTTCTATGATCCTACAGAAAGGCCCTGGTATAAAGATACAAAAGCAAAAAATGGAGTAATTACTGTAACAAGGCCGTTTCTTTCTTCAGATAATAATTTTAATGTATTTGCTGTGGCAAAATATATATATTTTGAAAAAAGTAAGGAATTCGGAGTTGTTTCTGCAAATATTGATCTCTCTTCAATAACAGGAATAATGGGACATTTTAATCCGGGAAAAGACAGTTACTTGCTTGTAACAACAGCAGATAATACAATTATTGCCAATACAAGAGATCCGTTAACTGTTTCTAAAAATCTTGATACAGATGACCTGCCGCATTTTTACAAAGAGCTTTCCAAAATGGATAATAACTGGAAAAATATTGATACAGGCGATAATAATATATATCTTGTAAAAAAAATGCAATCATTGGGCACAAGCTGGATGCTTTATGCACTTATAGATAGAAGAATAGTGGTAGCTCCATTTAGAAAAGCTTTTTATATACTTATACTTTGTTCTGCGCTTATTTTTTCTATTTTTTCTCCAATAATAATCAGATATTTAATGTATTTGCTTACTCCGCTAAAAAAGCTTTCTGATCATCTCTATGCTATGGCAAGCGGCGATGGAGAAGTTCTACAAAAAAAGATTCCTCTTTATTCTCCTGATGAAATAGGAGAAACAATAGAAAACTATAATCTGCTTCTTGATTCGCTTAATAATATTTTTATGAAAATAGTTGAGGCAAAACAGCTGGTCTCTTCAGGCAATTCTAAATTATCAAACCAGTTGCTTATAATATCTGCCAATATAACAAAAAATCTTTCTTTAATTGACAATGCTGAAAAAGAAATTACAGAAGTAAATACTGTTTTTAATAATTTTACTGCAGATATTTCTAAAATTGAAAATAACACAGAATCTTCCGTTCAACTAACAGAGAGGGTTGATAAATATAAAGAAGAGCTGGATAGATGTTTAAAAATTATAGCAGAATATATTTCTGATATTAAAAAAAGCACAATAGATATAAATACTCATATAGATAAAGGTGTGGATTATAATAAATTTATACATAATAATCTGGCTACTATTGGTAAAATTATTTATGTATATA
>JAVBQS010000057.1:0-2579 GCA_031548835.1 Spirochaetia bacterium
CTGGTTTCAGAAGAACTGCCTAAATATGGTATTTATGCTCCTATTTCGCCGGAAACAGGCATAAATGCATTTTGCAGAGATATACAATCTTCAAATGCTATATGGTCTTATGATGAAGGTTATCCCGGCAATTATGCTTACAGGGAATTTTACAGAGATATTGGATTTGATATGACTGAAAAATACCTTGGAAATTTTATATCCGGCGACGGCAGAAGAGTTAATACAGGATTCAAATATTATGCAAATACAGGAAAACCGAAAGAAGAGAAAAAAATATATGATCCTGCAGAAGCTGCAATAAAAATAAACGAACATGCTGAAAATTTTATCTATAACCAGCTTAAACATATTAAGAGGCTTACAAGATATATGGACAGGCCTCCTGTAATAGGCTGTTTTTGCGATGCGCAGGTTTTTGGACATTGGTGGTATGAAGGAATTCAATGGCTTGAAAAAGTACTGCGCCTTGCTGCTGAAAAAAAGAGTGAAATTTTAGCTATATCTGCAGATGATTATCTGGAAAAATATCCTGAAAATAATAAACAGAAGTTATCTTTTTCAAGCTGGGGAAATAACGGTTATGCAAATATATGGTGCAATGGAAGCAATGACTGGATTTACAAACATATTCATACAATTGTTGAAAAAATGACTGAACTTGTAAAAAGATTTCCGGATGAAACAGGGTTAAAAGAGAGAGTTCTTAATCAAGCTGCAAGAGAAGTGCTTCTTTCGCAAAGCTCTGACTGGCCTTTTATAATAAAAACAGGCATAGCAGGCCCTTATGCAGAAAAAAGAATTAAAGAACATGTTAATAATTTCCTTATAATTTATGATAATCTATGCAGAAACACAGTAGATACTGAATGGCTTACTGGAATTGAAAAAAAGAATAATCTTTTTCCTGATATAGATTACCGTATATTTATGGATGCAAGATAGTATTATTATTAAAAACTAAAATTTAACCATTCCCTGCAGCTCCATTATAGTAAGCTGCTGGAGAAAGAAAGAAGTTATAACCTCATTTCTGGTTTCCTGAGTGCTTTTTCTATATACCCTGTATGCTATCATTTTAGCGCTCTTTAAAGGCATGTTTAAAGGATATCCGTTTATATCAACTATCTGATTAATAGATAGATGATGTGATATCTCCTGTCTGTCTCCCTCAGGATAAACTATCTCTCTAATATCATACTTCATATCAAATCATAGTAGAATTAAACTATTTCCTACTCCATACTTAAAATTTGTTAAGTATTAATACTTTATAAACTTCTCTTTTTTTAATTAGCTAAAAAAACAAAGTTGACATCTGAATTTATTTCTATATTATAAATTATGTGGGAAAAAGTGGTTAAAAATAGGGAAAAGTGGTGTTAAGCGGAGAATTTGTCAATAATATAGATGAAAAAGGACGCATAATGATACCTGTCAAACTTAGGGCAGCAATAGAAGGCGATACTCTTATATTAACCAGAGGGGTTGATAAATGTTTATGGCTGTTTCCTGTAGATGAATGGAAAAGGGTATCAGAACAAATTATGTCTGCCACTTCAATTCTCCAGTCCAGGGCAAGAATGATTCAGCGCAGAATTATAGCTCCTGCACATGAAACAGAAATTGATAAGGCTGGAAGAATAATCATTGCTCCTGCATTAAGGGCTTTTGCCGAATTTAAAAAAGAATGTGTAATTTTGGGAATTAATAATTATATGGAAATATGGGACCAGGAAATTTATCAGAAATACTGGGAGGAAAATGAGGCAGATTTTCAAAATGCTGCAGAGGAGTTGGGAAAAATTGTCTCAGTTTAAGGAATTGATGGAAATAGTTCACTACTCTGTAATGAAGAATGAAGTTGTCTCATTTTTAAAACCTGATAAACCTGGCCAATTACTTGTGGATGCTACCACAGGGGAAGGCGGACATTCTGAATGGTTTTTAAAAAATTATCCTGATCTTAAAATAATTTGCCTTGATGCTGACATTGATATAATGAATATTGCAAAAAAAAGGCTTGAGAATTATGAAGATCAGGTAGTTTTTTATAATGAGTGGTTTAATATATTTTTTAAAAATTATCCCTCAAATCTTGAAAGGCCGGACAGAATTCTTTTTGATCTTGGAATATCAACATTTCATTATGAAAAAGCTGAGCGTGGTTTTTCTTTCAGAAATGGAGAAAAGCTTGATATGAGGCTTGAAAAAGGCCTTGAAATTTCAGCTGCAGATATTGTAAATGAATATCCGCGTGTAGAGCTTGCAAATTTAATTTTTGAATATGGAGAAGAAAGATATTCAAGAAGTATTGCAGAAGCAATTGTGAAAGAGAGAAAAACAAAACAGATAGAAACAAGCGATGAGCTTGCTGAAATTATCTGGAATGCTGTTCCTGTTTCATACAGGCATGGAAGAATCCATCCTGCAACAAGAACATTCCAGGCGCTCAGGATAGCTGTAAATGGCGAACTTGCAAGGCTTAAAGAAGCGCTTGAAGCTGCTGTTTCTGTTTTAAAAGTAGGCGGAAAAATGGGAGTAATAACATTCCATTCTCTTGAAGATAGAATTGTAAA
>JAVBQS010000164.1:0-6006 GCA_031548835.1 Spirochaetia bacterium
AGTAGCGCCGTTATCTATTTTTATGCCTTTGTTTAAATCTCCATGCCTGCCTATTGAATCAAGGATTCTTACAGCATGCCTTGCATTTCTTCCTCTTTCATCGCTAAATGATTTAAGCTTATCCAGCTCTTCAAGAACAGACATTGGAATAATAACATCTGAATCTTTAAATGAGTAGATAGCATCGCTCTTATGTATAAAAACATTTGTATCAATTATAAAAAGTTTTTTTTCTTTTTGATTTTGATCAGAATTTTTTTGATCAGAAATTTTTAAATCATTATTCATAATAAACCCTATTACTATTTTATGGCAGAAATAGAAAGCATAATTTTTTCAATATCTTGTTCATAACTGTCAAATAATTCCTTCTCTCCAGATGCTTCGATTATATAAATCTTTTTACCATTTACAGCAATAGCAGTCATATATTTATAATAATCATGCCCAGAAGGCATAAGCCAGATAAATTTTGTCCCTTCCAGATTTACAGAGTAAAATGGTTTTTCATCAAGCAAAAAATATCCATTATTTTCAAGATGTGTTTTAAGAGCTTCTGCCCAAAATAAAGTATCTTTTTCAGGGCTGTTTTTTTCTGTTTTTATTCTCATTTTTAATCCATCGGGAGAATATATAACAAGAGCTCCTTTCTTTTTTGACACAGCAAAGCCTGAAGGAATTTCTGCTTTAAAAGAAAGGCTGCATCCTGAAACAGATAACAATAATATAAATAAAAGAATAAAAATATTTTTTTTATTCTGCATAATATCCGCCAATAAAACTATAAAAATTTATTCTGTTTATCCAATCAAAAGAAGAGTGTTTTGATAAAGGATGCCTGGTTTCTTCTGAAAAAAACTTTATATCAATTTTAAGAAATTTATATTCGTTATCCATCTTATTTATTCTTCCTTTAAGATTTTCCATTTCTCCGACAAGAGTCATAAGTTCTTTTTCAAGAGTTAATGTGCTTGTAAAATTAGAAGAAGCTATAAGTTTATTATAATCTTCAAGCAGATTTTTTCTTGATTCAAGTTGCTTTTGAATAACCAGATATTCATTTCCAATATCAGCGCTATTGATATTATATTTAATCAAAGTTCCATTTTTTTTCAAAATATCTTCAACCTTGCTTTTCATTTTTACAGGAAGCCGGAGCGAAACCCCGTAATCAGATTTTTTTGTATAATAGCCTCCAACAGATTCACAGTAATCAGAAAGAATTTGTCCGCTTTTAACAGTATCTGTTACAGAAAGTTCTGCAAAAATATTTACTGAAAGTTTTTCAGATGTTGTTTGAGCTATAGATGGAAAAATTATTAAAAATAAAAATATAGTAATAAAAAAAATATTTTTTATATTAATCTTCATTTTATTTTAATCTCCCCAAGAGATTCATTTACAGAATCAATCCACTTCTCATAACTCTTACTGTCTGGAAAGTAAACTTCAACAACATAAATAAGTTTTCTTTTTATAACAGTGCCAACAATATATCTGTAATCCATTCCGCTTTTTGGCTTAAACAACACATATTTTATATTGCCTGTTTCAACTTCGGTAGATTCAGAAAATCTTGATCCAATAGTGTAGATAATTGCTTTTTGCCAGAAAGAACTATCTGCTTCCGGATTATTTCTTACAGTTCCTATTCTAATCACTGTTCCATCTGCTGTTTCTGCATGAAAATATCTTAGTCCATGTTTACGTAAAATTGCAAAATCGTCAGGAATAGGGATAATAATTTTCCTAAATATATTTGGAATTGTTGCAGAAAAAGGATCGAGAGAATCTATCCATGAAAAAATTATTTTATTTTCATATGGAATTGTATAATTGTAAGAAACAAAATTTACTGTAATTGTTGAGTAAGCTATAGCTTTATCAAGATATTCAAGATTTGCCTGCAATCGTTCTATCTGGTCATCAATTCTTTTTATCTCTCTTAAAATAGGAACTTTTTTTTCTGTATCTGTTTCAGCAGCAAGAAGGTTTTCAAGCCTGACTCTTGCATTTTTAAGAACGTCAAGCCTTGTTGAAAGATCTGAATATTGATCTGTCACATCATCTGCTTCTTCATATTTATCAACAATCTCTCCTGAGCGGAGAATTTCATCAAATGCTTTTCTGAAATTTCCGGCAGGAACTCTTATAGCAACATGCTTGTCTGAAGATGATTCAATCCACCCTTTATATTTTTCAGCAATAGAGGAGATTTCCACAATACCTGCAGCAGCAGAAGCCGTGCGTATTGTGCAGCCGCCGGAAAGAATTTTTTTTCTGACTTCTGCTTCTTTGGATTTTCCAGCAGTAGCTGATGCTTCAATATCTTTATATGCAGCAGGAACATGCTCCGCAACACCAGCCTGGCCTTCAGGATTAAATCCTGTCCCGCTCCACTTTTCTTCAGCAGCTCTGTCTCT
The DNA here is from genome assembly GCA_031548835.1 of Spirochaetia bacterium. Lineage (GTDB taxonomy): Bacteria > Spirochaetota > Spirochaetia > CADAEX01 > CADAEX01 > WQTU01. Next base: position 2,424 of record JAVBQS010000164.1, read on the forward strand.
TAGAAAAAGCTTAGACGATCCTGTATCTTCGTTTGCGCTGTAATATGCTGAAGAATCTGCAGCACTATATTCAGGCGATGCTTTTCTATTGCTGCAGGAAAAAATTAAAAAAATAAATAGTGCAATAAAAGCAGCATAAAAAGAAAATTTTAAAAAATTTCTAGAGATTTTTCTCTGATACTGCAACAAGAGAACTCCTTTCAACTATTTTAAGGCCAAGATCAATATCTTCTACTTTAAAAATTACAACAGCTTTGTTGTTTTTATTTTCAACTGAAGCATAAAGATATTCGATATTAACTCCATTATTTTTAAAAGTTTCCATAACACTGTGCAGTCCGCCTGGTTTATCTTCTATCTCAATTCCAAGAACTTTTGTTATTCTTACTGTAAAACCATTTTTCTCAAGAGCCTGGCATGCTTTATTAGCATCATTTACAATAATACGTAATATACCAAAATCTGCTGTGTCTGCAATTGTCATTGCTCTTATATTTATCTGCGCATCTGCAAGAACTTTTGTAACATCTGCAAGCCTGCCTGATTTATTTTCAAGAAAAACTGATATTTGATTTATAGTCATAGCAAACTCCTCCTTATATTTTCCTTTTATCAATAACTCTTTTTGCTTTTCCTTCGCTTCTGGCTATTGTTTTTGGTTCTACCAATTTAATTATAGCATTAATTCCAAGTTTTGACTTTACTGCTTCAGAGATTTTCTTTCTTAACTCTTCCATCTTTCTTGTTTCATCTGAAAAGAAATTTTCCATTACCTCAACTTCTATATCAATCTCATCAAGATGAGTCTCTCCTCTTGTCAATACTATCTGGTAGTGGGGCTGTGTCCCCTCTATCTGCATAAGCACTTCTTCTATCTGCGATGGGAATACATTTACCCCGCGGATAATCATCATATCATCATTTCTTCCATATAATCTGTGCATTTTAACAGTTGTTCTTCCGCACCGGCATTTTTCCCTGAAAAGATATGTTATATCGCGTGTCCTGTATCTTAAAAGAGGAGTTCCTGTTCTTGTTAGTGTTGTAAAGACAAGTTCTCCTTTTTCTCCTTCAGGGAGCACTTCTCCTGTTTCAGAATTTATAATTTCAGGATAAAAATAATCTTCATTTATATGAAGTCCATTTTTAGCTTCGCATTCAGCAGCAACTCCGGGGCCTATAATTTCTGTAAGCCCGTAAATATCATGGGCGCTGATATTTAATTTTTCTTCTATTTCATTTCTCATATCATTGCTCCAGGGCTCTGCACCGAAACAGCCTGCTTTAAGTTTGAGTTTTTTAAAATCAATTCCCATCTCTTTTGCTGCTTCTGCAAGATAGAGCGAATAGGATGGTGTGCATGTCAAAAGTGATGTGCCGAAATCCCTCATTACAGAGATCTGCCTTTGTGTATTTCCTGCAGAGATAGGGACTATATGGGCTCCTATTCTTCTTGCTCCATAGTGGACGCCAAGCCCGCCTGTAAAAAGTCCATATCCAAATGCATTTTGAATAATATCTTTATGTGTTGCGCCTGCCATTGCAAGAGTTCTTGCCATTGAATCTGACCATATATCAATATCTTTTTCTGTATAAGCATCTACAACAGGAGTGCCTGTTGTGCCGGAAGAAGCATGAAGTTCTACAATTTCTTCCATATCAGCAGCAACAAGCCCGTAAGGATATGTTTCTCTAAGCTCATATTTTGTTGTAAAGGGAATTTTTTGAATATCTTCCAAAGTTTTAATATCCTCTGGTTTAATATTTACCTGGCCAAATTTCTTTTTATAAAAAGGAACTTTATTATAGACAAGTTCAACCACTTTTCTCAAATTTTCAATTTGATGCTGTCTCATATCTTTGGGATCAGCTTGTTCAGCATCTGGATTCCAGATCATCTATTTACAACCTCCATGGTTATTTTTTTAAAATAAAATGTTTTTATAAATTAAATATCAATATAATGGCTCGGTCAAGGTAAAAATAGTTATACCTGATTCCAGCTATTTAAAAATAGCTGTTGCACTATTTTAGATATTTATATAGAAGAAAAAAATATAAAACTGTAATAAATAATTTTATGATTTTTTTAACCAGGAATTATTGTTTTCAAAATTTACTAAGTCTTAGTTTTTATAAAAAATAGGGGTTTAAAAGCTATTTTAAGAACATAATTATAAAATATTTTGTAAAAAGCAAATTTAAATCACCACATAAACACACATAATTACATAAAAAAACACAAATTTACTTGCGCAAATCCACAAACATGATATAATTTTTTAAATCAATAAAAATATCCTGAAAGAGGTTTTTATATGAAAGATGAAAAATCAACAAGCAGAGAACAGGGTGATATAAACCAGACAGAAAATAGAAAAAAATATTGGGAAAAAAATTTTAACACAGAGACAAAAGAGTTGTTTGAAGAAGATAAAAAATATTTTCTGCACCAGGCTCTTTCAACTCCTGTTCTTAATATATTAAGCAAGACAGATGGGATATATATCTATGATCTTGCAGGAAAAAAATATATTGATATGCATGGGAATGGAGTACATAATGCAGGTTTCAGCAATCCAGATGTAATTAAGGCAGTAAAAAAACAGCTTGATGATAAACTCTGCTTTACGCCAAGAAGGTTTTCAAATATCCCTGCAATAAAACTTGCAAAAAAACTTGCAGAAATAACTCCCAAAGAGCTTGAGAAAACTCTTTTTTGCCCTGGAGGGGCAGAAGCAATTGAAATAGCAATATCGCTTGCAAAACAAATAACAGGCAATTTCAGAACAATATCTTTTTGGGATTCATTTCATGGCGCAAGCTACCAGGCAGCAAGTATCGGTGGAGAAGAACATTTTAAAGGCGGTTACGGGCCAATGGTTCCCGGAGCTTTTAAAGTAGAGTTTCCAAATTATTACAGAAATCCGTGGGGTTTTAAAACAGAAGAAGAAGTTGATAACGAGTGCATCAGGCAAATAGAACTTATATTAAAAAGAGAGCCTGGAGTTGCAGCTATTATAGGAGAACCTATATCTGCAACTCCGGTTGTCCCAAGCAAAAATTATTGGGTAAAAGTAAAAGAGCTTGCAAAAAAATACGGAGCTTTTCTTATTTTTGATGAAATAATAGAAGGTTTCGGCAGGACAGGCAAAATGTTTGCATGTGAGCATTTTGTTACTCCAGATATTTTGGTTCTTGGAAAATCTCTTGGAGGAGGAGTGCTTCCTTTTGCAGGTATTGTCACAAAATCAGAATATGATGTTCTTCACAGCCGTTCTATAGGACATTATACTCATGAAAAAAGTCCGCTATGCTGCGCTGCAGGACTTGCAGAAATAGAATATCTTGAAAATAACAATCTTATAAAACATGCTGCTGAAGTCGGAGAATATACAATACAAAGATTTAACCAGCTTAAGGAAAAACATAAGCTTATTGGAAATATTGCAGGTGCCGGGTGCCATCTTGGAATAGATCTTGTAAAAGACAGGACAACAAAAGAGAGGGCTGTCGATGAGGCAGAAGCAATTATGTATAAGTGTATGGAAAAAGGGCTGGCATTTAAAATAATTGAAAGCAA
>JAVBQS010000149.1:0-11186 GCA_031548835.1 Spirochaetia bacterium
ATTACAATAAAATTGTAACAGATCTGCTTGCAGATTGGTTTATTGCCAAAGATATGTAAACAAGCGGATAAAATTATATCCTGAATATTAGCTATATAAAGGAAAAACTTTAAAAGTATTAGGCAAAGACTTAATGAGAAAGAGGATATATCTGATTTTAACAAGGCCTGCTTTTCCCTTGTATCACAATAGCTGTTGTGTTATACTTTTTCCGTTTCAATAACTAATGAAAAGAATTATATTTTTACTATTAATTACAGCACTATTTTTCTCATTATCTGGTTGTGATAAAAGCGGTTATTATCTTTCTTTGGATAAAGGCGAAAAAAGCAAGTTTAATGAACTTTATAAACAGCTTGAAACAGAAGCTTCTTATGAAAAAAAGTTTATAATAATGAGGCAAATACTTGAGTTTCTCTCAGGCAAGGCAAGTAATGGAGAGAAAAACCTGTTTCTTACAACCTATGTAGAGAAAAATCAGAATGACCCTTTTAATGCTTATTATCTCATGGCTGTTGCGCGGAATTACCGCGAAGATATGGCATACCCATTTGCAATAAATTACTATGAGCGGATTTTGAAAAATTATCATGATCTCCAGTATATGGGAAATTCAATACATTTTCTCTGTTTAAGAGATCTTCTGGATATGATTGAAGATGATGAAGCAAGAATTCTATATTATAAAGATATGATTGCAAGGTTTAGCGATTCAATAAATGTAAAAGAAACCTACTATTATCTTGGCGATACATATGCAAAAGTAGGAGAGTGGGACCAGGCAATTCAGGCATACAGAAAATTTCTTGATTTTTCCGATACTTCTGCCACAGGCGATACTTTTGCAAAAGAGAGAATAATAGAACTTCTTGCTTATTATTCTACAGAGAAAAACTGGACATTTGAGTCTCTGGATCTACTTGTCGATAAAGTAGTAAATAGTATAAATGAGGCTAAATTCAGGCGCGACAGCAGATTGCTTAGGGAGCATATGGCAAAAGTTAATTTTTTTGCTATATCATGGGAAGAAGGCGAAACTACAACAGATCCTGAATTTATTGCAAATTTAGGAACATTTCTTTCTCCAAGGATTTCTGTCAGCAAAGTTCTTGATAAAGCATCAAATCAGCAGGAAGCTTATTTAAAAACAACTGGATGGTCATATAGAATAAGTACCTGGTATCTTTATTTTAGAAAGATAAATTTTCCTGCAGATTCGGAAATTCATGGAAACTGGGAATGGGCAGGTATATATTTTGGTGAAAAACCTTTTGCAGTGTCAGATGAAAGATAAAAGACCAGATTTCAAGTTTTATTTATCTCATATTTTATTCTGCAAAAGAGAGAGATGCATAAACATAAAACCAGATTTTTATGCAGGATGCGGGACAAATAATATATGAAAAAACTTGAAATCCAGCCTGAAAAATTTTTATTTATATTTTTTATTTATATTTTTTTACCCCCGTTGTTATTTCCAAATCCTCTTCCTTTCCGTAATGAAGTTAACAATAAAGCTATAAATATTGATACTGTTAAAAGTATTACTGAAAAGCAGAGGTGGCTTGATTCTGCGCAAACTCATGCAGGCAAGGAAATTTTTACTTTTAATTGCAGCAATAATTACCTATATAATTACTATCTTGAAAAATACAGCACTCCAGAACAAATGCGCTGGCTTGATACTGTAATGGAACGGGCAGATATTTATATAGATTTTATAGATGATCTTATTCATAAAAATAACATGCCGCCTGAGATACTCTATCTTCCTGTTACAGAATCTGCCTATAGGCAGAATGCAGTCTCCCGTTCAGGAGCTGTAGGTATGTGGCAATTTATGAAAAATAGTATCTCTCCCTATGATATGAAAATTGATGATTTCACAGATGATAGAAGGGATTTCTGGAAAGCAACAGAAGGAGCTCTGGCAAAGCTTAAATATAATTATGATATGCTAGATGGCGACTGGCTGCTTGCCCTTGCTGCATATAACTGCGGGCTTGGAAGAGTAAAAAGAACAATAAGCGCAACAGGAATAACAGATTACTGGCAGCTTTGCGAAAAAGGCCTTCTTCCATATGAGACAATTCACTATGTTCCGCGGTTTCTTGCAATATCAACAATACTCTCGCACAGGGGAAAAAATGGTATAGCAACATCATGGAGGCCTCCTTACAGATGGGAAAGGGTAAAGTTAAATCAGCCTGTAAGTGTATCAAAACTTTCAGAAGTAACATCAATTCCAATTGATTTAATTAAAAAAGCAAATGCTGAACTTTATTATGATATAACTCCTGCAGGCAGGGATTACTTTCTTAAAGTTCCTGAAGGATATAGCCCTGCTGTAAAACAGGCAATGGTATCGTCTGACAATAAGCTTATGAAATTTTATTTTTATCAAATTCAAAAAGGCGATACTCTTTATGATATTTCGCGCCACTACGGCGTTTCAGTTAGTATGGTAGAAAGTTATAATAAAGGGATAAATTCCTCTTTTCTTTCTGTTGGACAGAAAATTGTTATTCCTGCTTTAAAAGATGTTGCTCCATATACAGGAAAAAAATCATCTGCATCTGCATACGCATCAACATCAAAACAGCAGATACTTGGTAATCCTGAAAAATATAAAGGAAGTTATATTGTTAAGGCTGGCGATACTTTATGGTCAATAGCACGCATGTTTGGAACAGATCCATATAATATTGCACAGTATAATGGCATTCAGCTGGATAGTATTCTTTCCATAGGAATGGAACTCAGGGTTCCTGAGACAGACAGCTAAGTAAATAGTGAGTAATACTTAACGTTAATCACTATTGCAATGACCAGGCTGTTAATTTGCGGTAAGGCAAAGCCTAATGCAAACCAGCAACATGGAAATGCTGATTTTTTTTATAAATAAATCAGTATTTTTCCGAAGTACAGGAGCATAGTTTATGCTGCGTTATTTTAGATTGTTTATTTTTTTTATATTTCCGCTAACTTTTATTTATGCCCAGCCTGATGAACTTAATTATTATTCAGTTGTTGATTTTAGCAAGAGCGAAATGTTTATAAATGTTGAAACTGTTTTTAAGCCTGGAAGTGAAACTCTCAGAATAAGAGATAATAGCGAAGATATTTTTAAAAAGAATTTTTTTAAAATATTTATGGACTCAATTAAAAAAGATAAATACGGGCCTTTATATTTTAATTCATCTTCCACAATAGAAGAAAAAATACAGAGCAATCCTAATATACTTTCCCATGTCGATGATATTAATAATAATATTATAAAAATATTTAGTATTTACAGCCGCGATATGGCAGGCATGAATATGCAGTATAAACTTAATATTTTTAAAGATATTGGAAGTTATTTTATAACACATAAAGAAGCTTCAGGTTCTGAAAAAACAATTTTATGGACTCCTGCTGCAAAATATACAGGCGTTATTATTTATGCTGACGGCAACTATCCGGTTCATGGAGAAAACAGAACAAGTTCTCTTTATCCTGCAATATATCCTGCTGTATATGATGAGAAAATGAGAAAAGTTTTAGCCATAGAAATGGTAAAGCCTGTCTATCTTGAAAAATGGGGAAGTGCAGGCTATTTTACAAGCCCGGACAATCCGGTAATAAAAGAGAGGGTTGGAGAAAAGCCTTTATATACAATAGCAAGAAAGCTTTTTGGCCGTTATACATCCGATATAATAATACCGCAGACAGATGCAGATAAAATTTTTTATAAAGGGCAAAATACAGATCTTATAGCGGAAGGAAGATTTATAATTATAAGCACCCTGCCATCAGATACGCCATAATAACAGCATCTCCTTCCAGATGCTCAAGCTTGCAATATTCATTTGGCATATGCGCTGTTTCATCAATTCTACTCCATACAACAGCATCAATTCCGCTATTTCTAAGATATGCAGCAACTGTACCGCCTCCAATTCCTATAATTTTTGATTTTTTGCCATATACTTCTTTAATTGCTTTTTTCATAAGAGAGACAATAAGCGATTTTTCAGAAGTAGCAAGGGAAGAAACTTTCTGCACTATTTCATATTTTATTTCTGCTTTATATTTTGCTGCTATTTCATTCAAAATTTTTTTAATACCTGCAAGAACTTTGTCTGCTCCTGTTTCAGGAAGAATTCTGCAATCTATATAAAATATATCTTCTCCTGGCAGTGTATTTATGTTTGGGACATTTGCCTCTTTTTTTGTAGGAGTTATTGTTGTTCTTGGAGGATCAAAAATAGAATTATAATCCCCAATACTTTTTTCAAGCTCTGAAAGCCTGTGAATAATTTCAGCAGATGCTGCAAAAGCATTTATTCCAAGATCAGGCCGCGATGCGTGGCACTGCTTTCCATGTGTTATAATTTTAAGCCATAAGAGATTCTTTTCTGCAACTTCTATAAGAGTCCCGCTTTTATCTCCTGAATCAGGAACAAGCACAAAATCTTCTTTTTTAAAAAGATTGTGTTTTTCAATAAGAAATTTAATGCCATAATCTGACCCCATCTCTTCATCTGCAACAAATAAAAGTTTAACATCATATTCTGGAATAATATTGTTTTCTATAAGAGAAAGAGCTGCAAACACAGATGCAGTAAGCCCCTGCTGGTTATCTTCCACGCCTCTGCCATAGATTTTATCATTTTCTATTTTTAGTTTATAAGGATCGCTGTTCCACAAAGATAATTCTCCCGGAGGAACAACATCAATATGCGACATAATCCAGAAAGCTCTATCATGTTTTTTCCCCGGAATTTCAAGAACCATGTTAGGCCTTATCCCGCCTTCTGCCCTGCTGTCTTCTGCATTATACCATGTTATTTTTCCCATTTTTTTTGAATCAAGCCATTTTTCAAGCGCTTTTGCTTTTGCAAGTTCTCCATTGCCTCCTGAACTGGGTGAAATAGCAGGTATTGAAGTTAAAAGTTTTTGCAGTTCTATTATCTCTTTTCTTGCTGAAGTTATATATTTTTTAATTAAATCTTTTTCTGCCATTATTAACTCCTTCAATCTATTACAGTAATTATAACTTTTTTTACCACTTTTACTATTGCTTATAATTTAATGATCAAAATATCAATATTATTATGTTTTTTAAATAAATAAGGAATACTTAACAAATTTATTCTATATTGATATAATATTCAGGTTACATAATTTAAAAATCAGATGGGTTTTTATTATAGCGCTGGAGGATTTTTTGAAAGCTTTCATAATATTCTTAATATCACTTTTTACATTATCCTGTTCAGGCGGGGCAATAGGTTATTTTGTTGCTGTATGGCCGCCTGAGGACTCTTCGCTTAAATCAGGAGAAGTTGAAAGAGTTATTTCCCAGTCAGATATAAGAAATATCTATGTTATAGAAAAAAAAGAAGATAAAAAAAGAGAAGAAATTCCAAAATATACAGGAAAATTTTTTAATAAAAAGAAAGAAACTGAAAAATTTCTCCAGCAATATGAACCTTATATTGATATGTTTGCATATTCAGAAAAAAGCCTTAATATAAGAACTTCTCCCGATGTTTCTTCAGGCAGGGAATACAGGCTACGGCCAAGCCAGATTGTAAAAATAGTAAGCAAACTGCCTGAACCTGCTGAAGTAAATAATGTATCCGGCCACTGGATGGAGGTTTTAACAGAAGATGGATTCCAGGGATACTGTTTTGATAAATATCTTACAATTTACAAGAAAGACAGCGCTATTTCCAAAGAAGATAATGAAGAAAAACTTGTAAACAGCTTTTTTGATAATATATGGTATCCGTCAGCCTATATGGAAATAATAAGCAGCGGCAAAGTTGTTATTGAAAAACTTAAGACTGGGGAGGGCATTTTCCCTGACAGAAATAATAAAAAAATAGTAGTCCAGACAGGAAAAGAGAGAATTGAATTTCCTTTTAATAACATACTTTTTTCAAGTAATAATACTCTTGTCTTTACAGGTTCTACTGTTGAAATTATTTTTTATTCATCAGAAAAAATTTATGTAAGATATGTCTATATGGGAGTTGATTATCTCTCTTTCTATACAATTCTTGAAAAGCCTATAGATCAATATGCGGAAATAGAACTTGAACGCAGAAACAGCGTTATTGATTCATTTTATAAAAGAGGAAGATATCTTACCAGCGATCTGTATGGTTCAATAAAACTTGAAGATAAAAGAAAATTTATATGGACAGGATATATAAATCTGGTTCCTGATGTTATTCCTTTTGGCTATGGCAGTTCAGGAACAGTAAAAAATAACTATTTTCTGTCAGATTCTGTAACAAAAAAATTTGACGGCACTTTATCATTTGCATTTGACAGAAGCGGAAAAGAGATAAATTTTGCATATTTTTTTGTTGATAATGGAGTGCAGTTTACATATATACCTGAAAATGCTGTTGAAAATAGCATGATAACTTCTGTTTCTGATGATTCTTATGTATTTTATTTTAGGCAAAATTCGCTGCCTCAGGAAGAATAATAATGCTTTAAATCTCTGTTTGTAAAAGTAATAAAAACAGCAGATATTTTTGGGAATAGTTTAAGAGGAATAATCAATAATGCCGTTTGTTAATATAGCTGATATTTCTGTCTCTTTTGGAAACAGGGATGTTATTGATAAGATAAACCTTAACATATCTGAAGATTCCAAAATTGCTCTTTCAGGAGCAAATGGAAGCGGCAAGACAACTTTATTAAAAGTTATTGCAGGAATAACATCTCCGGACAGCGGCTCTATTTCAATACAGAAAGAAACCCGTGTTTCATATCTGCCGCAATCAGGAATAGTTTTTTCAGGACAGACTCTGTTTAATGAAGCTGATAAAGCATTTTTGCCTTTTCTTAAAATGATTGAAAGAATAACAGCTATTGAAAAAGAACTTGCAGAATGTAAAGAAGGAGAAAAAAATGTTCCCATTCTTCTTGAAGAACATCATGTTCTGCAGGAAAAAGTTCTTAACAGCGGATATTATGAAAGAGAAGGTGAGATAGAAACAGTTCTGACAGGGCTTGGTTTTTCAAGAACAGATTTAACCAAAATGACAGAAAGTTTTTCCGGCGGCTGGCAGATGAGAATTGCTCTTGCAAGAACACTGCTTGAAAGGCCTGATATTATGCTGCTTGATGAGCCTACAAACTATCTTGATATAGAAGCAAGGCAGTGGCTTGAAGATTTTCTTTTAAAATTTAAAGGCGGTTTTATAATAGTATCGCATGACAGATTTTTTCTTGATGTAACATGTAACGAAGTTATAGAGCTTTTTAACGGCAAGCTTAACAGATATAAGGGAAACTACAGCGCATATGAAAAAATAAGAGAACAGGAGCTTGAGTCACTTGTCCAGCGCTACGAAAGACAGCAGGAAGAAATAGAGAAAATTGAATATTTTATCAGAAGATTCAGATATAATGCTTCTAAAGCACCTCTTGTCCAGAGCAGAATCAAGCAGCTTGAAAGTATTGAAAAAATAGAGATACCTGAAAGCCTTAAAAAAATTCATTTTAAATTCCCGGCGCCTCCCCATTCTGGAAAAGATGTTGTTGTAATTGAAGATGTAAATAAATTCTATGGAGATTTTCAGGCGCTGAAAAATATAAATTTTTATGTGACAAGAGGAGAAAAAATTGCTCTTGCAGGAAAAAATGGAGCTGGAAAATCAACCTTGTTAAGAATATTATCGCAGACAGATAAAAATTATTCAGGAAATATAAAACTTGGAAAAGATGTAAATATTGGTTATTTTTCACAGGATTTTGAGGCAACTCTGGATAATAATAATTCAGTAATAGAAGAGCTTGAAAAATCTTCCCCTACAGAACTTATTCCTTTGCTGCGAAGCCTTCTTGGAGCTTTTTTGTTCAGGGGCGATGATATTTATAAAAAAATTTCCTATCTTTCAGGCGGAGAAAAAAACAGGATTGCTCTTTTAAAACTGCTTCTTCATCCTTCAAATTTACTTATACTTGATGATCCTACAAACCACCTTGATTTAAATTCAAAAGATATTCTTCTTGAAGCTTTAAAAAATTATTCAGGTACTCTTATTTTTGTTTCTCATGACAGATATTTTATAGAAAATCTGTCAACAAGAGTTATAGAGCTTAGTAATGGAATTTCAAAAGATTATCCTGGCGGATATGATTATTATCTTTTTAGAAAAGAAAAAGAAATAAGTGAAACAGAAAGTTCTATAGATAGCCTGCCTAAACAAGATATTGCTGTTAAAAAAGATAATCCGGAAAATTATGCAGTTCAGCGGGAAAAAGAGAAAGCTGTAAAAAAAGAGAGAAAAAAGCTTGAAAAAAAATCATAAGAACTTATGGCGCTTGTAGATAGCCTTGAACAGCAAGCAAAACAGATTGAAGAGATGATGGGCAGGGCTGAAATCTACTCGGATGGGCAAAAAATCAAAGAACTTAAAAAAAAGCTTGAGCAGAACAGGAATAGTCAGGCAGAATTGCTTAATGAATGGGAAAATATTGAAACAGCTATAAATTCTCCTTAAAGCTTATTTATATATTAGATCTGTTCGATAATCTAAAAATGATTATCCTAGCATAGTAGGCCACGCCAGGATAATAAAATAAAAACCTTTAAGATTTAAAAGAATTATACATTGTGCCAAATTAGCGCTTATTTGGTGTTTATAAAATGACTTCTCACAAGGTTCTCTAACAGGTCTATTTCTGTAAAATATGTTTTAATAATATGTTTTTTGTATCAATATTATAAAATATTGTATACTTATGGCTTTTTAATAATAAAATATTGTCAAAGCAATTTCAAAATTATAAAATATTTGCGTTTTGAATTTAATCAGTAATAATTTTGTCCTCCTGCCGACTGGGTACATATTGTTAATTCTGATAAAAATATAAAGGTTTATCTTAAAAAAATATTGATAAATCAGTACAAACAAAATACTTTAGCTGGTTAAAATCCCGGATAAACAGATTTTAAATTGCCAATAGCGGTAATTCAATATATTTGAGTTTTAACAAGGCTGATAAAATAGAGAGGAGCTTTTGATGAGCATTAGAAAATTTAAAAAAATAATGTCTGCGAATAGAGGCGAAATAGCAATAAGAACTTTCCGCGCATGTATGGAGCTGGGAATTAAAACTGTTGCAATTTATTCAAATGAAGACAGGTTATCGCTTTACAGGACAAAAGCTGATGAAGCTTACCTTATAGGAAAGGGAAAAGGGCCTATTGAAGCATATCTGGGAATTGATGAAATAATAGATATTGCAAAAAAGAAAGATGTTGATGCAATTCATCCAGGCTATGGATTTTTATCTGAAAATCCTGCTTTTTCAGAAAGCTGTGAAAAAGCAGGTATTGTTTTTATAGGGCCTACAGCAGAGCAGCAGAGAATACTTGGAGATAAAGTATCTGCCCGCCATGCTGCAATTGCAGCCGGCGTTCCTGTTGTTCCTGGAACAGAAAAGCCGATTGAGCATGATGAAGAAGCTTTTAAATTTGCAAAAGCACACGGCTATCCAATTATAGTAAAAGCAGCGGCAGGCGGTGGCGGCCGCGGAATGAGGGTTGCAAACAACCATGAGCAGCTTGTAGAAGGCCTTGCCAGCGCAAGAAGCGAAGCAAAAGCAGCTTTCGGAGATCCTACTGTTTTTCTTGAAAAATATCTTGTAAAACCAAAACATATAGAGATACAGGTTATCGGAGATAATTACGGAAATATTGTCCACTTTTTTGAAAGAGACTGCTCTATACAAAGGCGCCACCAGAAAGTAGTTGAATTTGCTCCTTCTCTTGCAATATCAGAAAAAATGAGAGAACAATTATGCAGCGATGCAATTAAAATAACAAGGCAGGTTAACTATAGAAATGCAGGAACAATTGAATTTCTGCTTGACCAGCAGGGCAATTATTATTTTATAGAAATGAATCCCCGCCTTCAGGTTGAACATACTGTTACAGAACTTATTACAGGACGCGATCTTGTCCAGACACAGATAAGAGTTGCGGAAGGTTATAAATTAAGCGATCCTGAAATAGGAATACCAAACCAGAGTGCAATAAAGAAAAGCGGATATGCAATACAGTGCAGAATAACAACAGAAGATCCTGAAAATAATTTTGCTCCAGATATAGGCACTCTTAAAGCATACAGATCTCCTGCAGGATTCGGCGTAAGGCTTGATGCCGGTAACGCATTTTCCGGAGCAAGAATTACTTCCTCCTATGATTCGCTTCTTGTAAAGCTTAGCGGCTGGGGGCTTACATTTGAAAAAGCAGCAAGAGTTATGAAAAGATCTCTTGTTGAATTCAGAATAAGAGGTATTAAGACAAACATCCCATTTCTTGAAAATGTTGTAACACATCCTGTTTTTCTTGCAGGCAATTGCGATACATCTTTTATAGATTCAAATCCTCAGCTTCTTGTAGGGAAAAAGAAAAAAGACAGGGCAACAAAGCTTCTTAACTATCTGGGCGATATAACAGTAAATGGACAGGGCTCTGTTAAGAAAATGAATACAAAGCCTATTTTTGCAGAAGCTCCTGTGCCTGAAATTTCAGGCATGGAAAAAAGGCCTTTGGGAACAAGAGATATTTATAAAGAGCTTGGAACTGAAAAATTTATGGAGTGGATACTGGCGCAGAAAAAACTTCTTGTGACAGATACCACAATGCGAGATGCACATCAGTCTTTGCTTGCTACAAGAGTAAGGACTCACGATCTTGTAAAAATAGCAGAGCCAATGTCATATCTTGCTTCTGACCTTTTTTCTATGGAAATGTGGGGCGGAGCAACTTTTGATGTTGCGTTAAGATTTCTTAAAGAATCTCCATGGGAAAGGCTTCATCTGTTAAGGGAAAATATACCAAACATACTTTTCCAGATGCTTTTAAGAGCATCTAACGCAGTAGGATATACAAATTATCCTGATAATGTTGTGGATAGGTTTGTAAAAGAAGCTGCAGATTCAGGAATAGACCTTTTCAGGGTTTTTGATTCGCTTAACTGGACAACAGGAATGGCTGTTGCAATGGAAGCTGTAAGAAAATATGACAAAATATGTGAAGCAACATTTTGTTACACCGGAGATATTACAGATCCAAAGAGAGATAAATATCCTCTTGAATATTATGTAAAACTTGCAAAAGAGCTTGAAAAAATGGGCGCTCATATTCTGGGAATAAAAGATATGGC
>JAVBQS010000059.1:0-2815 GCA_031548835.1 Spirochaetia bacterium
GAATCTATAAATTTACAATACAGTCTCAAGATGCAGCAGGAAATAAAACAGTAAAAACAATAGACAATATTGAAGTTGATACCCGCCTTACACAGGCAATTGCTTCAATAGACAGAGACGGCTTTTCTCCAAATAATGATAATATTGCTGACACAATGAAATTCAACCTGCTTCACACAAAAGAGGCAGCTGTGGAATCATGGAATCTTAAAATTATCTCTTCTGCAGGAAAAGCTGTAAAAACATTTATAAATAAAGATTTAATACCTGATACAATAACATGGGATGGAAAAGATGAAGCAGGTAAAATAACAGATGATATATATAGAGCTGAATTTGCAGTAAGATACAAAAAAGGCGATATAAAAATATCTGAAACCAGAAGCTTTATACTTGATACAACTCCTCCTAAAGCAGAAGTTGTTTTAACGCCATATCCATTCTCTCCTGACAATGATGGAATTGATGATGAACTAAGTATAATAATAAATCTTGAAGACAAAAGCGGGATACGCGACTGGGAAATGCAGATTAAAGACCCGTATATGAATAGCTTTAAAAAATTTGCGGGAAAGGGAACTCCTCCAAAAAAAATAACATGGGATGGTATGTCTGACGGCGGAGAACTTGTCCAGGCAGCAGAAGATTATCCATATACGCTTAATGCAACAGATATTTTCGGCAATAGTGTTGCAATTACCGGCTTGGTAGCTGTTGATATTCTTGTGCTTAGAGATGGAGACAATCTTAAAATCAAGATTTCAAGTATAAATTTTGCGCCAAACAGCCCGGAACTTGTTACTGATATTCCTGAAATAAAAGAAAAGAATGAGAAAATTATCAATAGATTGTCTGAAATATTGAAAAAATATTCTTCATATAAAATAAAGATAGAAGGGCATGCAAATAACCTAAGCTGGTATGACACTGCAAAAGCAGCAGTGGAAGAAAGAGATGAACTTATTCCTCTCTCCCAGGCAAGATGCGAGACTGTGAAAAGAATTCTTACACAAAAAGGTATTGCTGCTGACAGAATGAGCACTTTGGGCGTTGGCGGAACAAAACCAATTGTTCCTTTTGGAGATACTGTCAACAGATGGAAAAACAGAAGGGTGGAATTCATATTGATAAAATAGTATTTTTTAGTGTAATTTTTATGAAAATATGGTAAAAATCATGGGCCTGAGGATATTTGTTATATGAAAGTTATGGGGAAAATATTATTTATATTTGTTGTCTTTCTTATTGTTGCTGCAGGAGTGGGTTATTATTATAACCTTCCTATATCCAGGTCTGATGATGAAGCTGCTGTTATTGAAATAGAAAAAGGAGAGACTTTAAGATCAATATCTGAAAAGCTTGAAGAAAATAATCTGATCCGCTCCGGTTTTCTTATGATGGCTGTAAGTAAAGCAATGGGCACAGAACAGAAAATGAAGAGCGGACAATATAGTATAAGCAGAATTATGAGCACAACTGAAATTCATGAAATGATTGTCTCAGGAGCTGCTTTGCTATATAAAGTTACAATTTCAGAAGGCCTTACTGTTTCAAAAATAGCTTCAATACTTGAAAATAATAAAATTACAGATAAAGAAAGCTTTTTAGATGCTGTAATAGATAAGGAAATAATCAGAAAGTTTAATATAGCCTCTGACTCTCTCGAAGGATACCTGTTTCCAGACTCTTATATGTTTCCTCAAAATTATCCTGCAGAAAAAGTTGTATCTTATATGGTATCAAATTTCTTTAAAAAGTTAGCTGTCATCTATCCTGAATATGGCAGCTTAACTTCAAAAGAAATAAACAACAGGGTTATAATTGCATCTATTGTTGAACGGGAATACAGAGTGCCTGATGAAGCTGCTTTAATTGCATCTGTTTTTTCAAACAGGCTTAATATAAGAATGCCTCTTGGCTCATGCGCTACAGTTGAATATATTATCACTGAAATTCAGAAAAAACCTCATCCTGAATATCTTACTTATGCTGATATAGAGGTAGAATCTGAATATAATACATATATAAAATACGGCCTGCCGCCTACACCCATAAGCAATCCGGGAAAAATTGCACTTGAAGCAGCTTTTAATCCTGCCAAGACCAATTATTTATATTTTGTTCTAAAAGATAAAAATTCAGGAGAACATTTTTTTTCAACAAGGTTTTCAGATCATAATAATGCAAAGGTTTTATATTTAAAAAGTTAAAATGTTTATATCAGAAGAAATAAAAAAAGAGATAATTGAAAAAACCGATATAGAAGAAATTGTAAGCAGCTATGTAAATCTTAAAAAAAACGGCAGAACTTTTAAAGGATTATGCCCTTTCCACACAGAAAAAACTCCTTCATTTACAGTTACGCCTGACAAAGGCATGTACTACTGCTACGGCTGCCATAAAGGCGGGGATATTTTTAATTTTGTAATGGAAATAGAAAAACTTACTTTCCCGGAAGCTGTGCAGTTTCTTGCGCAAAAAGCAGGAATTAATCTTGAATCAGAAGAATATGAAGGTGTTTCTGAAGAAAGCAGATTTAAAAAACAGCTTTTTGAACTTTATGATAAAATAACAGCAAGTTTTAACTATATTCTATTAAATAAAAAAGACGGCGGCGCAGAAAAAGCGCTGGAATATCTTACAAACAGGGGAGTTTCCGAAGCTTCAATAGAAAAATTCAGGCTTGGATATATACCGCCAGATAGACGGTGGCTTTATGGTTTTTTGAGAAAAAAAAGCTATTCAGATGATTTTTTATCAAAAACAGGTCTTTTTTCTTCAAAATACAAAAATATTTCAATTTTTTCAGGGCGGG
>JAVBQS010000032.1:0-11632 GCA_031548835.1 Spirochaetia bacterium
ATATATTCCTATAAAACTTGAGGCTGTCTATAACAAAAAAAGATGAATAGATGAACTTGGATATTTTTCTGAAAATAAATAAATATGAAATAAAATTAAGTATTTTGAAAAAATTTTACATATATGCGGAATCTTCTGCTTGAAAAAAAAATGTATAAATAAAACATGGATAATTGATTTTAATGATCCATGTGAATATCTTGATATTGAATCAAATCTTTGCTTTGTTTATGAAAAAAGATTTAAACTCTGCGCTGATTGCAGAAAAATGACTATTTTTAAAGCGCTATTTGTTGATTTTCTTCCTGATAATTGCGGATATGTTGATTTTTTAAGAAAAATAGGATTTTACAAAATTATTAAAAGAAAAAAACTTTAAAAACAATTTTATAATAGATTTTAATTATGAATAATAATATAGATTTAATATTTAAAAATTCTTTTCAAATTTCTACAATACCGTCATTATATTTTGGAGAAGGAAGTTTAGCTGCCCTGGACAAAGTAATTGCCCCATATAGCGGAAAATCAGCAGCTTTATTTACAGGAAAATCTTTTCTTAAAAGCAGTAATTTTTTTGAAAAGATTAATAATATATTTAAGCAGCACAATATAAAAATCTTTAGTTTTGCAATACCGGGAGAACCTTCTCCTGATAATATTGATAATGCTGTAAAAGAGATAAAAAATAATAATATATCATTTGTTATTGCAATAGGCGGAGGCAGTGTTATTGATTCCGGAAAAGCTGCATCTGTAATGGCAATGCAGGAGGGCAGTGTAAAAGATTATCTTGAAGGCGTGGGTACGCGCTCTCTGAAAGGAATAAAGCTTCCATTTATAGCAATACCTACAACTTCAGGCACTGGATCAGAAGCAACAAAAAATTCTGTTATAAGTGTGGTTGATGATAATGGATTTAAAAAATCACTAAGGCACGGCATAATGGTTCCTGATTATGCAATAATAGATCCGCTTCTTTTAGTTTCCTGCCCGCCTTCTGTTACAGCATGGTCTGGAATGGATGCTGTAACCCAGCTTATTGAATCATATGTTTCAACAAAAGCAACTATATTTACAGACTCACTTGCAGCTCCTGCTCTTGAAATTGCAGGAAAAGCGCTTCCCAAAGCTTTTTCAGACGGAAATAATATAAAAGCAAGAAGCAGCATGTGCTGGGCAGCTTATGTTTCAGGTATAACTCTTGCAAATGCAGGGCTTGGAGTTGTCCATGGAATAGCATCTCCTGCCGGAGGCTTTTCAACTGCCCCTCATGGAGCTATATGCGGAACTCTGCTTGCGTCAGCTGCCAGGCATATAATAAATAAACTTTTTGAAACTGATCCTGAAGGTTTAGCTATTAAAAAATATGCGCAGGCTTCTGTGTTATTGACAGGAAAATCTTATAAAGATATAAAAGATTCATGTAATTCTCTTGTTGATATGCTTACAAAGTGGACAGAGCATTTTAACATGCCAAGGTTAAAAAATTATGGATTTGACAAAGTGCTTGCGATGAGAGTTGCAGAAGCATCGGATAGCAAGAATTCTCCTGTTAAACTTGACAGCAATGATATTTTTAAAATAATAATGGAAAGGATTTAATAAATCTGTGGAAAACAGAAACATTATATGGGACTATGACGGCACAATACTGCCTTTTACTCCTTATGACAGCGAGCAGTTTCTGCTTGATTATCTTTTATATAAAGAAAACAAACAGCTTTCCTTTATTAAAAGAATTGTTGCAAAAGCTGCGCTTTATGCAGATAATAAACAGATTATCGGGCCTTCATTTAAAAAATATTACAGATGGGTTATGAAAGGAGTTAATACCTATATACTTGAAGAGGTAAATAACGCACTTGCAATTGCAATACCAGATAGTTATATAGATACGCTATCTTCTTTTGCAGCAAAAGGATTTAAAATGTATGTAATAAGCTGCGGAACAGTAGAGTTATGTGTAAATCCTTTAAAAATTAAAAAAGCAGATACTTTGTTTAAAGAGATAATTGCAAATCAGTTTATATATAAAAATAATAAAATTGACGGATTAATTCTTAATGTTGCAAGCGGTGAAGAAAAAGTAAAAATAGCAGAAAAACTTAATTTAAAGCCTGAATCTACAATAGTGGTGGGAGATGGATATACAGATATTCCGCTGCTTGAATGGTCTTCATATCCTTTTATGGTTGATCCTGAAAAAAAGAGAAGAAAAAGATTTGGAGATAGAAACTATACTTTTATTGAATCATTGCCGCAGCTTATAGATATTTTTGATAAAAGGTTTCCCCAGTGAAAAAACTTATTATTTTTGACATGGATGGTGTTATAATTGATGTTTCATCTTCCTATAGAGATAGTGTAAGAAAAACTGTATCAATATTTTTAAGGCCATGCCTTAATTCAGCAATGCTGCCTGACCCTCTTTTTAACTTATCAGATCTTGCTTTTCTTAAAGGAACAGGCGGGCTAAATAATGACTGGGATCTTACGCATAAAGTAATAACATTGATGTTTTCAAAAATTCAGGGAAAAAAAGAAAGCAAAAACAGGGAAGAGTGGGATGTCAGAGAGCTTGCTTTTTTTCTTAAATCATCTGACAAGCCTATTGAACATCTTTTTAACGAAGCAGGAAAATTAAATTTTAAAGAAGTTGATTTTTTCTATAAAGGAAATATCAAAAGCGATGTCGGTTCCGGTAATATTATAAAACAGATTTTTCAGGAAGTATATCTTGGAGAAATGCTTTTTTCAAAAACTTATGGATTCCCTGCTCAATATTATTTTGGCGACGGATTTATTTTAAAAGAAAAACTTTTAATTGAAAAAAAGATGCTCTCTTTTTTGGCAGAAGCAAATACTCTTGCAATTGCAACAGGCCGTCCTGAAATGGAAGCTCTCTATCCTGTTAAAAAACATAATATAAATTTTTTTAAAAAAATATTAACTCTTGATGATTGTACAAAAGCAGAGAAAGAAGAATATGAAAAAAACAGCATAAAAGTATCCCTGGGTAAACCAAATCCTTTTATGCTTGATGCTATTGCTGCATATTATGAAAACAGCGGAGAGCTTCCTCAAAAGTTATATTATATTGGAGATATGCCTGATGATATGATTGCTGCAAAACAATCAAAATATATATTTTGTGCAGTAGGTGTTACATATTCAGCTCCTGATAAAAAAAATTCAGAATCCAGGCTTAAAGAAGCAGGCGCAGACTATATTGTAAATAGCCCCCAGGAGCTTGCGGATTTTTTTAATAGATAAATATAATCGCAGGAATTTGCGTTGGCTGATGTTTTGTATCTTCTGCTTTAAAGGTTAAATATATTAGACCTGTTCGATAACTCTGTTAAAAATCGTTTTGCACACATCAAATAACTGCTAATTTGTCCACAATGTATGATTTTTTTGCTAATAGCTCATAATCTTAAAAGTTTTTTGATAACCATGGCATGGTAAGCCGTGCTAAGGTTACCATGCCATGGTTATCAAACAGGTCTATTATATTCTTTTTTTAATAATTCAAAATTTTTTACAGCATTGTTATATTTTCTATAGCCATAATTGTAAAAATCAAATTCTATTTTAGAAGTTGTTTCTTGTATAAGGCTCCATATAAACCAATAAATATCTGGAAAAGGTTTAAACATGTCACAGTAGTAAACTGTTTCTTCGAAATTTTTACCTTCACAGTAATCTTCTATAAATTTTAATTCAATCTCCCTGGGAACAAGTATTTCCTGAAACATATCTGCAATATCATAATATTTAGGCCCCATTCCTGTATATTCCCAGTCAATAATATAAATCGGCTTTTTAAATTTATCTTTATGTTTTTCATTAACAAGTATAAAGTTATCTGCAGTAAGGTCATTATGTGTTATAACATATTTATTTTCAGAAATATTTATCTTGTCTATAAGCAGTTTTAGTTTTGTAATAGCTTTATTTATTTTATCTAATTCAGGCAAAAAACTATTAAGCTTTTTTAATATGTTATATAATTTTAAACACTGTTTATAAGGATTAAAAATATTATTAACTTTTCCCTTATATGAATGAATTCTTTTTACAGGATCATTTATTATTTTAATAAGGTTATCTTTAAGAAAATCAGAATTTGTTAAAGTAGATGAATTAGGTATAAATTCAGTTATTATTGCATGTTTTTCAGGAATATATTTAATAAGTTTTGAAGAAACACCTATATCAGCCATCTGCTTTATTGCGCTTGCTTCTGAATTGCGGTCAAGAAATATTTCTGCTTTATCGCTATATACTCTTATTGCAACATCTCCATCTTTGCATTTTACTCTGTAAATCCTGCTTGTAACTCCTCCTTTTAGGGTGTAAATTTCAATATTATAATTATTCCATTCAGGCATAAGTTTCCTGACAATATTATTGTTAAACTCAATTTTCGATAAATCCTGTTTATTCAAAATATTTCACCCATTTTAACCTTTCAATTTTTTGTTTATCAGGAAAAACATAATTAAGAATTTTTATAACCTTTATATAAATCATAAGAAGTTTGTTATGCTTTTTCAAAATATTCTTAAAATATTACATATATTAGATTCACATCTTGATTTTGGGACAAAATAGTACTATATTAGAAATACACATAGGTAGACATGTATTCAGGAAGTTGTGATAGAAAACTATAGCAGGCAAAATTTTTATTAAAAATTTTGCATATTTTATCAAATTTGCAATTAAATATGGAGGAAATATGAAAAAAGTTGCTATAGGCTGCGACCCTAATGCAGCAGAACAAAAAGAAATAATTAAAAAACTTCTCTCTGATTTGGGATATGAATATGAAGATTTTGGGAGTCCAGATCCTATTTATGCAAATGTTGCTATTAAAGTTGCAGAAGCAGTGGCTACAGGAAAGCATGATAGAGGAATTCTTATGTGCGGCACAGGCATAGGTATGAGTATTGCTGCAAATAAAGTTCATGGAGCTTTTGCAGCACTTTGCACTGATGTTTATTCAACAGAAAGATCAATTTTAAGCAATAATGCAAATATTATGTGTTTAGGCGCTTTTACTACCGGCATAGAGCTTATGAAATATCTTGTGAAAATATGGTTGTCTTTAAAATGGCAGGAAGGCACCAGGTCTGAGGATAAAGTACATAGATATCAGGATTATGATAATGAACATATTAAATAAAAGGAGGGTTTGTAATGCATAAAATTACAGATGCTGAAGAACTTGAACTTAAAAGATATGCTCTTCAGCTTAGAAAAGATGTTCTTGCTATTATTAAAGCAGGTGATGCAGGCCATATAGGCGGTGCGTTATCAGCAGCAGAACTTATGACAGCCCTTTATTACAAAGTATTAAAAAATATTGATCCAAAAAATCCTAAAAGGGAAGACAGGGACAGATTTATTATGTCTGCAGGACATAAATGTTTAATTGTTTATGCAGCTCTTGCAGAGAAGGGATTTTTCAGTAAAGGCCTTTTTAATACTTATTTTAAACTTAATTCAAAACTTCCAGGCCATCCTGATATGAACAAACTTCCAGGCATTGAAAGCAATACAGGCTCTCTCGGCCACGGTCTTCCAATTGGTGTTGGTATGGGAATTGGGCTAAGGATGGATAAAAACCCTGCAAAGGTATATGTAATTATGGGAGATGGGGAACTTGGAGAAGGCACAAACTGGGAAGCAGCAGCTGCAGCAAGCCATCATAAAGTTGATAATCTTATAGTAATGATTGACAGAAATAAATTTCAGCTTGGCGGCCTTACAAATGAGATAATGAGTTTTGAACCTCTTGCAGAAAGATGGGAATCTTTTGGATGGAGCACGAGATCAATAGACGGCCATAATCTTAAAGAGATAATTGATACTCTTACTGATACTCCTTTTGAAGCAGGCAAACCTTCATTGATAATATGTAACACAGTTAAAGCAAAAGGTATCTCTTTTCTTGAAGATACAGTTGGTTCTCATTACTGGAAAGTTAATTCTGAACAGGTTGCTTTGGCAGAAAAAGAACTTGATGCAATTGCAAAGGAGCTTGGAAAATGAGTGAGAAAAAAGATCCCAGAAAAACATTTGGAGAAGCACTTGCAGAAGCAGGTGAGAGAAACAGCAAAGTATTGGCAATTTCAGCTGACTCTTCAAGCGGTTCACAGATGACAATGTTTAAAAATAAATTTCCAGAAAGGCATCTTGAATTCGGAATTATGGAAGATGGAATAACAGGAATCTGTGCAGGGCTTGCTGCAACAGGAAAAATACCTGTCTTTGCAACAATAGCGCCTTTTGTTACAGGACGAAATTTCGACCAGATGAAAGTAGACCTTGGCTATATGAAACAGAATGTAAAAGTTGTTGGAAGATGTGCAGGCCTTTCGTATTACCATCTTGGTCCGACTCACCAGTCGCTTGAAGATATTGCGCTTATGAGAGAGAGTCCCGGAATGACTGTGTTAAACCCAGGCGACCCTGTTGAGATTAAGGCAGCGACTCACGCAATGATTAAACATGTTGGCCCTGTTTATATGAAGATAGGAAGCGATCCCATGCCTGTTCTTTTTAGTGAAGCAAATTATAAATTCGAACTTGGCAAAGGCATAACAATCAAGGATGGGAAAGATATTACCATAATTGGAACAGGGACTGTGTTGTGCCGCGCTTCAGAAGCTGCTGATATACTTGAAAAAGAAGGTGTAAGTGTAAGGCTTATTAATATTCATACAATAAAACCTCTTGATAATGAGCTTATTATTAAGGCTGCGAAAGAAACCGGCAAGATTGTTACTGTTGAGGAACACTACACATCAGGAGGGCTTGGCGGAGCAATTGCAGAACTTCTTGCGCAAAACTACCCGACGCCAATGAGGATGGTTGGAGTAAACAGCCAGTTTGGAAGCAATGGCCCTTATGAAGAGCTTATTGGCCTTTATGGACTTCTAGGCCCGCAGATTGCAGATACATGCAGGGAATTTCTTAAAAAAGATGATAAATGCGGATCATGCTGTTAGCTTAAACCTAAACAGACATAAACAGTTTATAAAAAATAAGGCCTGCAAAATTGCAAAATGCAGGCCTTGTATTATTATATTATCTTTTTATTTTGTTTTTAAAACTCTATTTAAAATATTTTCTATTTTGCCAATCATCTCTTCTGAAAATTTTTTAAGATCAGGAATAGTATCTTGTTTAAATCTAAACCCGACTGCGCCTGGATGGCCGCCGCCATTTTCAATTTTAAGTTCTGCTATAACATTGCGTAAATCCAGCTTGGAAAAAGTATGACTTCTTCTCATACGGAATTGAATTAAATCAGATTCTGCCGGATTATCATAATAGACAACAAGGCTTAAACACCCGCTTTCTTCTGCAAGGTCATCAGCCATTCGTCTTGCTATACTTGCAATTAATTCTTTTTTGAAATTTTTGTAAAAATAATCTATATCATCTTTATCCACAATTGTATAAGCAATATGGCTTGATTTATTTTTTCTGTCAAAAAAATATTTATAGCATTTTGTTTCTTCTTCAGAGAGTTTTTCAAGTTCATTAAAAATATCTCCCATGGAAGAAAAATTATTAGAATTAATGTTTGTCATTTCAAGAAGCATTTTATTGAATAGGGTGCTAAAATAATTATAAAATAGTTTTTGTCTTGCAGATTTTAGATATTTGCCCATTTTGGAATCGCTTATCATGCCGGTAATTATTGCAACAACAAAATTGCGGGAAAATAGTTCAGGAATATCATGTTCTTTAAGAAATTCTTTTTTATTGCTTAACTTAAAAGTAAGATATGCTATAAGTTCGCATGTTGATGATGCTTCATCTACAAAGCAGTAATTATTATCTCCTATATATCCGCTATCAGCTTCAAGATGATGATCTATCTCCATTTTAAGTATATTTTTGTCAGCAATCATAGCTTCAATTTTTTTACCGCCTTCAAGCATTGAAGGTTTGGGTGTATCAAGAGCAACAATAACATTAAAATTATTTTCAATATCTTTTTCAGATTCAATGACTGAAATAGAATTGTATTTACATATTTCCATTAAATACGGGAATTTATGCTGATATTCTTTGTAAAGAATAATAGTAACTTTTTTATAAAACTTTCTGATAAGAAGACTAAAAGCAACCATGGAAGCAATACAGTCTTCGTCAGGATCTCTATGTCCAAGCAGAAGGAAATTATCTTTTTCTTCTATGACATTTATAATATTATTTATAACTCTGTTTCTTTCCGGAATAATTACTATTTTGCTTTTTCTTGTATCAAAAAAGTGGCATACATTTTTTGATATTACTATTTTATCCCCGCCTTTTTCCCTGGCTTCTGAAAAAGCTTTTTCTGCTTCTTCTTTTAAATTTTTAAGAGAATTTGCATTTTCAGGATATGAGGATATTCCAACGCTTAGAGTGATTTTTTCGTTCGCAGAAATTTTATTTATTTCATCAGTTACAACATGGCATAGGTGTAAAGCATCATTCGGCTGTGTGTTTGGAAGAATAAGTGCAAAACATTCTTCTCCATAACTTCCGATAATATCATCTTTTCTTAAACGTGATTTTAATAGTGAAACAATGGATATTTTTATATTATCTAAAACTTTTTTTTCAAAAATATTGCTGGATTTATCAATATTTAATAATACAAAAGAAAGCTGCATTCTGTTCTTTTGTGAGAATACAAACTTATCTGACAATGAATCATTTATTTGTTCTTTATCAAAAAGAGGAGAGAAAAGATCTATGTTTTGGCCATTTTTCTGTTCTATCATTTAGCTCCCATAGTTCGATACACAAACTTAACCCATATTATCAATTACTTATAATAATATGAAAGTTTTTAGAATTATTTATAAATAATAGACTATTTTAGCATAGAATTGACAATTTTCATCTATATATTTATGAATAATTATTAACTTTTTTAAAAGAATAAGTGAAAGAGACATCTGTCCTGTTTTTTTAATTATAATGCTCCTTCATATATCAATTTTTCAACTCCGTCAAGGGTAACTATAGTATTCTCCTCAAAATAGCTCATTGCATCTGGCACCTGGGAAACTAATACAATATCAGAATTGATTTTTTGCACATATTCCCGCGACATTTCTGATACTCCTTCAAGAATTACACCATCAACTATTGATAATATTGGAATAAAAGAGATATCAAGCGTATGGGTGAGAAGTATTTTTGCTTCTTTTTTGCCCAAAGCAGCAGAAGCTTCTTCAAAATTTTGCGCTTTGATTATTCTTCCTGTACAATGTTTTCCAAAACCTTCCAGGCCTCTGCCCAGGACATTGCCGATAACATGAACTCTTATATTATTGGTTGATAATGGAGAATTGATTGGTATTCCTGCAACAACAACAACTTTATCAAGAGAAGCTGCAAATCCTTCACTGATTGTTTTTGAGATTGAGCTTTGTATCATTTCTTCTGAATTTTCCTGGTGTTCTATTGCAACAGGAACAATACCCCAGAATAAAAGAAGCCTCCTCCTTACAGTTTCGCTTGGAGAAGCAGCAATAATTGAACGTCTTGGCCTGTTTCTGCTTACAAGCTTTGCAGTATTTCCGCTTAAAGTTGGAACAACAATGCAAGCTGCATCTATTTGATCAGCAGTCCATGAAGCAGCGCTTGTTATTATCTGGCTTAAATCTTTATTAATATCCGAGACTCTTCTTCGCTCGTAAAGGCTTTTCATATATTGACTTGAGGCTTCCACAGCTTTTGCAATACGGTCCATAACTTCTACCGCAGCTTCAGGGTATGAACCATTTGCTGTTTCACCTGAAAGCATTACACAATCTGTGCCGTCAAGAATAGCATTTGCCACATCTCCTGCTTCTGCCCTTGTCGGGCGGGGGTTTCTAATCATTGAATCAAGCATTTGTGTTGCTGTTATAACAGGTTTTCCTGCTATATTGCATAGGCTTATTATTCTTTTCTGTTCAAGCGGCACCTGTTCTGCAGGAATTTGAACTCCAAGATCGCCTCTTGCTACCATTATCCCTGCTGCAACTCTTATAATTTCTTCAATATTTTTAAGCCCTTCTTCATCTTCTATTTTTGCTATAACAGGCATATCAGAACCTATTTCTGCAAGATACTTTTGTATTGATGTGACATCTGAAGCTTTTCTTATAAAAGAAGCTGCAATATAATCCATTCCTATATTATGCCCAAAAAGAATATCTTGTTTATCACTTTCTGTAAGAGCAGGAAGTTTTGTTCTTGCTCCAATTATATTAACATTTTTTCTGCTTCCTATTTCTCCGCCGTTTGTAACTTTACATTTAATAATTCTTCCTTCTATTGAAAGAACAGAGAGCTCTATAAGTCCATCTGCAAGAAGAATTTTTACGCCTGGGATAATATCATCTGCAATTTCGCTATAGCTGACAGTAATTTTTTCTTTTTCCGCATAAATTCCATCATTTCCATATAATTTTACTGCATCTGATTCTGCAATTACATCTACAAATTCATCTTTTAAAAAAGAGATTGTGCCATTATTGCGTATTAATCCTGTGCGTATTTCAGGCCCTTTTGTATCAAGAAGTAATGCTACAGGAATACCTTGCTGTTTAGAAGCTTTTCTTATCTTTGCAATGCCTGCTGCATGGTATTCATGATTTCCATGTGAAAAGTTAAATCTTGCTATATTCATTCCCTTTTTTATCAGCGAACAGATAAGTTCATCAGATTCTACTGCCGGGCCTATAGTGCAGATAATACGCGTGTTTCTGCGGCATTGCATGGTAAATCTCCCTATATTAATAATTTAAGATATAAATTCATATTATGCCAAATAGTTCTATATAATAATTATAAGGACAGTATGCTGTTTTTCTCAATAAAAATCGTTATTTTAATTTTCTAAAAGTTCAAAAGCGTTAATTGTTGTTAAAAGTTATTAATATAGCTATTTTAAAAGCTATTATTTTATAATGTTGTTAACTGTTGGCATATCTGTTTTTCATATTATTTAATGCTAAAAATGGTTGTCTTGTTTTTAAAAATATTAATCAGTAAGATAAATTGTTCGATATATTTTATAAAACAGTATAAAATATATAATTATTTTAATAAGGGTATTGAATTGAAGCATAAAAATATTGATTTTTTACTATTTTTTTCTCTTTTTTTTCTTATTTGGGGTTGCAAGACAACAGATAAACAGGTAATTGAGCCAAAAAAAGATACTGTAAAACAAAAAATTATTAAATACTATGTTGAACCTTCGCAATTTTATAATGATGAATATGGATATATAGGCATAGGATACCAGACAAAAGAAGAAAAATGGGAAAAAAGAAAAGAGCTTCTTGCCGGTAAAAATCTATTGCAGGAAGATTATAAAAAAGAGTTAAATGCAATTCCTAAGGGAGGTATTATCTCTGTCCATATAGGACGCAAAGATCTTATGCATGCCAACACACGATGGTATTTATTTAATGGTTATAAAAATAATAAAAATATTTTTACTATAAAAGGAAAAGAAGGTATTCCCAACATCAAAGGCAGGGATGAAAACTGGTGGAACATAGTTGAAATACCACTTGATGAAGATATTGATAGTGTAATTAATATAGTTGTGACAGAT
>JAVBQS010000146.1:0-21466 GCA_031548835.1 Spirochaetia bacterium
TAAATTATTTTAATAAATATAATCTTAATATATATAGAAACAGTTTATATAATTAAATAAATGCTGGAAAAAAACTTGGCATAAGCTTACCATGCCGGGATAATAAAAGTCACTCCAAACTTTACAATTCAGAGGGGCCAAATAATTGTCTGTTAATCCTATAGACAAGCCTGCTTCATGCCTGATTTTCCGGCAATCTGTCCATAGGTAGTAACATCTGCAGCAGCATTGCCTCCCAGGCGGTTAGAACCGTGAACACCGCCTACCGCCCCTCCTGCAGTGTAAAGGCCGGGGATTACCTGCCCTGAAGTATTGAGACTATGGTGTCAGTATTAATGGTTAAACCTCCCATAGTATGGTGAATGGATAGAGCTCTTGGTGCCGCATAAAATGGGCCAACTTCAATGGGATGGGGAAAAAGTTTCCTGCCAAATTGAGGATCTTTTTTATCAGTTGCCATTTTATTGTATTCTGCAGCAGTTGCTTACAGATTACCTGCCAGCATTCACGCTTGTTTGACAATGTATGGCAGTGTATCAGCCTTATAGATTCTTCCAAGAGAAATCAAGACTTCTACATTTTCAGCAAAGGAATTAAATTCTTCAACAATAATTGAATTGTTTATGTCATAAACAATTCAATCAGTCTGTTTTTTTATTGCAGCCACAAAATCGTCATGGCGCGCATCTTCATTTACAAAACATTTTCCTTCTTTGTTTACTACAATTACATTATCCAGACCAGACATTTTTCTGCCGCTGCCTGTTTATAAAGCGGATCTATAAGCCCTACGCCGGCAGGAGCATCAAGCTGATGAGTCCTCTGCCATAAAGCGCCTGCGCCCAGGCTTACCTGATCCATAGCCGGAGATCCCGGCGATTGCAGCCAGTCGAGGGTCTGGAGAGTATTTTCAGTATTTAGCCAAAGCTTGATATGTTCCAGGCCTATAGATAGTCTTGGAACAACTGTAAAGAAGCATAAAAAAGCAGAACAGTAAAAAAGGAATTCCTGGTAAATTTCGAGATTTTGTCATGAAATTTTTTTCTATTATTTTTTTAATTTCTTTCTATCAATTATATATGAAAAGAAATTTCAAGTTTTTGTGAATGTATGATAAATAATATATCAATACTTCAAACTTTAAAACTATGCTCTTTTATTTTTTACTTTTGATAATGTTAATAACACTTTTGAAACAGTATGAGCTATTTGTAAAAATTATACATTGTGTTTAAATTATTAATTATTTGGTGTTCGCAAAATGACTTTTAACAGGGTTATCGAACAGGTCTAATATTTTTGCAGAAAAATATAGATATATTAAATTTATTTAGAATCTTTTTGACACAACAGAAAGTAAAGTTCTTCTTTTGAAACCTGGTTGTCTTCTTGTAAAAGAAATTGCTTTTTATTAAGTTTTTTTTGCATTTCATCTGAACTGGCTTTATATAAATTTATAGCTGTTTTTATATCATTGCTATGTGTTTCAAATATAATTGCCTGTTTATACTTATATTTGACTATATTTTCCAGCAATATAATTGCGCTATCTTTTACATTTTTTATTTTTTTTAATATAAGTATAAAATCTTTTTCATTAATGCTGCTATTTATAACTTTTTTTTCTATTCTGTTTAATGTATTATTGATAAAAAAAACATCATCAATAATCTTGTTTTTATATAAATCTATATCTATTTCCATATCAAGCGAGTCGCTTACAAATGCTATTAAGTGGTTGAGAAAATTCAAGTCTTCAACTATAGTCTTTTTTTCTTCTGAAACTATAACCATTTTTAAATACCCTTTTTTTCTTTTCGGAATAAATATTATACTACTTGATAATAGGTTTAAATTTGGGTTTAATTTTACTGTGAATTCTGTTATTTCCTATAACTTAATATTATTTTATTTTCCTGTAATATGTTTTAGGCTTGAAATAGATTCTGTATTTATCCTAATATATAATATTTAATTATATTATAAAAATATTTGGTAGTAAAATTGTTTTATAAGAGTTTTCTTTTTTCTTTTTTATTAATATTTATTGTTACTCTTGTATATGGCGATGGCGAAAAAATAGTCAAATATAATGATATTTATTACTCTATAAATAGAGAACATGGTTTTGAAGTTTTAAAAAATGGAAACAAATTCTGGGCTGCTTTTAACCGCGGACTGCCTGATAAAGTTGTCTATCCATTTGATAATTTATCAAAAAGAAATTTCACCTCAATTTCTGTTAATACTGATAACACTGACATATATACAGTCACAACTATTAATTCTCTCTATATTACAAAAAACAGCGGCCTTGAGTGGAAAAAAGTTGCTTTGCGCAGCCCTGTGAAAGATTCATCATATATTATAGCTTCTTCTGTAAGAGGAGAAGCAGGCGATAATATTTTACTAGCTACCTCATTTAGCGGAATTTTTGATACAAATGACGGCGGAAAAACATGGAAAAGCTATAAAGAAATATTAAGCGGTTTTTACAGAGGGGCAGGTTTTTACGAAGATATTTCTGCAGTTGCTTATGGTAAAGATAGTTATTCTTTTTTCTTTGCTACAGGATTTGGAAAAAAACTTTTTTATTATACAAAAACAGGTAAAGATCCTGTTATAACTGAAATTAAAATACCTCAATATGTAACAAACAGCGGCGAAATAACAGGGCTGCTTTTTGAGAATAAAAACAATTCATTACATGTTTATTGTAATAACTATATGTTTGTTTATAACAGTGAAGCTGATAGATGGCTTCCCAATATTGAAGTTCTTCCGGTAAAAAAGAAAGAAATTGATAAAAACTTATCTATAAGAAAAAATATAGCATCTGAAAAAAGAGGAATATACCTGGCTTCTACATTAGCATCTGGCAAAAAAATTGATAACTATTTTACCTTTATAAATGCAAATAATATGAATTCTATTGTAGTTGATTTTAAAGATGATCAGGGCGTTATTACATATAGCACAAAAAATAGGACAGCTGCAGAAGCAGGCGCTGTAAGAAACAGAATTGATATTGCTGATTTTATATCAAAAGCCCACAATCAGGGTATATATGTTATTGCGCGTATTGTTGTTTTCAAAGACAGGTTTTTATACAATTACCAGAAAAATAAATATGCATTATGGGATAATGTTAAAAATGCAGCCTGGGGAAATCTTGTTGAATCTGCTGACGGCACTTTTGAACAAAAAGAGTTTTGGGTAGATCCATATTGTGAATTTGTATGGGATTATAATATTTCTATTGCAGAAGAGCTTCAAAGCCTTGGCGTTGATGAAATCCAGTTTGACTATATAAGATTTCCTACTGATGGCGATCTTTCCACAATAAAATATAGATATAATGCAAGAGAAGGAATGATAAAAAGCGATGCTCTTGAATCTTTTTTAAAAAAAGCAAGAGAAAAAATATCGTTGCCTATTAGTGTTGATCTTTATGGCTTTAATGCCTGGTATAAGAAAGGTAATTGGAATGGGCAGCAAATAGATATGTTTGCAAATTATGCTGATATAATATGTCCTATGTATTATCCCTCCCATTTTCCTGCGGATTTTCCTTCAAATATAAAAGCTGAAGAAAGAGCAGAAGCTATCTATAATGAAGGAACTCTAAGATCAATTGAGATTGCAGGAAATAGAAGTATTATACGGCCATATGTACAGGCTTTTCTTGTAGGCGGAGAGAGAAAATTTGAAGAGTTTGAATATTATAGATATCTTAATATGCAGCTTAAAGGCCTTTATAATGCAGGAGCTGTAAGTTTTACACTCTGGAATGCTTCAGGAAATTACTACATGGTTAGCAGCAGCACAGCTCTTATTTATAAAAATTAATAAATTGAGCCCGTTCTGGGTCATATTGGTGTCTTTGTCATACTGGCGCAAGCCAGTATCTAAATTATATCTTCACGATATTTATGACTAAATTCAATGTTTATTAATAGATGCTGCTTTAAATATTTTTAACTCAGGCCTTTTTTTAGATAACAACTGGATTGCTTTTTCAGCTTCTCTTTTTTTTATAACATTGCTTTCAAAAAGATCAAGCTGGCTGGAATATTCCCTGCTTTCAAGTCCCATCAATGATGCGCCAATAAGCCTTACAGGCCTGGAATGGTCAAGTTTTTTTTCAAGCAGAGTCACCAAGTTTTTATATATCTCATCAGAACAGCTTATATTATTCAAAAGAGTTGTTTGTGCTGTTATAACTGAAAAATCACAATATTTAATTTTAAGCGAAACAGTTTTTGATACATAGCCTGAATTATTTAACCTAAACATCAAATGCTGGGCAATATCAAGTAACTCCAGCTTTAACAACTCTTCGGATTCAACATCTTCTTCAAATGTTATCTCATTTGCAATAGATTTGCTTTTTGGCGTATCATTCCATATTCCGGGATCTTCTCCTCTTACTACTTTATAAAAATATTCTGCAATAGTGCTGCCAAACATTTCAGAAAGCAATTTTATTGAATATAACCTCAATTGTTTAATATCTGATATTCCGCTCTGATTAAGCCGTTCAAGAGTTTTTTTACCAATTCCCCATAGGTCTTTGAGCTTAAGCGAATCAATAAATTCTATCTCTCCGCCTTTTTTTATCTGATAAAGGCCGTCAGGTTTGCTATGTTCAGATGCCAGTTTTGCCATCATTCTGTTAGAAGCAATTCCGACAGAAACAGTAAGGCCTGTTGCCTCTTTTATTTTTGATTTTAACTTTTTTGCAGCTTCAATTGGAGATCCGAATATCAGATTTGTGCCTGTCATATTTAGATATGCTTCATCAATAGATCTGATATTTACTTCCGGAGAAAACTGTTTTAATATCTCCATGATTTGTCTTGAAACTTGCATATATCTTTGCATTCTGCAGGAAATAAAAATTCCGGAAGGGCATTTTTTTCTTGCTTCTTCAATAGGCATTGCTGACCTTACTCCAAAAACACGTGCTTCATAAGAACAGGTTGATACAACACCTCTTTTTCCCAGTCCGCCTACAATTACAGGTTTATTTCTTAAAGATTCGTTATCTATCTGCTCCACTGATGCATAAAATGCATCCATATCTATGTGGAAAAAAACATTATCCATAGATGCTCTTTTTTACCACAGTATAATTATAAAACATCATGTTATCTCCTTTTATATCCATATTAAAAGGAGGAGTTTTATATATAAGCTTTATTTCAAACCAGATATAGTTCTCCTGATCTGCCAGAATATCCAGTTTAAGCGGAAAATCAGGATTATATCCAATATTAAATTCACCGCGGTCAAGATTGGATTCAAGAGTAAATTGATAATTACTATCCAGAATAATCTGATTTTCTTCCAGCCAGAATGATATTTCTATTTTTTCAGGATCTCCTTTTGGAATAATATCAAGCACTATGTTTTTTCTATCCAAAAATCCTGAAATAGTTTTCTTAATCTCTACCAGCTCTCCCAGGCCATTATTTACCACTTCTTTCTTTTTCAAACTGCCTGCTTCAAGATTATAGATATTATCATACATTGATACCTCAATATTTCCGGTTTGAAGAGGGGCTGATATTTCTATTGTTGAAAGATCCTTATCTGTATCAATAGTATTAATAAGAAGAATCGGCATTTTTTTATTCTGATATATATCTAACCAATAATAATAACTAACTAATGTTATAGCAGCTAACAATGTTGCAGAATAAACAATTCTTCTTAAAACTTTATACTTTTTGGATTCTATATGTGTCTGTATATGCAGAATTCTAAGTATCATCATAATGCCGGGGAGTAGGGCTGCTGCAATAAGAAGATTTCCTGTAATCCTGCTTGAAATCAAAATATTACATAGATTAATTGCTGGCACTATAAAAATATATTTTGCAGTATCATATATTACATAATATGAAATAAGCAGACACCCTGTTTTTACAAACCTGTTTTCAGAAAAAGAAAAGATTATTGTCCATACAAGCGCCCACATTGCGCTAAATGATAGTGTAATGTTAAGAAACTGAAATATAATCAGGTTTATTATCATAAGAAAAATAGCGCTTGAGGAATAAAAACTTCCTGAATAGGGAAGTCTTATTTTTTGCAATAGAAACAGTGATAAAAAAAGAAAAATAATTGTTGTAATTATTTTAATAAAAAAGACAGTAGCGGGAGTTTCTATCCATATATTTTGAGATCCTTTAAGAGACAGTATAAGTTCTGTAGTAAGTGTTGCCAGAAATAGAAATAAGAAACAGAGTAAGAATAACCAGATAATAACCCAGAAATTTCTAAACATCTTCCGTGTATAACGGAAAAAGTTAATACTATATCTCATAATAAAAATAAGAAGGATTATTATAAAAATTATATAACCTAAAATATTATATTTTTCTCTTAAAAAGAAGTAACTCTTTTTAAGCGGTATAATTGCATAATTTGTTTCCTGCTCAAGTTCAGGATAATTATTTGACATTGAAATAAAAAAAAGAATAAGTTTATTGGCAAGGTTTTCCTGGTTTAAATTAATTATTTTATTAAAAAACAGCATCTTGTTATAATTATCAGTCGATGTCAGGTATAATGATGGTATATTATTTTTCATAAAGAGATCAGTTTGTGATTTTAAGTTATATCCTGCTTTATAAAGATTATTTTCTCTTATATCTATGAAAAAATTTATATTATTATTTATCATCTCTTCAGACGACTTTTTTATAAACCAAAGAGGTGTCTGTCCTGTTGCTGTTATATTTGATACTTCAACAATATTTTCATAATTTTCAATATTTAGATAAATAAGGGCAACATCTGCTTCTGGAAAAAAATTCTGGAGAAAAACTTTTGATCCAAGCTGTTCATTCTGGGATTGTGCGGCTATATTTTCCACAAGGTGCTGGTTATAGAGCAAATAGTTTGTATCAAGAAGGTCAGGCAGAAATTCAGAGCCTAAAAAAAGTATTTTAATATTTTTATCAGGTGTATTTTTACTAAATACTTCGCATAAACTTAATGCAATTGCTATATTAAATGAATTATCTTTTAAATTATTGACAGGAAAAGCAAATATTATTGTGCTATTTGTAGTTCCTGCAAAATCTACAATTATATTTGTTGCAAATGAATGGGCGCCCCTTACAGTATCAAGGGATTGTTCATAATAGGGAATAGAAAGATTTTTAAGTCTTTGTCTTATAAAACTATATACATTTTTTTCCTGCCTGGAGTTATTTTCACAAGGATATAATTTTTTAAAGTATTCAGTGTCAGATTTTACTATACTATTTATCCTAAGCTGATCTATTAAAGATTCTTCTCCATAAAGCGTATATGATATAAAAAGTAATAAAATGTAAAAAAACTTTTTCATTCAACCTAAGAATATTTTATCGTATCTTAATCGTCAATGTATTGTAATAGCTGAATAATATAATTTTCAATATTAAAATTATCAGGCATAAATAGTGTCTGTTTTTACAGAAATAGCTAGCTATTATTAATAAACTATAGTACTTATATATATTTTTTCTGCAAAAAACAGGGAATTTTTTTTATATTTATTTGCTAAAAAAATTGTCAGATAGATAATAATCTTTGACTATATAAAAAAATATGCTATAATCTCCCAAAATATGGAAGTAATGCAGGAAATAAAGAATAGGATAAGTGTCCATAATTTTAAGGACATGACAATAAAAAAAGATGTAATTGCAAGAGTTCTTGAGGCTGGACAGCTTGCGCCTTCTGCCAAAAACAGGCAGCCATGGAGATTTCTTATTATCGATGATCCAGAACTTAAAATAAAGATTCAGGAAGCTGCATATGGGCAGGAATATGTGGGAAAAGCAGGAGCTATTATTCTGGCATGTTCAACAAATATAGAATATGAAATGCCCAATGGGCAGCAGTCATATCCAATAGATATCTCTTTTGCAGTCTCTTTTATGATGCTCCAGGCCGAGCACGAAGGTCTTGGAAGTTGTGTTATTACAACATATGATGAGCAGGAGATAAAAAACCTTCTTTCTGTTCCATATTCAATGAGAGTTGTAATGATGCTGCTGATCGGCTATACAGATGAAAAGCTGATTGTAAGAGACAGAAAACCAATTAAAAGAATAGTTGCCTTAAATCATTGGTAAAGAAAATAGGTAATTTGAAATTCTTCCATTATTTTAAATCCAAGTTTTGTATATACCTTTAAAGCTGCCGGGTTATTTATTTTAACAAAAAGAGAAGCTTTCATATCTTTTGAAAATATGTTTTCAAGAAGCGAACTTACTAATGCTGTAGAAATATTCATATTTCTGTATTCAGGAAGAGTATAAACACCTCCTATTTGCTGGTATATAAATCCTTTTTCATTGGTATTGGCTTTTGCTATAATTTTTCCTGATTTTTCAGCAATAACTGTTGTCTGATTTTTTAGAATTGTTGAAAGATGTTTTTTTGATATAGCTTTATTAAACATTTCAGAGCGGGGCAATACTTCCTCAATTTCATAATTTTTCTGCAAAGGCATAAGATTTTCAAGATCTTTCTGTATGCCAAGCCTTATATTTATTCCATCAAGAGATGAATTACATGGTTTAAAGCTTTGTTTATCAAGCGCCATTGCATAGTAGTTAAAGGAATTTATCCCATCTGAAACTGTTTTTTCATTAAAACAGGTTTTTAGTATATTTTTTACAGATTTTTTGTCTCCTATAACTGTGTGCACTTTTGAAAGAGAGTTGTCAAAAATCTCAAGCCCTTTATTTAAATTAATAATTCTTCCTGGTATTGTTTTTTTATAAACAGGCAAAAGCTGCCCATTTTCCGAAAGCATAATGGAAAAATCAAGTAAGTTATCTATCCAGCTATGATGAACAATAATATCATCAGCTTTTATTATTTTTTTACTTTTGTTGTTATGTATTAACTTTGCGGAAGTTGTTTCACCCTTATTTTCACAATCCTTTACAGGATACGCTTCGCAATTCTGCGTTGCTCCATTATATACTTTGCTGCCTAACTGGAGTGTCTCGCGATATTTATAAAAATCAAAATATTTTTTTCTAAATTGGGCAGAGAAATTCATGCAGCAATATTCTCTTTCCTCAATAAGATTTTTAAGACTTTCCCATTGTGAGGGGATAAAATATGACCATGGCATTAGTTATTCTCTTTATTTGTTAATGGCACAGTGCCTTCTGGTATAAAATCTCCTGCAATTGCGGCAAATCCTGCAGTAAAAGATTCCCTGCCTGTTCCATATACAGCTACTCCGCTATCAAGCCAGCTAAAATCAGAAAGGCTTGCCGGTGATAGTATAGATAAGACAATAACTTTGCATTTGCTTTTTTTAAGTGATTCCAGAAGTTCTATTCCTGCAGGATTTGCTGTGCAGAAAATAACTGTATCATA
Source organism: Spirochaetia bacterium (assembly GCA_031548835.1). Lineage (GTDB taxonomy): Bacteria > Spirochaetota > Spirochaetia > CADAEX01 > CADAEX01 > WQTU01. The sequence continues at coordinate 9,400 of JAVBQS010000146.1, forward strand.
TCTGGAAGCAATATTTGGTAATGTTTTTAAATCATTTTCCCATGCTTTATAAAATGGATTATAAGGAAAATAATAGGAATCTGCATTTGGGAAACGTTTTAAACCTTCATCAAAGAACAGCCTTAAAGGGCCTGCCAAAAGTATTTTTTCATCAGCTTCAGGTTTTTTAATTAATTTACCGCTTTGTATAAGTGAAACACTTCTAAATGCCTGTTGATAAAAAAAAGGAGAGGCTCCTTCTGCAGGAACAGCATTTATATTTTTGGCAGGTTCTTTTAAATTTATACCTCTCTCTTTATTTTCAAGATATTCATATTTTACACTAATTATTCTTTTTACACTTTTCCTTATCTGTTTTTCAAAATCAGGATTGATAGCTAACTCTTTTATTATTAAATTTCTTATTTTTTCATATTCTGCCAAATCTCTTGAAACCATAACAATATCATTTCCAGCCTTGAGCGCTGCAAGGCAGCTTTCGCTCAGGCTGTTTTTATATAATGCTCCATTCATCTGCATATCATCTGTTATTATAATTCCGTCAAACTGCATTTTTTCCCTAAGTATATCTTTAAGAAAAAAAGATGAGATAGAAGCAGGCATTTTATTTCCTGTAATAGACGGAAAAGCAAGATGTCCGCTCATTATTGAAGGCAGGTTTTCTTTTATAAGAAAATCATATGGAAGCAGATCTGCTTCAAAAAGTTCATCAAGAGTTGTTTCAATAACAGGCAGCCTGCCGTGTGAGTCATCTGCTGTTCTTCCATGCCCAGGAAAATGCTTTGCAGTGCATATTATTCCTGCTTCTTTCATTCCATTTGCATAAGATGTTGCAAGAACTGCTGTTTTAAGAGGGTTATCAGAAAATGCCCGCGGGCCTATAACATGCGCTTCATGATTAATTAATATATCTACTGTAGGAGCAAAATTCATGTTTATTCCAGTTGCTTTAAGCTCCTTGCCTATATAAAATCCAGTCATATAGGAATCATTTATAATTTCAGATGCTCCAAGCGCCATATTGCCTGGAGTAACAGATGAATTTCCTTTTACATGCCTTACCCAGCCGCCTTCTTGGTCTGTTGCTATAAAAAGAGGAAGTTTAAACTCTGTTTTTTCAGCTGCTTTCTGCATCTGTTCAATACTTTTACTTAAAACAGATAGATTATCAGAATTCCATCCAAATATTTTTATTCCTCCTATATTTCTATCTTTTATCCATTCAATTATTTCAGGAGGTGGTGTGCTTCCCATATAGCCTATCATCATGACCTGGCCAGCAAGCTGTGAAAGACTCATTTTTTCTGCAATTTTACTTGCATAAAAGAGGGCAGCATCTGAAACTATTGTTTCACGGTATTCTGCTTTGCTTTCTGTTTTATCTTCCGGGTAATCTTGTATTTTTTTTCTGCCAAGGTTTTCCGAATACAAGGCAAAACCTGTAGTTGCTAAAGCTAATAAAATTATTGCTATTATAACTAACTTTAATTTATTTATATGATTGCCCCTTAAGTTCATTTATATGTATTTCTGCTGAATGAGCTGCTATTGCCCCATCTCCGCAAGATACAACAATCTGCCTGAATGGCGTTGCTCTTACATCTCCTGCTACAAAAAGGCCTTCTATTGATGTTTCCATTTCACAGTTTGAAATTATATAACCTGTTTCATCTTTTTCAATATCATGAGGAAGGCCATTTGTCTGAGGCGCTGATCCTATAAAAATAAAAACAGCATCAAAATCTTCTTCATATTCTTTTTTATCAGGCTCTGCAAGAACAGCTTTTTCCACTTTTGTCTCGCCTTTTATCTCTTTGCATTCAGTGTTAAATCTGACTTCTATATTTTTTTTGTTTAATACTCTTTCTGCAAGAGCTTTTTGTGCCCTGAATGTTTCTTTTCTATGGATTAAAACAACTTTGCTTGCAATTTGTGAAAGATACATAGCTTCGCTGCATGCTGTGTCGCCTCCGCCAATAGCAAGTATTTTTTTGTTTTTAAAAAACGGGCCGTCGCAGGTAGCACAATATGAAACACCCATGCCTGTAAGCCTTTCTTCTCCTTCCGCGCCAAGCATTTTATGTTTTGCTCCTGTAGCAATAATAACAGCATAACTTGTAAATTCTCCTACATCTGTTACAACATGGAAAATATGTTCTTTTTTCTGAACTTTTTTTACACTTGCATTTATAATTTCAGCCCCGAATTTTATAGCTTGGTCTTCCATCTCTTTGGAAAGTTCTGCGCCTGATATTGTTTTTGCAATTCCTGGATAATTTTCTATATTGTGTATCTGTAGTACTTGCCCGCCGGCTGCAAGCTCTTCTATAAGCAAAGTATTTAAATTGCCCCGCGCTCCATATTGGGCAGCAGTAAGTCCGGCAGGGCCGCCTCCAATAACTATAATATCTTTATCTGCAACCATTTTTTACTCCTTATTTATCAATTTCAACTATACAGCATTTTATTAGTTTATTTTTTCTCTATACAAATTATATTTTATAACATAACATTGTTAATATCTTATGAAAAGATTTAAAGATAAAAGGTTTTTTTTAGTTTTTATATTGCTTTTTGGTTTTATAATAAGTTCTTTTGGACAAAAAGCAGCACCAATGCCTGCTCTTTTTACACCTGACCAGGATGCTGTTGAGTTAAAAAATAAACAAACACTTAATGATAAGGAATTTATCTATTATGCATTCAGATTTTCAGGTTTAAGCAAGGAAAATTCCGATCTTTTTGTTAGAAAATATGAAGATTTGGCTAAAAATCTTTCATTATATTTTGAAAAAAATAAAATAAATATGGATGATCCCTATAAAGAAGGGGAAACTATTCTTCTTTTTCTTCATGATAATATTTTAAAAAAATATGTTGAGATGGAAACAAGGCTTGATGAACTATTTAATAAAGGTGTCTTTAACTGTGTTTCATCAGGGATAATATATTATGCTCTTGCGCTGCATAATAATCTGGATGTTAGAGCTATAAGAACAAGAGATCATGCTTTTTGCGCAATTATTATAGATGGCAAAATTGTAGATGTTGAAACAACAACAAAATATGGTTTTGATCCGGGAAATAAAAAAGAATTTAAAAATTCATTTGGCAGAACAGGATTTGTTTATACTCCGCCTTCCAATTACAAAGACAGACAAGAAATAAGCAATAAAGAATTTTTATCTCTCATTCTTCAAAACAGAATATCAGAACTCCAGCATAAAGGTAATTATACAGATACAATTGCTCTTGCTGTTGATAGAAATGCTGTTCTTGGCACTGCTTCTTCTGAACAAGAAATGATCAATGAGTTTAAAAACCATTCTGTCGAATTAAGCAATAAAGGCGATTATAAAGGCGCTGTAACTTTTCTTTCATTATCAGCTGCTTTATATGACTATAATCCGGTTTTAACAGATACAGCCAGCAAGCTATTTTATAATCAAATTGTCCGCTATCTTGAAAAAAACAGGATAGATGATGCCATGAATTTCTATAAATATTTTGAATCTGATAAAGTTGTAACTGCTGTAATGAAACAGGATGTTTTAAATCTTATAAACCAGAAAGATGTTTATAATTTTATTCAAAAAAATGAATTCGGGCTGTCACGCAGTAAAATAATTGAATATTATGGCAGAAATTTAATCAGCCTGAAAGATAAAAATGATTATCTTGTTTTTGTCTATTCCAGGGAAATCAAAAGGCTATCTGATAGCAGCAGCTGGGTTAATGCTCTTAATGTTGTTCAAAAAGGCGCTGAAGATACAGAAAATGATTCCAGAATTGTAAAACTTGAAGAAAACATAAAGTATAATATAGGTGTTGTATATCATAATAAATTTGCAAATCTTTATAATAATGGCGATAAAAAAGAAGCTATTGCTGTGCTTGAAGAAGGGCTTAAAATTGTTCCTGATAATAAAACACTTCTTTCAGATATGCAGCGTGTAAAAAAATAGCAATTATCAGTCAAGATTTTGAGTTTTTTCATATGAGTCTGCTACTGCGTTCTGCATCCCATGTCTGGAATAGGCCATAACAACTCTACAAATAACCCTGGCATAGCTTGCCATGCAGGATAATAAAACTCGAAATCTGATCTATCAATCTTGTTATTATTTTTCAGTTCTCTGCCCCTATATTGTTTTATGGACTGTACTGGAACAGGAAGAAATATAAATTTTTACACAAATCTACGGGCCTAATTTTAATTAAAAACTTTTAATAAATACCGATAATTATACAAAAGAGTTATTAAGCTAAGCTGTAGCAGGTTAATGTTCTGGTATTGTGAAATGTATACCGTAGACTTATGAACAGGTTTGTATTTATACGGCGCAAGGTCTAGTTAGTGATTCTTTTTGCGGGAGAGTATTGATGAATTTAGATGAATATGCAGAAAAGCTGGAAGAGTGTCTGCAAAAACAGCTGGAAGCTTTTAAAAACTTCTATATTGCAGAAGAAAAAATAAAACAGCAGATTGTATCAAAAAATTGGACAGAACTTGATTGTGAAATTATCCATCTGCAAAAACTGGCAGCAGAAATAGATAAAACAGAGCAGGAACGGAACAATACATATAATGCAATGAAACTCTATTGCAATGATAGCTCTGTTAATAATTTTTACAGCTTTATTTCCAAATATTGTCCTGAAAAAAGTATTCACTTAAACTCACTTTACAGAGATTTAAAAGTCAGTGTAATTAAAATAAAAGCTTTAACAATGAGAATAGATGCATATCTTTCCACAGTTACAACAGCAGTAACTAAAGTTCTTGAAGAAGCATTTCCTATGAGGAAAGGCACAATATATGATAATAAAGGAGCAAATAAAGTTGCCGCTGCTCCGCCTCTTGTTCTTGACTGGCAGCTTTAAGAGACTGATGATTAAATTGACTCTAATCATCAGTCCTTGGTTTTTTAATAAGGAGATCTAATATGCAATCCACATTTATGGGAATTGAGATAGGAAAAAGAAGCCTTATAGCGCATAACAAAAGCCTTTCTACTGTAGGACATAATCTTACAAATGCTTCGACAGAAGGATACAGCCGGCAGCGCGTAAAACTATCAACATTTGAACCGTTATACGAACCTCAGCTTAACAGGGAAAATACACCAGGCCAGATAGGGCAGGGTGTTGTAGATGTAAGTGTTGAAAGAATTAAAGATGAACTTCTTGAAGGCCGTATTGTTGCACAGTCAAATAAACAGGGCTATTGGAGCGAGAGAGATAAATATATTTTGCAGATGGAAAAAATATATAACGAGCCTGGAGAATTTTCTGTAAGATCTGCAATGGATAAATACTGGGAAGCGTGGCAAGAACTTTCCATATACCCGGCAGAAATGGCTACAAGGCAAAGTGTTCTTGAAAGAGGAAAATCTCTTATCGATGCAATTCATAACCGTTACGAAGCTCTGCGCCAGACACGGGATATGCTTGAGACAGAAGTTACCGGCGCTGTAAGTAAAATTAATACAATTATAAGTGATATAGCTGCTTTAAATGAAAAAATAGTAAAAGTTAAAGCAATGGGCGATAATCCAAACGACCTTCTTGATAGAAGAGATCTTCTTGTTAATGAACTTTCCTCAATTATAAATATTACTGTTGATAACAGAGACCCTGATGAATTCCAGGTTCATACTGCAGGACTTCATCTTGTACAGGGAAAAGTTTCCCATTTTCTTGATACAGTTGTAGATACTGCAAATGAAGGATATTCAAAAGTTATATGGAAACATAACGGCGAAGCTGCAGATATTAAGGGAGGCAAGCTTGCTTCTTTTCTTGAACTTAGAGATAAAGATGCAAGAGAAGAGATCCAGAAACTGGATCTTATGACAATAAATTTTGTTGACAATGTAAACTATCTTCATAAAAAAGCATGGGGATCAAATGGATCAACAGGACTTGAATTTTTTAAAGAATATCCATTTGTAGTATCTGCCGAAGGAAATTATGACAGAAATGGAGACGGCGCTTTTGATTCAAGTTATGTTTTTAGAATATCTGGTTCAAATTCACTTAACCCGAAAGAGCTTATCGGATTAAGAGGAACAATGACTCTTTCCGGCGCTGATGAAAATATTGCTATAGACTATTATCCTACAGATACTGTTCAGGATGTTATTGATAGAATAAATAATTCACCTGCAAAAATAAGCGCTACTTTAAATCATGAAGGAAATCTTGTCTTTAGAGCAATGAGTTCTTCAACTATTAACAATCCTGATTTTGTAATTAAACATATAGAAGATTCAGGCGAATTTCTTGTAGGTTATTCCGGCGTTCTTGGCGCAAGCGGCCCGGCTGCTGCATATAATTGGGAAACTGCTAATGCTGTAGAATCGCTTAACGGTAATAGTCAATATGCTGTTGCGCCTCTAAGTCATCCATCAGGCTGGATTGAGGTAAACAGGGCAATTGTTGCAGATCCAATGAATGTAGCTGCAGGCTTTGGCGAAAAAGGACGTCAGGCTAACGCAGGAGACGGGTCAGCAGCTCTTGCAATAGCTTCGCTTAGAAATAAACCTATTATGGTTGGAAAATTTACAAGCTTTGATCAATATTTTTCTTCAACAGTTGCAGATATTGGTTTAAAAGGAGAACAGGCGCAAATAGCGCTTGAAACACAAAATCTTGTAATGAAAGATCTTGAAGATTTAAAAAAATCAATTTCAGGGGTTAATATAGATGAAGAACTTTCAAATATGATCAAGTTTCAGCATGGATATGCTGCTGCTGCAAGATTTATATCTCAGGTAAATGAAATGCTTGATATTGTTGTTAACAGATTAAAACTATCATAGGTTTTAGCTGTTAAATAAAGTAACGCTGATTAATATCAGCTGTTTTAATTGCTATTTGACAAAATAGGGGACTAAGTATGATAAGAATAAGTACAGATATGACTAATGATGATATGCAGTATTATATGCGGAGGCAGGAATCTAATCTTAATAGCATGCAGAGTAAAATTGCATCACAAAGCAAAATTACAAACCTGCGCGATGATCCTGTTGCTGCAGCGCATTCTGTTGTTTTAAAATCCAATCTCTCAAGACTTAAACAGTTTGCAGATAACACAGGCGAGATCCAGAGCAGGGGAAGGGTCGCAGAAGCTTATATTCAGGAAGCTGTAAGTATATTGCACAGAATAAATGAACTTGCTGTCCAGGGATCAAATAGTACTTATTCAAAAGAAGATACAAAAATGATGGCTGAGGAAGTTGACCAGCTTCTTAATGAACTTGTTGAAATTTCAAATTCAAGATATGGTGATGGAACAACAATATTTTCAGGTGACAGGGTTTTAAGCCAGGCATTTAGAACTATTTCCGGCTATGTTGAAGGAAGCGGGCGGGAGCTTATCACAAATGTTGAATATACAGGAACTATTAAAAATAACAATGCTGAAATATCGGAAAATAGCTATTCAGAATCAGCTTTTCCTGGGAATTCTGTATTTTGGGCAGAGAATCAGATACTTATATCTTCAAGAAATGCTGAAAACTTTTTTGTAAAAGAAGATTCTTCTGTTCTTATAGATGGAGTTACTGTTGATTTTAAGGCAGGCGATAATATACATGCAGTTATTGCAAAAATTAATGATTCTGGCGCTCCAGTAAAAGCAACGCTTGATCCTGTAAGAAATTCACTTTATATTTCAACAACACAGCCGCATCAGATATGGGTAGAAGATCTGGGCAATGGAACTGTTTTTCAGGAAACAGGCATTATAAAAAACACAAATCAGAGGCCTCCCCATAATATTGCAACTGATGCAAGAATTTCAGGCGGATCTCTTTTTGATGTAATAATAAGATTAAGAGATAACCTTTATGCGGGTAACGTTATTGATATTGGAAGCGGATCTCTTAAAGGAATACAGGATGGAATGAACCATCTTGTTTCTCAGGCAGGAAAACTTGGCTCAAGAGATGAAAGGCTCCAGATTGTAAAAGAAAGGCTTGCATTCCAGATGCCTGAAATACAGGCCATGGATTCAAGAGAGACAGATATTGACCTTGCAGAAGCAATTACAGAACTTAAAATGCTTGAATATACACATAAAGCATCTCTTCAGACAGCTGCAAGAATACTGCAGCCAACATTACTCGATTTTTTAAGGTAATTTAATGAAGTTAAATACAAAACCTTTCGGCATAATAACTATCGAAGATAAACAGAGAATATCTTTTAACAAAGGTATTTTTGGTTTTGAAAATATAAAAGAATATGCTCTTCTTAATGCAAGCCAATGGCCTTTTTATTGGCTGCAGGCAATAGAAGTTCCTGATCTTGCATTCATTCTTATAGACCCGATAATTTTCAGGCCTGATTATACTCCTGATGTTGATGAGCATGATCTTGCAGAATTAAAACTTTTACCCGGCGATAAAGATAAAATGCTGATATTTTCAATTGTTACAGTGCCAAGCGATCAAAAGAAAATGACTGCAAATCTTCAGGGACCTATAATAATAAACAGAGAAGAAAGAATCGGCAGACAAATGATTTCCATGAATCAGAAATGGAAAGTTAGGCATTATATTATTGATGAGCTTTCCTCAAAAGGCGGCTCTGAATGCTGATACTTGCACGCAAGATAAATGAGAGTATAATAATAAATGATAATATTGAAATATCAATTCTTGATATTAAAGGCGATCAGGTTAAAATAGGAATTGATGCTCCCAAGAATGTGCCTGTTTTCAGGAAAGAGGTGTATCAGGCAATTCAGGAAGAAAATAAAGCAGCTGCAAAATCTTCTGCAGATATTATTCATTCGCTTGATAATATGTTTAAAAAAGAAAATAAATAAATTTTTAATTAGATGCTATGTGCCAAAAGTTTTAATCTAATTCAATAATATATGGTTTTAAATTTAAAGAGGCATCATCAATAAAAAATCTGAGCAGCAATTCTGTTTTAAATAACTCATTGCTATTTGTCATCTTCGCAATTCCATACAAAAAAAATGGACGTTTTATACTATCCAAAGGAAAGCCAATAAATGATTTCTCTATAAAATCCTTTTGATTATTTATAGAAAATGTATCTGTTCTCTCAAAAGCATCTAAAAATCCTGTTTCTTTAGAAAATCTCCCTAAAGGTATTATTTTATTATTTTTTTCAAGAAAATAAATAATATCATTTATATATTCGGTTTCTCCTTTAAGATATTCTAAAGAATATTGCTTAGGAAAAGATTTTTTTATAATCCCATATTTAATATTAAATCATTTTTCTTTTAAAACATCATAGTTTTTTGCATATTTGTATTGTTCAGGTAAAACTTCAAATATTTCATAATTATATATATCAAAATTTATTCTTTTATTTTCTATTTTTTTATCTTGCGCCATACAACTAGATAATTGAAACAAAAGCAAAATAAAATATTTTTCTTATTATACTCATGCAATTTCTCTTATTGTTTTCTTTTTAATTTATTCCAATCGATATATCCTTTCATAACAGGAGTTTTATTAGGAGATGATTCTGGATTTGTAAAAAATGGAGCATAAGTTTGATTAACTCTTCCGTTAGCAGCGTTATACACTTGTCCATATCGTCCGTTACGTACAGAAGGATTAGTCTCAGGTGATGCTGCATCTATTATCTGCGATTTTAAATCAAGAAATGGTTCCGAAAAACCTTTAGGCACTTGAACACCAACTCCTACATTTACATGCGTAGCTATATCTTCATTTTCAAATTGATAAAAATTTAAGATACCAGTTGTCCCTTGTCTCTCATTATCAATGTTTGGAAAAAAGCATATCCAATCATATTTGCCATTTAACATACTCGTAACATTTATCCATTTTGGAGCTTCATAACCCATCTGGTCTAATACATATACAATTGCACCACTACAATCCATGCCATTTGCTGATGCCGGCCTATCATGACTATAAGGAACTCCAATTATATTACGTAAAGTAAGAGCAAATTGTTTATTTAAATCTTCATTTGTTCATAGCGGCCTTTTATTGAATCAAGGTATTTATTAGACTTATCAAGAAAACTATAAATTTTATTTCTTGCTTCTTCTGCTGTTACTTCTATCATTTTCATCCATCTTTTGAAAAAAATAACCCAAGCTCTTTTGACATTACAATTCATAAAATAAGCAGTCAATCAAAAAAATATTTTTTATTGCATAAGAGCAATTTTCTTAAAATTTAATATTCTACATATTGGAGATTTTGGAAAAAATGGAAATTTTTATAACAGGATTTTTTTAAAAAATTATTTACGAAATTAAATTTATAAATTCACACATCAGCCAGCTGTTCATATATCTGTTCAATATCTTTTCCGATTTTTATAAATATATCTATAATATTGGGATCAAACTGAATACCTCTCTGCTGTTTCATAATTTCCAATGTTTTTTCATGCGAATAAGGTTGTTTATATGATCTTTTCATTCTAAGCGCATCATAAACATCTGCAATAGATACAATTCTTGCAGCAACAGGAATATTTTCTCCTGCAAGCCCATATGGATACCCGGTGCCGTCCCATCTTTCATGGTGGGAACGGGCAATTTCCATTGCCATTTTGTCGGGATATGAACTTAATATAAATGCTCCATTAATTGGATGCTCCCTCATTATCTGCCATTCTTCATCTGTCAGTTTTCCGGGTTTGCTAAGAATATTATCAGGAATACCTATTTTTCCAACATCATGCATGGAAGCAAGAAATTTGATATTAAGAACAAATTCCATATTTATTTCTTTATATTTTTTCATGCGATAGAGAGCATCAGCAATTTTATAGCTGTACTGGCTTACTCTTTCAACATGATTTCCTGTATCATTATCTTTTAATTTTGAAGCAGCAAGAAGAGTTCTAAATGTGTTTTTTAAAATAAGGTTATTTTCCTCAGTAACATCATCAATAATAGCAAAATAGCCTGAAGGACCTCTTTTCTTATTTTCTCGCTCATATCTGAAAAAAGGAAATATAATTAAATTTGCAATTCCTTTTGCCCTGTCATGCCCTGTAACTTCAACACGCCCTTCCCATGAAAAACCTTTGTCTGCAGAAAAGATGCTTTCATAAACAATCTGGAGTCTTTTTTCATTTAAATAGGGATAAAACAATTTCTGAAAATAGAGGTGTTCTTCTTTGCTTTCCAGTATAAAATATTTTTCAGACTCAGAATTAAGCCATATAACTTTAAGTTTTTTATCCATGAAGAAAACAGGTATAGATGCTTTTAAAAATTTTTGTGTTTCAAATATAAATGACTGATTATCAAGAATTAGCTTAGGATTATTTAAATCTTCATCTTCTGCAATATCATCAATGCTTTCTAATTCTTCTACTAGAGTTTCATCAGTTTCATCCAGTATACTATTTTCTTGCAACTTTCACTCCATTGCAGATTTCTCTTCAGCATCGCTTTTCCTTATATAAATTGGTCCTGAATCATCGCTATCTGCTATTCCTTTATTATACAAATCCACACCAATTTCAAGACATATGTTAACTTTATTAGCTTTTGAACATGGATCTAAAAAAATATTTTTATTGTCTATATGTTTATTGTTCAATATATCATTATATAATTTACTGCTGTATGGGCCTGTAAGCAATATTTTTTGATATTTATTTGATAATTTTATTATTTGATCATATTCTGCATCAAGATAATCAGTTTTTCTGACTCCTTTTTCATATAGGGCTGTATAATATCTGCCTCTTTTTGCATCAATTACAGGAATAACAGCTCCATCAAAAAAAGAGAGATTAAATGCAAGAAAATCTAATGTAGGCACTGAAACAAGAGGGACAGAAAGGGCAAAAGCTATTCCTTTTGCTGTTGCCATGCCTATTCTAAGCCCTGTAAAAGAACCAGGCCCTTTAGAGCAGACAACAAGATCAATATTATTCATCTTTATTCCTGCAGCCAGAAACAATTTTTCTGTAATAGGCAGAAGTTTTTCAGAGTGTTTTAATGATTCATTTAAGGCAACTGTATATAAATTTTTATCTGTTTTTAATGCTATTCCAAGATTTTCTGTGCTTGTAT
>JAVBQS010000068.1:0-17520 GCA_031548835.1 Spirochaetia bacterium
ATTTGAAGGAATTTTCTACTTTTTGCAGAAATAATTCCAGATGTCAGAGTATTTTCAAGCCCGCCTGGAGATCCTATTGCATATATTCTATCGCCTATCTGAAATCTTCTGCTTTCACTTAGACTAAACATATATTCAGGAATATATTCGGTTTTTAGAAGAGCAATATCAAACATTGGATCCCAGCCAATAACTTTTGCAGGAACTCTTGTGCCTATTGAATCTGATAATCTTATATATAGTCTGGAATAGCCTTCATACTCAGGATTTACTTCGCTTTCTATTACATGATAGTTGGTTATAAGATAGCCTCTTGGGTCTATAAAAAAACCGCTTCCTATTACCCTGTCTGGCATGCCTACGCCTGACTGGACTTTTATGCCTTTATTAACCCATATTGTTACAGTGCCTTTTATCATATCCTGGGGAGAATCGCTTTTATTAATAGCATCGCTATACTTTTTAGTAACAGGAATTTTTCTTTTGTTAAATTCCTCAAGTATTATATAAAGGTAATAGTTGTTATTAGTTGTAACAGCAAGGTCAGCATATTTTGTTAAAAGTTCAGCTGATGGGTTATATTTCTGCATATAAAAAATAAAATTCTTTAGCGCTACAAAATAATTTTTTTCATTATAATCTTTTTCAATATTATTAAGCAGAATTTCATCAAGGTTTTTATGAGGCACAAGAATATCCTGTCTGCTTATTTTTTCAAGAGATGAAACTATATATTCCGCTGTATAATAATCGTTATCTTCCTCTGCCTTGGTATAAGTTACTTTTATATTATCAAAAACTTTTTTCTTTACCCCATCAAAATCATAATCAGGAACATCTGCATTCTTTTTTTCAGAGTCTATAATTGTCATGTAAGCTGTAAATGGGATATTATTTTTAAGCATTTTATCAACAGCATCTGATAAAGAAGAAAGTTTTACAGAACTATAGTCTTCGCTATTATTATTCTGTGTTGACTTACATGATAATGTCAGTAAACAAAATGCAATGAGAACTGTTATTAATATATTTTTCAATTAATTACCTCGGCAAAATAGTCGTTTCCGACTTTTGTAATATATACAGTGCTGTTTCCGGAATAGATATAGCTGCCTGATTCGAGATTTGCCGGAGAATCTATTTTTAATATTTTTTCTCCAATCCAGTAAATATTATTTTTTTTATCAAAAGAGACTTTACTCCAGTGATTATTTTTTTGAATTTCTACAAGCACACCTTTTTCATATTTGGCTGTAAAATTAAATATGCCATCCATATTTGCCGCAAATTCCCTGTATTTAATTTTTCCATCTTCATCATCCCATTCTTTGGCATCATATATTTCATCTTCATCAAAATCCCAATATTTTACGCCATTCTCAATTTTAAATTCATATATTCCATTATTGTTGCCGTCATATTTTATTTCATGAAGCATGCCGTCTCTGTAAATCTCTTTTGTTTCAAAAATATTATCCTGATTAAAATCTGCTTCACTAAATGCAATTTTATCATTTCTTATAGCGCCTCTTCTAATAATTGAATTAACCTGATTATATGATTGGAAATTTACAATATTTTCAGTTTTAAAATATTCCAGCAATATATTAAAATTATCGCCTGTATTGCTTTTTCTGTAAGTATCTGCTTTTTTCTTTATAGTATCAAATAACGCCGGTATATTTGTATTTTTAAATATTGGCGGAGAAAGATAATTTGAAAAATCAAGAATATCAAAAGAAGCTTTCTTATCTTTAAAATTGTAAATTTCACTGGAATCTTTGCCAAACATTATCATTGTTTTGATAAACGGATATTCATAATATACAGCAAGCATTTTTTCTTCGATATTTATAAATACAGGTTTACTATTCTGGAATCCTACAAAAAAATCATTTATATTATCCTGGTTTTTATCTTCGCTGTACCACTGGGGAATTCCTTTTTCAACAGACATTATTTTTTCATAAATGCTGTCGCTGTTTATATCATCTCTTATAAGGCCTGCATAAAGATTGTAATATTCTTTCATAAAACTTGATACATCTTTATCTGTTATCATTGAATTAATTGTCTTAATATTTTTATAATCAGAAAAACCATTAAGACTGGAAAAGATTACAATATCATTAATAGCAGTTTTGCCGGTCAAAACTATTTTTTCAAGAAGAAGTTCAATACTGTTATCCCCTGCTTTTTCTGCCAATGAGATAAGTTCTCTTTTAACTCCTTTATCCTGGTTAAGCCTTGATAGTTCAAGAATAATTTCGGGGCTATATTGGTATAATTCATTATTATCAAGCACTTGTTTAAGCAGCTTATCTCTGTAAGATTTATCAAGCCCTGCAAGCCTTTTTATAAAAAGATTGTTATCAGGATATTTTGCAACAGCATAGTTTAAGTATTCTGTTGCTCCTTTAAAATCTCCCCTGTTAATAAGCGATAGTGTATATAAATCTATAAAACCCGTATCATCAATAAATTGATCTTTTATAACATATAAAGCAGATAATGCTCTTTCATAATCTCTTATTCTTGCATAGAGTTTCCCAAGTTCATAAAAAGCGCTATTTTCATTATATAAATTCCAGTTTCTGTATGTTATTGCTTTTTTTAAATAATTAATAGAATTATTAACATCTTCATTAAAACTTGTGCCAATAATAGCATTTATATAATAAATATCAGAAATTGTAGAATCATAAAGAGCAGCTTTATTAAGAAAAACTTCTGTTTCCTCTAGTTTGTTTTCTTTATAAAAATTATCTGCAGCAGCCAGGTATAGTTTTGCAATTTCCTTATTTGCATCAGAGTATAATGAAATATTTAAAGCGAAACATAAAGTTATTATAAAAAAACTTATTTTATTCAGCTTTATTGTCACCTTCTGCGTTATTTTTTCCATCCTGTTCACTACCATTTTTATAGCTGCTTTTTTCAGATATATTATTATTTTCTTCCTGAACAGTTTTTGTTTCAGGCGATTCAATAACAATATTTTTATTTTTATAAACTATTCCAAGCAAAGTTCTTATTTCAAGATCATCAAGTGTCTCTTTTACTACAAGTGTCTCTGCCAGAAGGTCAAGTTTATCCTTATGTTCTGTAAGAATCTGTGTTGTTTCCTCATAGCATTCTTTCATTATAGTTCTTATCTCTTCATCAATTAAGCGCGCAGTTTCTTCTGAATAATCTTTATGCTGGGCAATTTCTTTTCCTATAAAAATAGGTTCATCTTCCTGGCCAAGAGATACAGGGCCTATTTTGGAACTCATTCCCCATTCGCAAACCATTTTTCTTGCAATTTGTGTAGCCTGCTTCAGGTCATTCTGGGTTCCTGTTGTTGTGTTATTAAAAATTATTCTTTCAGCAACATATCCGCCAAGCGAGATTTTTATCCTGTCGATGAGCCATCCCTTATTTCTTGAATATATTTCTTTTTCAGGAAGAGATAACGCCATTCCAAGCGCCCTTCCATGGGGAATAACTGTCACTTTATGTAAAGGATCAGCATTTTCAAGCATATAGTGAAGAAGAGCATGCCCTGCTTCGTGATATGCTGTAGCTTTCTTTTCTTCGGGAGAGATAACTCTTGAGTGCCTTGCTACTCCAAGAAGTATCTTGTCTCTTGCTTCTTCAAAATCCTGCATTGTAACCTGTTTCTTGTTTTTTCTTGCTGCAAAAAGGGCAGCTTCATTTACGAGATTTGCAATATCTGCGCCTGAAGTGCCTGGGGTAGCTCTCGCAATTCTTTTAAGATCAACATCCGGCCCTATAGGTATTTTTTTAGCATGAATATTTAATATATCTTCCCGTTCTTTTATATCAGGCATATCTACAACAACCTGCCTGTCAAATCTTCCAGGCCTTAAAAGCGCAGGATCAAGAACATCAGGCCTGTTTGTTGCCGCAAGAATTATTACTCCGTCTTTTGTATCAAAACCATCCATTTCAACAAGCATCTGGTTTAGTGTCTGTTCTCTTTCATCATGTCCGCCGCCATAGCCTGCTCCTCTTGTTCTTCCTACTGCATCAAGCTCATCAATAAAAAGAATACATGGTGCATTTTTTCTTCCCTGCTCAAAAAGATCCCTTACCCTGCTTGCGCCTACTCCGACAAACATTTCAACAAAGTCTGAGCCAGACATATGAAAATATGGAACGCCAGCTTCTCCTGCAATAGCTTTTGCCATTAAGGTTTTTCCTGTGCCAGGCATTCCTACAAGAAGAACTCCCTTGGGAATTTTTGCTCCTATTTTTGTAAATTTTCCCGGATTTTTAAGAAAATCAACAACTTCCTGAAGTTCGTATTTTGCTTCTTTCTGGCCTGCCACATCTGCAAATGTGAATTTCTTGTCTGTATCCATGTAGCGCTTTGCCCTGCTTTTGCCAAAGCCTAGAGCCTTGTTGCCGCCGCCCTGCATCTGCCTGAACATAAACCATATAAAGCCAAAGCCGATTACCCACGGTATTAAGTCAATAAGCAGTCTATAGGTTGAAACATTTTTTACAGCTCCTGTAACTTTTATTCCTTTGCCCTCAAGCCTTACCAACAGAGCATCGTCATAATAAGGTATTCTTGTTTTAAATTGTAAAGGCTTGCCGTTTACGCTTTTTAAATTTCCCTGAATTTCCTGGTTATCAAATATCTTAACGCTTTCGATATTGTTTTCTTCCACAGCTCTAAGAAATTCTGTATATGAAATATCTTTCACACTGCTTGTATCATTAAAAACAAACATTATAAGAAACAATCCAATAAGTGTTACAAGGAAAAAAAGCGCAAACTTGTTATTCCCAAAGTTATACTTAATCGGCCCTCCAGGGCCTGCCGGCCCTTTCTGATTATTGTTATTCTTTTCATTAGTATCATTAGCCATTTATTCCTGCCTTGATTTAAATAATAGAACATCTTTGTTATTATTTTTATCTGCATAAAATACTAACTTTGAGACCCTGTTTTTATAATTAAAAACAGAACCCCATACTGCTAATATTTCTTTATTATTGCATATTATCGGTATTAAATCTCTATAATACCGGTCAATTTCCATTTCTAAAAATAGTTTTTTTATAGTTTTCTTGCCATATTCAAAAATTATAAAATCTCCATTGTTCCTGTTTCTAATATGTATGTTACCTGATATTTTTTCAACAGGTACCCATATATCATTTTTAGCACATTCCGATAACTTTACTATTCTTGAGGAGATATAAACTTTTTTATTATTTTTATCAAATAAAACAGGTAGTTCATACTCTTTTTCCAATTCTATTTCTAAATGATAACTATTTTTATTTATAGTTACAATATCACTTTTCCAAAAAAGGCGATCTCCTTCTCTTTCCAGTCTATAATTATGGCCATTTAGAATTACAGGGCTTTTAAAACCTATTTTTTCTGAAAAAAGAGGTTTTAAAAAACTATATGGAAGCCTTTCTCCGCTGTTTTCAGTTATATTAAAAGCATTATAAATAGCTTTAACTCTTAAATAAGCAGGAAGAGCGAGAAATTTATTATAATTTGTAACCAGGCAATTGCCTTCTCTTATCCATTCTATTTTTTCAGAAAACTCTGATTCAAATACTTCATCTATGCCAGCCATTTTTTCAGAAAGAAAAGATAGAGATTTTTCATATCCTGGAAAAACTTTTTTAACAGCAGGCATTAGATTATTTCTAATTCTGTTTCTTAGATAGTTATCTTCTTTATTGGTTGAATCGTGTGAATATATAATTTTATTTTCTTCAAGATATTTTAAAATATCTGCCTTTTTGACATCTATTAATGGCCTTATAATATTTCCCGAGATTTTTTCCATTCCTTTTAAGCCTTCCGGCCCGCTTCCCTGGAAAAATCTCATTATAATTGTTTCATAGTTATCATCAATATTATGCGCAACAGCAATATAGTTACAGCTATTTTTTTCTGCAATATTATTTAAAAAAATATATCTTGCTTTTCTTGCAGCAGCTTCGACTCCAAGCTGTCTGGAGAATTCAGCAATAGTTCCATCATCTTTGCCTATAAAAAGAGGTATATTGCGCCTCTGGCAGTTATTTTCTGCAATATTGATCTCTTTTTCTATTTCATCATTACTTCTTAAACAGTGATTAAAATATGCAGCTGAAACTGTTATATTAAATTTATCTTTTAGCCGGAATAATATATCCAGCAAAACAGTTGAATCAGGGCCTGCAGAAAAAGCTAAAAGAAGATTATTATCTTTTTCTTTATCCAAAACAGAGAATAATACTTTTTCAACTGATTTAATTATTGGGGATGTTTTTGATTCTGTTGACTTCATTCATAACCTTTTCAGAGGATGAAGCAACTATTTTTAATAAATAATCAGCAGCCAGATTGATACTATTTTTAAATATTGTTATTTCAGGTTCCTGCGGAATTCCAAGAACATGTTCATAAACTTTTTCTTTATCAACCGGCCTGCCTATACCTATGTAAAAACGGCTGAAATTTCCTGTGCCTGTCTGCTCTATTATAGAACGCAGTCCATTATGGCCAGCATCTCCACCCTCTTTTTTTAATCTTAGCGCTCCAGGGTAAAGATCCATATTATCGCAAACAACAACTGTATCGTTTAAACTTGAATCTGTTTTTTTTAATACAGATTCAAAGATAAGACCTGATCTATTTATAAAAGTAAGGGGTTTTACAAGGAATATCTCATTTCCTTCATAAACCCCTTTTCCATATAAATAGTTTGAAAAAAAACTTTTTTTTAACTTAATACCTGTTTTTTCAGACAAAAGTTCTATAGCGATAAATCCTGCATTATGCCTTGTAAATCTGTATTTTTCACCAGGATTTCCAAGGCCAACAAAGACTTTACGCAGTTTTATTATCTCCGCCAGCAGCAGGCGCAGCAGCAGCTCCGGCAGCAGGCGCAGCAGCCTCTGCAGTTTCAGCAGCAGGCTCTTCAATAGTTACTGCTTTTACATGGACAACATGAACAATAACAGAATCATCCTGTCCGATAAATCTTACATTTTCAATCTTTTCAAGATCTTTGAAATGGATTGAATTGCCAAGATCAAGGGCATCAACATTTACTGTGATTTTTTCAGGTATATCTTTAGGAAAGCATTCAACTTCAATAGTATGGGTAAGCTGTTCAAGAATACCGCCTGCTTTTACTCCAACTGCAGTGCCTACTACTATAACAGGCACATTTGTTTTTAATTTTTTATCAGTATCAACCTCAAAAAAATCAATATGCATTATTCTTTGAGTTCTTAAATCTTCCTGATAGTCTTTAATAAGTACATCACCCATTTTTTTATCTTTTTCCAAAAGAGTGATAATTGTATTCTCAGATACTGTATGGAATTTTTTTTCAAATTCCCTTTCGCTGACAAAAATATGTTTTGGACTGTTGTTGTGCCCATAAACAACTGCTGGAATATTTTTATTTTTCCTGGCATTCTTATTTATAGTTTTATTGCGAACAGTTCTTGTTTCAACAGCCAAAGTATTAGCTTCCATCCAAATTCTCCTTACAATAATAAATATATATCTGATTATCTTTCCCAGGGTTTACCTGAATCAATTTCTGGGGCGGCAGGATTCGAACCTGCGAATGACGGAACCAAAACCCGTTGGCTTACCGCTTGCCGACGCCCCAATCTCCCGCCTATAATATATTATTATTTATCTTTTTTCTATAGGCCGGACAATTATTATTCTTTTTTAAAAGCGTTTTATTAGTTTTTAAGCTTCATGAGTGCTAAATTCCTGTAATATTCGATCCTGAAGCTGGGATCTAAAGTCTGGTATTATTGGGTGAGCTACATCTTTATATTCTCCTGTTTTTGTTTTTCTACTTGGCATGACAATAAAAGATCCTTCTTTGCCGTCAATGACCTTTAAATTGTGAACCACAAAACAGTTGTCAAAAGTCACAGTCACATATGCTTTTAATTTCCCTCCAGCATCCACCTTTCTGATCCTTACATCTGTAATTTCCATAAACATCCCTCCTCAAAAAATTTCATGCTTAAAAGCAAAAATAGCTTAGCTATATCTGCCAGCCAGTGTATTTGTAATCCAGATATCAGGGCAAAATCTTTTAATATTGACATAAGCTTTTTCAAGATTCCCTGTATCTGTAAAAATACCATAAGCAATAGAGCCGCTTCCTGTAATATTATAGAAATCAGCTCCGCTATCATTAAAAACTGAAAAAATTTTGTTATATATTTCAAAACGTTTTTTGAGCGGTTCTGCAAAGGAGTTTGAAAATTTCCATTTTGATGGATCTTCCGAAAGCATATTATTATCAATTTTTTTTATATGATAATTTTTGTTATTTTCCCTATCCTGATCAATCCATAAATATGCATCAGATGTTTTTATTTTAAAACCGGGATAAACAAGAATTACATGATATTCAGGCATATTAATAAAAATTGGTTCTACTACATCGCCTTTCCCTGTAGTAACTGCTGTAGTATATTCTTCGAGAAAAAAAGAAACATCACTGCCAATAGAAGAAGCAATTTTTTTAAGATCATTTTGAGTAAAAAAATTATCAAAATGTTTATTTAACATTTTAAGAACAACTGCTGCATTACTTGAGCCTCCGCCAAGGCCCCCTCCTTCAGGTATTGTTTTATCAACAATAAATTGTAAATAGAAATATGAACCAAATTTTTCCATAAATTTTATAGCAGCTTTGTAAATAAGATTATTTTCATTACTGCAAGAGAAATTTCCTTTTATTTCAATGAGTTTTTCCGGTTTTGTTTTATGGTTTATAGTTTTGTCGATAGAGAGTTGTATTTTGTCATGAAAAGCAATAGCCTTGAAGAAAGAGTATATTTCATGAAAGTTGTCTGCTCTAATATTGCCTACATCAAGATGTAAATTTATTTTTGCGTATGAAATAGCATTTAAAGTTTCAAGCATTTATAATCTCTGTTTATTTAAGTGATACTAAAACAATATAAATTTAAGTATATAATTAATATTGCTATTATATATTAAATCATATATTAAATTATAAGATATTATAGAAAAAGATCAATTAATTTTTTGCAAAAAAAAATAAAAGTAATAATTTTCATAAATATTCTTCTACCTAAATTAATAAATAATTTTATTGACATTATTTGTTACAAAAATCTATGTTAATGTTATAATTTATCAAGGATTTTTTATGGTTCAAAAAAACAATAATAATATATCAAAAAAAGAAACATACACAGCCTATGCCTCTATTAAAAAGCAGGATGGTTCTATCAATACTGGTGAAAATAATAACGATAACTTTGATGATAATTTTGATGACTTTTCTAATGGGTTTGATGATTTTTCAAATGATTTTAATGATTTTGACGAAGAGTTTCCTGATGATGAATTTGACGAAGAGAATGATTTATCTCTAGATGATACTGAAACTGATTTGAGAAATGATCTTCTTGATGAAGAATATGAAGATTTTGAACCAGATGATGCCATGAATTATGATGATTTCAAAGAATGATAAATAGTATTACTATTAAACCAAAGTTTTTCAAGATCGTAAAATTCCCTGTGTTCCTTATCCATTAAGTGTATAACAAAATAACCACAATCTATTAAAACCCAGTTTTCATTATCAATTTTTTTATGTCTTGAAAAAGGTTCAATATCTAATCTGTGAAAAATTTCCTGTATATTATTATACATTCCCCTAAGATGGGCATTGCTGTTTATAGTTGTTATAATAAAAAAATCTGTCCAGCCATTATAGGATGTCAGGTCAAGCACAACTGTATCAATTCCTTTAAGTTCATCAAGAAATTCAGCTACTTTAATTACTTTCTCTTTTCTATTTGCAATATCTTCCATTAAAATCCTTCCCTAAAACTACTGTCACATCTGCCATATTGGCAGAGCTGAAAATTGTATCATCTTCTCCTGTAACAGAAACAGATGGTTTTTCATTATTTGACTCAATATTATTACATCTTATAATAGCTGCAACCTTGTTGGCTGAAGCAAGATTATTATTTTTTGAGATAATAACTGTTTTTTCATAATCATTTTTATCTGCATTTTTTGTTGATAATACATCAAATCCAAGATTTGTGAAAAAATGGGCAGTTCTTGCAGCCATTCCAGGAATATTTGTGCCATTTAATATTTCAATTTTAATATTTATTTCTTCATCGCTTATTACATCTTCATTTTTAATTGAAGATAATGTCTGTTTTATAGTTTCTCTAAGAAGATTTCCATCATAGTATGGAAAAAGAAGAATTTGATTATCAATTGTTTTTCTATCGCCAAGTATTCGCTGCAGGATCATTCTTTCTGTATTTATTTTTTTAAACATTGCTATAAATGTTCTAAAAGATTCTTTATTCATATCTGTTGAAAAAAATGAATAAAACTTATTAAAAATATCATTATTTTCAAGATAGATTGATTTATCTGCTGTCTTTTTTATTAAAGCCTGAATAAATTTATGCCACCGCCCTATAAGTTCTGCATCATTTTCATTTGATGATTCTGCTGTAAGAAATACCAATACTTTTTCTCCATCCAGAACATTGCTGCCTGAAGGAAGCAATATTATTTCATCATCATTTATTATTTCAACAGGGTTTGCAATAAATAGTTCAAGGCCGGATAAAAGATCTACCATTTTTACAATATTATCAGGATCAATATTAATATAAAAATCTATTGGAATAGTTGTAACTGATTCAATTTTTGTTACCATTTTTTCAGGTTTTTTAAAATCAAACAGAACACCAAGCCTGTCTATTTTAGATAGAGATTCAATGACAGAGCCATAGTTTGCAGGTATATTAAAAATTGCAGCTTTATATGTTTCAGGGCTTAAAATAAGAAGTTCTGAAAAAAGTAAAGTATTGTTGTTTCCAACATTAATGCTTACAGTTATGTATTCATTTTTCTCCATCTTTACCATAAGTTCATCTGAACGCAGCTGTCTGTAGATAAAAATAACTGTAATTATGAGAATTATAAAAATCAGGGATAAAAATATGACATTTCTGTCAATTCCTTTACTTTTTCCTCTCAATTTAAAACTCCTCCAAAAGCTGTAATGTCTTTTTTGAAACTTTTTTATCTTTTTTAATAAGATAATCAGCTACAGATTTCAATACTATTTTAAATATTTCATCAAGCGATTTACCTTCAAGAGTTTTTAAAAAATCCCTGGTAATATATTTCCTGCCAGGTTCTATATAATCTGCAATAAAAATAATTTTTGCAAGATTTCCCATATCTTTTTCCCCTGTAGTATGGAATTGTATTGCTTCAATTATTTCCCTGTCATTGATATTAAATAGTTTTTTTGCAATTACAGCTCCTGCCCTTCCATGAAGCAGCTCTGGTTCTTCTTTTTCTTCATAATCTATGCCTTGCCCATCTTCTGACGCTGTTTTAACCAGCTCTTTAATATCAAGTTCCCGCGCAATATCATGAAAAAGCCCTGCAATATATCCTTTTTTGCTATCTTCATTATATAATTTACACAGTTTTTCTGCAGTAATAGCTGTGGAGAGTGTGTGTGCATATCTTTTTTTAGAAAGATTTTCTTTAAGATAGTTATCAATTTTTTTTATTAAATTATCTGTAATATCCATTTTTAATAATTTTTAACCTTACACTCTCAGGCACAAGATGTTTTATTGTTTTTCCTTCTTTTACTCTTTTTCTTATCTCTGTTGAAGATAAAGGTATTATTGTATTTTCAATATAATAATCAGGAAGAGATGAATCCAGTTTTTCTTCTGAAACTCTTTTTACAACAATTAGATCAATAAGCTGCTTTAGTTTATCAGCTGTTTTCCACGTTTTAAAGTCGTTAAGAAGATCATCTCCAATAATAAAACCTGGTTTTCCTTTAAAACTGTAATTTTGATAAATATGATTTACTGTATCAATTGAGTATGAGACACCTCCCCGTTTTATATCAGAGGGGTCAACAATAAAATAATCATATTTGTTTAAAGCTTCTTCAAGCATTTCAAGCCTTGCAGAAGAAGTTATTCCTGATAAGTCTTCTTTATGGGATGAAATATTTGAAGGAACAAAAATTACTTTATCATATCCAAGTTCTGTTCTTGCTTCTTCTGCTATAAAAAGATGTCCTATATGGAGCGGGTTGAAACTTCCGCCAAAAATAACTATTTTCATTTAGTTTTATTATCTAATAATGAGAAAAAGACTTTATCAATATTATCAAGTCCTTTGCCGGAAAAAACAGATATTCCATATATTTTTTCATCAGGATATTTTTTTTCAAGAAGATTTAGAGCTTCTTCAGTTCCTTCAATATCAAGTTTAGTACCTAAAATAACTCTTTTTTTTGATGCAAGTTCTTGAGAAAATGAGTTAAGTTCATTTAAAAGTATATCAAAGCTATCTAAATAATTTTCATCTGAAAGATCTATAAGAAACAGAAGGCCGTTTGTCCTATTAATATGTTTAAGAAATCTTATGCCAAGGCCTGCGCCTTTTGAGGCTCCTTCAATAATTCCCGGTATATCTGCCAGTATAATATCGCGGCCTGAAATTTTGTATACCCCAAGATTTGGTATTTTTGTGGTAAATGGATAACTTGCAATTTTAGGGTTGGCATTTGTAAGCCTGTTAAGAAGGCTTGATTTTCCTGCATTTGGAAATCCTACAAAGCCGATATCTGCAATTATATTAAGTTCAACTTTTATAGTTCTGGATATGCCTGGGAGTCCCGGCTGTGCATATCTGGGCGCCTGGTTTGTTGATGTTGCAAAACGGGAATTTCCCATTCCGCCTTTACCGCCTTTAAGAAAAACCCATTCGTCATTGTCAGAGAGTTCTGTAAGATCTTTGATTATTTCATCATTCTCAGGGTTTTTTATAATTGTTCCGGGAGGAACTTCTATTATAGTATTTTCCCCGTCTTTTCCATGTTTTCTGCTTCCAGACCCATGCTTGCCATTTTCAGCATTAAATACTTTTTTATGCCTGATAGCAGAAAGAGTTTTCAGATTGTTTTTTACTTTAAAAACAATATTTCCGCCATTTCCGCCATCGCCTCCGTCAGGGCCGCCTTTGGGAACATATTTTTCCCTTCTGAAAGATACAGCTCCAGGCCCGCCTTTTCCGGAATTGACATCTATTATTGTTTCATCGATAAATCCGCTCACAGCACTCCTGTTACTGTGTCTCTATAGCAATAAATTTTCTGCCTTTTTTTGTCTGAAATACTACTTTTCCATCTTCTTTAGCAAAAATAGTATGGTCTGTGCCAAGTCCTGTGTTAAGGCCTGGATGAAATTTTGTGCCGCGCTGTCTTACAATAATTGTACCTGCAGTAACAAATTCTCCGCCATATCTTTTAATGCCAAGTCTTTGGGAATTAGAATCTCTTCCGTTTTTTGAGCTTCCGCCGCCTTTTTTATGTGCCATTTGACAACTCCTCTAAGTTATTAGTTATACTAATTTTAGTAAACTAATGTTCAACAGTAATAGTAATTTTTATAGAATCAGGAGATTCTGTTTCAATATCTTTTATACCAGTAATCAGATAATCAGTTATTCCTTTGAGCCAGCTGTTTTGGCTGTCCTGATACTGTATAACCCTAAAATATAAACTGCCTTCATCTTTTGCAGTAATACATGCTTCTACTTTGCTGTTTTTGACTATTGTCCGGTAAGCAGATCTGATAAGAACTGATACAGCTGCGCAGATAATATTTGCTCCCGCAGGAGTTTCTCCAGCATGTCCTTCTGCTGTTACATACTTAATTATATTATTTGAATCAAGGCATAGGTGTATTTCTAAAATTATGGGATTCATCCCCATGCCTCCCTGTTTTTAAGTATGTAATTTAGGCGCCTATAATGTCATTTACTTTTACAATAGTATATGACTGCCTGTGCCCTTTTGTTCTTTGATAATTTTTTCTTTTTTTGTATTTAAAAACAATTACTTTTTTGTCTCTTATCTGGTCTTCAACTGTTGCCTGTATTTTAATGCCGTCAAGATAAGGAGAGCCTATTTTTACATCCTTATCATTATTAATCATTAATACTTTATCAAATTCTACAGTATTTCCCTTTTCAGAATCAATTTTGTCAACTTTAAGCTGTGATCCTTTTTCTGCTTTATATTGTCTACCTTTGATCTCTACAAGTGCGTACATTTTTCCCACCATATCTTTAATTTCAATATAGTGATATATCATAATTATTAATACTGGTCAATAAATAGAAGATATTTTTTAAAAGCTAATTAGTTAATATTATGATTTTATTATAAATTTTACTATTATTTACATTTAAAAACTGTTATTGCAGAACAGATCATGTGCTAATCCATATTACTAACAATACGCAGCCCCATGGAATAGCTTTTTCCAACAAGCGCGCTGCTGCCCCGGACTGAAACAGGAATCAGAATAAGAATAACAATCGCCGCCGCGGAACACATGGCTAGAGCTGCTTGTCGGCCCATAGTAATCTGTTTTCCCTGACACAGGATAAGACTCATTCCAGTCCCAGCACAATTCAGAAACATTTCCGCTCATATCATATAACCCTATAAAAACCTGTGCCATTAATATCATGATAAATCCTCTCTCCTGCAGAATAGTTTGTTATTACATCTGGATAGAAGGCAGGAAAATACAATAGATAAAACAACAAATGCCAGAAAGAAAACTTTTTATGTATAGTAATTTTTTTCAAACTATTATTATCCTTAAAACTAATTAAAACTATAAATTATAGCTAAAATATTATCTTTTAGCTATTTTTTTTTGTAATATAAGTTGAAAATAATACAAAAATAAAAGTACAAATCTCTGAAGCAGTAACAGCAAACCATATACCATTTTGTCCAAAAAAATAAGGCAGTATAATAAGAAAAACAATAACAGGTATTGTGCTGCGGGAAAGAGAAAGAACAAGCGATAATTTTGATTTTTCCATTGATTGTAAAAAAGAGATTATCAATATATTTGCAGCAGCAAATATAAGATTTGTAAAATAGATTTTTGCTTTTTCAGCAGTAAAAATAACCAGAGAATAATTATCATTAATAAAAATTGTAAAAAAATAATGCCCTGCAAAAAAGAGCAATAAATAAAAACATATTGCAAGAATAATGTTAAATAAGAGAGTTGAGATAAAAAGAGCTTTTATTTTACTTTTTTCGCCAGAGCCTGTATAAAAACTTACAGCAGGCTGTATACCTTGAGATGCTCCTATAAGTGCTGTAAGACATATAAGAGCTGCATAACCTATAACAAGATATGATGCAAGACCATTGTCTCCAAATCCATTTTTTATAATAAATAAATTATAGAGAAGAGTTACAAATCCTATTGAGAATTCAGATACAAATGCAGAAAGCCCATTTGTACAAATATTTATTAATGTTTTCCCGCACATAACAGGTTTTTTAAAAACAAGTTGGCCTTTTTTCATTAGAAAATGGGGCAATAGTATTATTACACTAAAAACAGGGCCAAGACCTGTCGCAAGAGCAGCTCCTGCTATTCCCATATTTAACGGATACATAAAAACATAATCAAGTAAAATATTTGATAGCGAACCTATAGTAAGAGCCCACATTGCAAGGCGGGGTCTGTGGTCGTTTCTGGCATAAGTTCCTAAAACAAAGCTAAATAATAAAAATGGACAAAATGAGATAAAATATCTTAAATATATTATGGTATTATCAATTATTAAATCTGTGGCTCCCAGAGCTTTGGCAAGAGGAACTATAAAGATATTTCCAAATATAACTATACATAATACGAAAATTAGGGCAGCAGCATTAGATAGGTTAAAAACTTTAACAGCTTTTTCTTTATCTCCTGATCCAAGATTTATAGAAATTATAACTCCTGTACCTACAGATATAAGCATTGATAAAGCTATCATTATTTCTACAACAGGAACACCAACACCTGCTGCTGCAAGAGCAGCTGTTCCAAGCCTTTTTCCTATAAAAATTCCATCAACAATAAAATAGATTGAATTAAAGACAAGTCCTATCATTTGAGGAATTACATAGCGCAGCAGAATAACACTAGTTTTTGCTTTTGAAAAATCCATAACTATTCTTCCCTGTTGCCTTTGCTGCACTGCTATGGGGGTTTATTATGACAGAATAATAAAAAAAGCCCAAGCAGCGCACTGCTTAGGCCTATAATGCGTTAAAAATCCCGGCGGATTTTATATAATAAAACTGAAAAATAATTGTTTATGATTCAATATTTCCCAATTTTATTTTAATTTATAATTTTCCTTTCTTGGGTTAAAATTAATAGACAGTGTTAAAAAAGTCAATATTAAAATAAATAATATAACGTTGAAAACCTCTTAATATTTGTTTTGCATTATCTGTATAAGATTTAGAGTTTATTTTATAAATAATTTTTTATAATAAGAACAGAATAAGTTAAAATCTGTTTAATAATATAGAAATTATTTTATTAAAAAAGTCTCTGAACTAAAATTGCTGTAATATCTGCCTGAAACAGCAGTAAATTTAAGAACACAGTAATCAAGATCAGTTACTCCTTTTGGATAATAGATTGTGTCTCCTTCCTGCCATATCATCTCCTTGCTTTTTTTATCTTCAAAAACTTCCATTGTGCCTTTAAGCATTACTCCGCGGAAAAAACGTTTATCGCAAAAATAGATGCATGCTTTCTTGTTTTTCCTATACTGGGCAACACGCAGGGAAGATGTATTTGTGGTAAAATAGAAATATTTAATCCCTTCCCTTTTTCTTGGGGGAAGCATTGCTTTTGTATTTGGAAAACCGTCTTCATCTACAGAACTTATAAAAGCCACTCCCTGTTTATCAACTAAATTGCCTATTGTGCTTTCAGAATCCCGCATCATAAAAACTCCTTTTAGATTAAATATTTGCCAGGTTAGTTTATATAAAAGTTAAAATAAAAAGTATCACATCTTTTGTTCCCCTCCCAGCTCAGGCCTCATGCGCACTGCAATATGGGGGTTGTTTCTTCAATGCAGCACTCGCAGAGTTTATCCATTCAAAAGCCGTGGCCGGTGAATAGCGGTAGCTGTTTCTTTGAATATTTTTCTTTATAATCTTTTATAATATCTTTCATTTTATAAATTATTCCAAGCCTGTTGCATTCTTGTTCAAAAATATAAAAAAGCTCCTCTATATAGGGAGAGCTGCAATAATACTGGTTTCCAAATCTTTCTATATATTTTTGTTTTAAGCCTGGAAAAATTTGATCAAGCTTTGAATAAAAATATTCCCGGTTTCCGCTTCTAAGTGTCATGCCAATAGCTGGATAGATAAATCTGGCGCCGCTATCATGCGCTTTTTTTATTATATTTAAGATATTCTCTTTTGTATCTTCTATAAAAGGAAGAACAGGCATCATAAGAACTCCAGAATATATTCCTTTGCCTGAAAGTTCTTTTAATGCTTCAAAACGCTTGCTTGAACGAGGCGCCTGTGGTTCAACTTTGCTGCTTAGATTATCATCTGCTGATGTAATAGT
>JAVBQS010000192.1:0-10625 GCA_031548835.1 Spirochaetia bacterium
GGCGCAGGCTCTTTCCAGTTTTGACACATATCTTGCGCCTTTTATAAAACTTGACAGCCTTTCGGAAGATCAGGTTAAACAGAGCCTTCAAAGCTTTGTGTTTGGAGTAAACACACCTTCAAGATGGGGAAGCCAGGCTCCTTTTACAAATATAACTCTTGACTGGACAGTTCCTGAAGATCTTAAAAATACAAAAGCAATTGTCGGCGGAGAGGAACAGAATTTTACCTATGGCGACTGCCAGAAAGAGATGGATCTTATAAATAAGTGTTTTATCAATCTTATGTTACATGGCGATGCAAATGGAAGAGGTTTCCAGTACCCAATACCAACATATAATATTACAAGAAATTTTGTCGGGGAAAGCGAAAATGCCAAACTTCTTTTTGAAATGACAGCAAAATATGGAACTCCATACTTCCAGAATTTTATAAACAGCGATCTTAATCCCGGAGATGTAAGGTCAATGTGCTGCAGACTCCAGCTTGATAAAAGAGAGCTTAGAAAGAGAGGAGGCGGCCTTTTTGGATCAGATGAGTTTACAGGCTCAATAGGAGTAGTAACAATAAATCTGCCAAGAATAGGATATCTTTCTGGTTCAAAATCAGATTTTTTCAGAAGGCTTTCAAATCTAATGGAAATTGCAGCAAAATCTCTTGTAATTAAAAGAAAAGCTATAAACCATCTTCTCCAGTCAGGCCTTTTTCCATATACAAAAAGATATCTCAAGCATCTTGATAACCATTTTTCAACAATTGGAATAACAGGAATGAATGAGTGTCTTCTTAACTTTATGGGCAAAGATATATCAATTCCTGAGGCAAAAGAGTTTGCAGTTGAAATACTTGATTTTATGAGAGATAAACTGGCGCAGTTCCAGGAAGAAACAGGAGATCTTTTTAATCTTGAAGCAACGCCTGCAGAAAGCACAAGCTACAGGCTTGCAAGACATGATAAAGATAGATACCCGGATATAATTACATCAGGAGATAACGATCCCTATTATACAAATTCTACACAGCTTCCTGTAAATTACACAGAAGATATTTTTGAAGCTCTAGATCATCAGGATGGACTTCAGACAAAATATACAGGAGGAACTGTTTTCCATGCATTTATAGGCGAAGCTCTTGATGACTGGAAATCATGCAGGGAACTTGTAAAAGCAATTGCATCAAATTACAGGCTGCCCTATTTTACAATATCACCGACATTTTCTGTATGTCAGGTTCACGGCTACCTTGCAGGGGAACATTTTAACTGTCCGAAATGCAGGGAAGAAGAAAAAGAAAAAATAAACCAGGAAATTAAAAAACTTAACGAAGAAAAAGAAAAAATACTAGAAGCTATTAGAAGACGGGAGGGGAACTAATGGAAGAAGTAAAAAAGATTGATGAGAAGATAAATCTTCTCGAAAAAGAGCGTTCAGAAGTAAAAGGAAGAGAGACAGAAGTTTATACAAGAATTGTAGGTTATTACAGGGCTGTAAAAAACTGGAATAAGGGAAAAAGGGAAGAATATAACCACAGGATATGTTTTTCAAGTTTAGAACATGAAAAAGCAAATTCTCAAGGCAGTGATTCTGAAACAATAGCTAAAAGCAAAGTTGTTATTCCTTTTGAGCAGAAAAACAATGATGAAATATCATCATATTCCTATTTTTACAGAAAAACATGTCCAAACTGTCCTGCTGTAAAAAAATATCTTGATAAACTTGAAATCAAGGGAAAATTTATAGATGCAGACACTTCTGAAGGCATATCTCTTGCAAAAGAGAATGGAATACTTTCTGTGCCGACTGTTATCTTTTCCAATAACCAGGGAAAAGAAATTTGCAGGGCAAGAAATGTAAAAGAGTTAAAAGATTCAATACCATCTTCAATGGTTTGCGCTGTTTAACTTATTAGATACAGCTGCGGAAAAAAATCTGCAGCTGTATACTTTAATTACCAAGAAAAAACAATCTAAAACCATTATTATTCAGCAATGTTAATTACAAAAGCAGCTTTATTAAAAACAACTCTTATAGATTATCCTGAAAAAATTGCATGTACAATTTTTCTTCCTGGCTGTAATCTGCGCTGTCCATTTTGCCACAATAGAGATCTTGTTTTTGGAGAAGAAAAAAATCTTATTTCAATTGAAGAGATAATTAAATATATAAATAAAAGAAAAAATATTTTACAGGGAGTTTGTATAAGCGGCGGAGAGCCGCTTATTTATCAAAACCTGCCTGACCTGGCAAAAGAAATAAGAAAAACCGGAATAAAAAATATAAAAATAGATACAAACGGAATTCTTACAGAAAGATTATTTGATGCAAAACCTGATTATATTGCAATGGATATAAAAACAGTTCCTGAAAAATATAATCTGCTTACAGGAGAGCTTAATGATCCTGATATTGCAGGAAAAATAAGAGAGTCTGTAAAAAAAATTATGGAAAGCAATATTTCCTATGAATTCAGAACAACACTTGTCCCCGGAATTACAAGCTATAGTGATATGGAAGCAATTGCCTATATGGTAAAAGGCTGTATGAAATATACTTTAAACAAATTTGTAAGAAAAAATACTCTTGATAAAAGCTATTCTGAAATAACTCCCTACAATAAAGAAGAATACACTGCTTTTCTAAAAATATTTGAGAAAAATAATATTCCTGCCTTTTTCAGAGGGCTTTAATGTTACCCAGCAATTTTAAAATATAAAGTTCAATATATTGCCGGAAAGCATCCCTGTTTTTTATATTAAGATTGGAAGTCTGCCTTACAAGATCATCAGCAAGCGATGCTATTCTTTTTTCATTAAGAGTCTGATAACGCACTATAACGCGTTTTCTTCCTCTTAAATAATCTCTTATCAATGAATTAATATCCAGAGTAAGATTTTTTCTTGCTGTTTTATCAACCATATAATTCCATTTTTCAACCAGCTCATCAAGCGCCTGATTCATATCTTTTCCCGAAGTGAGATACTTGTTTTTAAGATATGTAATTGAAGCCATAAAATCTTTCGGCTGGCCGGTTTTACTGGAACCTTGCTGTTTTACATTGCCATCTTTTGAAGAAGAGCCAAATTCCTGGAATACATCATCTTCATCTTCAGCATCTGTATTTATTTTTGTGTTTCCGGAAACTCCCGCATCCGCGTCTTTATTTTTCCCTACAAGCAATGAAGCAAAAAAAGCAAGAATTTTGCCAATAACAGGAATACTGTATTGAACAGGAAGCGCAGCTTTTATCTGTTTTAAAAGTTCTTCCCTATGTATATTAAGAAGGTCATCAATAGATTTAAATTTACCAGGCTGCATAAAACATGAGTCCACAGACATCTTTATATTTTTATTTATACCAGGGGATTTATTTGCAAGAAAAATAAGATCAGGATTTAATAGAGCATTAAGAAGCTTAAAATCAGTTTTAATAAGAGAGTTAAGAGATTCCACAAATATTTTATCGCTCTGCATCTCTTTATTTTTTTTAAATTTTCTTAACAATCCTGCCCATTCACGGGAATAGACTTCTCTTATTTCTTTGCTGTTGTCAATAAGTGTTTTTAAAAATACCTGTGTTACCATATCGCGGTTAATATAGTACTCTTTTTTAGGCTCTGCAGAGACTCTTACAAGAATAGGAAGGTCTTCATCTTCTTTTCTTGTTGTGGCTCTATTAATAAATTCTGATATAAATTCAGCTGAATATTTTTTACTATATGGAGTTCCTGCTTCATCTTTGATTTCAAATAATTCTGCTGTACTAAAAATATATGGCGGTTTTTTAACTTTTGAAGAGAGATCTTTCATATCAGATACTTTTTGGTTATCTTTCTGGACTGTAGACCTTCCATAAGTTATAAAAGAACGCATTAAAGCCATTGATTGATAAAGAGAAATATCTGTCGATGTTTTATCTGTTTTATCTGTAAGATCTTTTAAAACTTTGTTACATAGAAAAGAGAAAAATTTAAATGAAAAATCAGCAGGCTTTTTTATATGATCTCTAAAACTTGGCGGGCCATTTAGCATTGATTCCATCATGTTTTTTACAGCCATTTCATTATTTTCAAAAGCTTTTCTAAGATAACGCCCAAGATATGCAAAGTTATTCTGATTTTGTATATAAAGGTGAACCTTTTTTAAAACAAGATCAAAAAGAGTTGTTTTTATTATCTCGGGAGGGACAACAATATTATTAATTCCTTCTCCAAAAGTAATTAATAAAACTTTGCCTTTTTCGTTATCAGCAAGCTCAGGTGAATCCATAAAATTCTGCTGAGCATTAAAAGTCACAAGCCAGTTATTATTAATAGTAAAACCTAAAGATTTTAAATCTGGAAAAGAATATTCAGGCCTTTCTTCAAGCACCTTATAGTGTTTCATTACAAGTTGTCTGTAATATTTATGGATCTGAAATGATAGAATTCTTGAACCTTCATATGTGATTGTACAGACTCCTTCTGTTTCCATTCTTTTGAGAATAGGAATTGCAGCATTTCTGAATTCTTCTGGATTTTTTGCTTCAACATGTTCTCTGTTTGTTTCATAATAAGAGGTAAGCTGGTCGTTAAAAAATGTGTAAATTATTACAGGATTATCTCTTTTTACTACAAGTACTTTTATTATTTTTTCAATTATTTCATACATAAGCTTTTAATATTTTAATATGTTTTTAATTTATCTGCTACTTTTTTTATTACCCAATCAGGAGTAGATGCTCCTGCAGTAATACCTACAACAGAAAAACTTTTTATTTCATCAGGCAGTTCATTTTCATTTTCTATATGCCATACTTTTCTGCCTAATCTTAATGCTGTTTCATAAAGCCTTATAGTATTTGCGCTGTTTTTTCCGCCAATTACTATAATTGCATCAACATTACCTGCCATGTCAATAAGAGCTTTCTGCCTTTTTCCTGTTGCAGGACATATTGAATCTGCAACTTCAATCCCGGGAAACCTTGCTGATAAAATCCTGCTGATAGAATCATATTCTTCTTTACTAAAAGTTGTCTGGCTTATTAACAAGGCAGGCAGTGTTATTGAAATTTCCCCTGCTTCTATACTATTTTCAATAATAGAAACATTTTTTGCACAACCTGCAATTCCCTGCACCTCTCCATGATTTTTATCACCTGCAATTATAACATACAGCCCCTTTTCAGATGCTTTTTTTACTTTTTTTTGCGAATTAAGAACTCTGGGACATGTTGCATCTATTAATTCAATATCTTTTTTTTCAAGTTTACTTCTTATATCAGGATGAATTCCATGAGCCCGTATAACAACTATACCTGCAGCATCTTCAGTTTTATCAATTATATCCACACCTTTTTCAGCAAGATAATCAAGAACAAGAGGGTTATGGATAAGAGGCCCATATGTAGATATTTTACAATTTTTTCTATTTTCAATTAAATTGTAAACAGCTTCTGTAGCCTTTTTTACACCCATACAAAAACCAAGATGTTCTGCAAGTTTTATATCCATGCTTATAATCCTAACAAGAAAATTATTAAGATGCAAATACAAAGACTATAATATAGTAATAAATCGGATATTAATAAGTTCTACATTACTTTGCAGGAAAAATTTTATGAAAAAATATGCAAAAGCAAATTCTTAATGTTGTTTATTTATAAAAATACCCATATTTGTGATAAAATTATTGTATTCAAGGATTATTCAACAATCAGGTATTCAGAAAATCAATATTTTTTCAAATTAAAGTTTTAAGCTAAGTGTAAGGCCATGCC
This sequence comes from Spirochaetia bacterium, assembly GCA_031548835.1. Classification (GTDB taxonomy): domain Bacteria; phylum Spirochaetota; class Spirochaetia; order CADAEX01; family CADAEX01; genus WQTU01. The sequence goes on from JAVBQS010000192.1 coordinate 5,754, forward strand.
CTACAGGAATTATGGTAGAATAAAGTCTTTTATCTGAAAAAACAATTTTGTTATATTGATCCATATATTTCCCAAGATTTTTTCTAACCCCGGAATTAACATAAAAAAGAGTATCATCTGCAATTATCACTCCGCCCGGCCTTACAAGTGTAATAATTTTTTCATAAAGCAGCGGATAAAGATATTTACCGCAATCCTGAAAAATTATATCAAAAAGCAGTTTGCTTTCTTTACACATATTTTCGATAATATCTTCTGCATTGCCGAAAATCATTGTTACAATATTATCAAGTCCTGAATCAGAAATATTTTTTTCTGCTTCTGATTTTGTTCTTGGATGATTATCTATTGTTAAAAGCTTTCCATTTCTGCCTTTTAAAGCTTCTCCAATCCATATGGCTGAATTTCCAATGCCTGTGCCAAGTTCAAGAACATTTGAAGCATTTATTAACTTTACAATAAAAGATAAAAACTTTCCTGTTTCCGGTTCTATATATGGCTGAATATCATCCCTGCCTGCGCTTTCTTTCTCAATCCTGTCCAAAATAGTGTTATCTGATATTATAAAACTTCTAAGATAATCAATATAATTCATTAAAAAATATTAGGCTAAAGTCGTGGTTTTATTCAAGGCATAATTATTTGTATAAAATCAGACAATGCTGTCTTATATTCTGGATATTTATCCCATTTTTTTGACAGCTTTATAACTGTTTTTAAAATTTATCATTGACTAAAAAAAGAAATAGTAAAATTATTAAAGCTATGAGTATTCCTAAAAAATTAAAAAACCGGTATACATGGTTTAAACAGCATTCTGCAAATGAAGATAGTTCTGCTTTGGCATTTGAAATAATTAGTATAGGTAAAAGCAGTCTGGTTTCTGAGATTTCAACCAAAATTTATAATTTAGGAAGCAGTCTTTCATTTTTTCAATCATGGACAGAATATGATGGTAAATGCCATATTCTGCTTCAGGTAGATGATAAATCTCCTGCTGATACAATAATTAAATCTCTTCAGGAAATTCCGGAGATTCTCTCGGTAGAAATAACTCCTACAACAAGAAAAACATGGGGAAAAAGAATAATTATTATTGGCGGAGGGGCACAGGTTTCAAGTGTAGCATCAGGCGCAATTACAGAAGCAGACAGACACAATATCAGGGGAGAGACAATATCTGTAGATACAATAGCAGTTGTGGGAGAAGATGAAATTGCAAACACAATAGATGCAGTAAGAAAACTGCATAGAGTAGGAATTCTTGTTCTTGCTGGTTCATTGATGGGCGGAAAGATAACAACAGCTGTAAAAAATCTGCGTTCTGAATATGGAATACCAGTAATAGCACTTAGCATGGCAGGAAGTGTTACAAGAGTTTGCGATCTTATAATCAGCGATCCTGTTGAGGCTGGAGTAATGGCTGTAATGCTTATACGTAATATAGGGAAGTTTAACCTTCTGCAGGTTCATGGGAAAAAATATTAATTTTTCCATAAATTTAATAATTATTTTTACAGTTTTGGTATTATAATTAGATTTACGAACATTTAAGGAGGAGTATATGAAAATTAGCTTTATTACAATTGGAACAAAAAACCTTGAAAAATCAGTTAAATTTTATGAGGATATTCTTGGTTTTACATTGTATGATAACTATTCCCCTTCCCCCGATGTAAAAATAGCTTTTCTTGCAGATGAAAATGGATTTAAACTTGAACTTATTGATCATGTTCATGTACTTGAGAACCAGCACAACAATATTTCAATTGGATTTGAAGTAGATGATATTGAAGAAACAAAGGTATATCTGGAAAAAAGCGGAGTAAAAATTGTTTCAGGCCCTACTGTTATTTCTGATGGAACAAAACTTCTTCATGCGAAAGATCCCAATGGAGTAAATATTGGTTTTATCCAGCTTAAAGAACAGCCGGAAACTTCTTTCTGATTTTTGCATATTAGAATATTTTATATTTTAAAAAATCAATTACAGAGCTCTTTTGGATCTATTTCAAAAGAGCGAAATTAAGGCTTATCATTGTAACTATTTATTTAGCATGTTATCTTTTTCAAAATAAATAGGCTGGAAATTTATTTAATGGAATCTGAAGAATCAATAATAGCAAATTATCACACTCATACATATAGATGTAAACATGCAATAGGAGATGTGATAGATTATGCTGCAAAAGCTTATGAAAATAATTTGAAAATATTGGGAATATCAGACCATTCTCCTCTTCCCGGCAGAAAATGGGATGATTCAAGAATGGATATAGATGAGCTTGATGATTATGATAAAGCAATTATAGCAGCAAGAACAGCATATCCCAAACTTAAAATACTAAAAGGGATGGAATGCGACTGGATTCCTGAGTATAAAAATTTTTATATAGATGAGCTTAAAAATAAAAGAAAATATGACTATCTTATAGGCAGTGTGCACTATTTCCAGTATAAGGGAGAGTGGATTTTTGCTTTTTCAAAAGATGCATCTGGAAGAATAAGGGAATATGCAGATGCTGTAATAAAAATGATAGAGTCAAAGCTTTTTGATTTTATTGCACATCCTGATCTATTTGGCATTTTTACATTTAAATGGAATAATGAAGCAGTTAGAGCAACTATAGAAATATGCGAGGCAGCCAAAGCATTTAAAACACCTCTTGAGATAAATGGGGGCGGTTTCCGAAGGCAGCCTATGAAAACCAACGAAGGTATAAGATACCCCTACCCTGTCGATCTGTTCTGGGAAATAGCATCAGATTATGGGGTTGAGGTTATATGCAATTCTGATGCACATATTCCTGATGATATAATAACATCAATAGATCTTTGCAAAGATGTAGCTAAAAGAAAAGAGCTTTCAATTGCACAGCTGCAATTTATGAATATTTAAGAGGAGTTATAAATGCTTGAACTTTTAAAAAAAAGAAAATCCGCAAGAAAATATCTTGAAAGAAAAATAAGCAAAAATATTATAAATATGCTTCTTGAAGCAGCAATGCTTTCACCTTCGTCGCGCGATATAAAGCCATGGGAATTTGTTGTTATAGATAATGAAGAAACAATCAAGCACCTTTCTTTAGCCAAGGAACATGGGTCATCATTTTTAAAAGATGCTCCTCTTGTTATTGCTGTTATTGCAGATAAAACAGCAAGTGATGTATGGATAGAAGATTGCTCAATTGCATCAATAATATTTCAGCTTGAAGCAGAATCTTTGGGACTTGGTTCCTGCTGGGTACAAATTAGAAGCAGGGAAACAAAAAAACATGAAAACTCCGAAGAGTTTGTAAAAAAAGTATTAAAAATACCGCAGCAATATGGAGTAGAATCTCTTATAGGAATAGGGTATTCTTCAGAAAATAATGGTAATATAAAGTCTATTAGCTGGGAAAAATGTAATTATAATAGTTTTGGAAACAGATATCTGTTATCCTGATAACAGATATAATTTGCTCTAAAAAACAGTTACTTTTATTTTTCAAATATTTACGAATCTAAAGAAGTACTGTAAAATATAAAAAGTTCAGGTATCTATGGAAAAGCTCCTTAATATAAGAAAGTGTAAAAAAGAAGATGCTGATTCAATATTTAAAATAATATGTCAACTTGAAGGAGAAAATCCTGATAGAAGCGATTTTGACATTGTATTTTTAGCCAATCTTGAAAAACCGGAAGTTTATTATATTATTGCAGAATTAAATTCCAAAATTATAGGCTTTGCAAGCATGCATATACAACATCTTTTACATCACACAGGTAAAGTAGCAGAAATACAAGAAATGTTTATAGACCCATTTTTTAGAAACCAAGGATATGGCGAAGAACTGCTGTGGCACCTCCGTGATATTGCAGGAAATGAAGAATGCAGGCATCTTGAAGTATCGTGCAATATAGTGAGAGACAAAGCAAATCTATTTTTTTCAAACCGCGGAATGAATCCTACACACAGAAAATTCACTGAAAGACTTTGAAAGTATTATTAATTTGCTAAAATTATTTATAAAAATATCAAAATTATGTTATACAAATTGTAAATTATAGTTATATTCTTCATAGCTTTATATAGAGTAAAATTTTATAAATAATTTACCGGAGTTTTTGTATGGATATTTTGGAAAATATAATAAAATCTGCTTCTGCTGGAGAAATTGAAAAATTAAAAGAACTAATAGAAAAATCCCCTGAAATGATTAATAAATCAGACAGCAGTGGAATAACACCTCTTGCAGCAGCTCTTATAAATAACAGGCTGGATGAAACAGAATATCTATTAAGCAAGAATGCAGATAAAAAATCAAGTATGGGAAATGGACAAACTGCGCTTGAATGGGCAAAAGAGCAGGATAGCAGCAATGCTGCATTTTTACTTCTTGCATGGGATTACCTTGACCGGTTATATGAAGCAGCAAGCATTTGGAAAAAACATAAAATAAAAGAAGCATATTGCGATGCATGTATTGCCCGCATAACAGAACAAGAAAGCACAATGCTTACAATTGATGAAGCATTTGATTCAAATGAATATTGCAGCAGAGTTATAAATCAGGCAAAAAAAATGCATCCTTCTTTACTTGAAAATAAAAGCATTGAAGAAATTAAAAAAACAATTATAGAACAGATTAAAAATTCATCAATAACTGGAAAATATTTTGTATGCGATGATTGTACTGAAAAATATTTTTCAGAAGTTGTTTTTGGGAAAAACAGGGAAAAAGTGTTTGAAATTGTAACAAGAATGTTTGAAGAAAACAGTTAGGAAATCAATGATTAAACTGACTCTGATCATTAGTTTCTTAAAATTTCCAATAATAAAACTTATTTATGTGTGAAGCAATAATAGTGCCTGCAGGAATATCTTATATA
>JAVBQS010000136.1:0-4930 GCA_031548835.1 Spirochaetia bacterium
ATATTCTGGAAGATCAATTTCCTCAAAAAATTGAAATATCTTTTTGTAATAATAAAAACAGTGAAAAACAGACTCTTTTCTATGAAAAAGTAGAATGGGTAATTGATAATGAAAAAAAAGGATTGAGGTATGGGGAAAATCCATGCCAAGAAGCTTCTTTTTATAAATTGATAAACGGCAATTTAAAAATAGGCGATGTTACAACAATAATTCCAGGAAAATACCTTGCATCTGATATAGAGCTTCTTCAGTCTGGCAAACACCCTGGAAAAATAAATATAACTGATGTGGATAATGGCCTTAATATTTTACGCTATTTTCATAATACTCCATGCTGTGCCGTTATAAAACATAACAATCCTTCCGGTGTTGCAAAGGGAAGCACAATTTCAGAAGCTTTTTCAAAAGCGTTTATGGCAGACCGTATTGCAGCTTTTGGCGGAGCTGTTGTTTTTAACAGGTCTATGAATATGGAGTGCGCTGCTTTTCTCTCTGACAATTATGTTGAAGTAATTGCAGCTCCTGATTTTGAAGAAGGAGTTATGGGAATTCTGGAAAAGAAAAAAAATATAAGAGTAATGGCTATTAAAAATATTGAAAAATTAAATACATTTGTCGGAGAAAGATTTGTTGACTTCAAATCTTTAATTGATGGAGGAATAATTGCCCAATTATCCTATTCTCCAAAAACATTAGGAAAAGAAGATTTGCTTCCTGCAGAAACTATTTATAAAGATAAAACATATAAAATAAACAGAATGCCTACAGAAAAAGAATATGAAGATATAATTTTCGGCTGGCTTGTTGAAAGCGGAGTAACAAGCAATTCTGTAATATATGTTAAAAACGGAGTTACAGTAGGTATCGGCACAGGAGAACAGGATAGGGTAGGCGTTGCTGAAATAGCAAGAGATAAAGCTTATAGAAAATCATGGGATAGAATTTCATGGGAAAAATATAAAACGCCATGGCACCTTCTTACAGATAAGGATAAAAGAGATGAGATTATGGCTGCTGTTGCTGCGGAAAATGGCGGACTTAAAGGAAGCGTTATGGTTTCTGATGCATTTTTTCCTTTCCGCGATGGTGTTGATGTCGGCCTTAATGAAGGAGTTTCTGCTGTTGTTCAGCCAGGAGGCTCTCTTCGAGATTTTGAAGTAATAGAAGCTTGCAATGAAAAAGGCGCAGCAATGGTTTATACAGGACAGAGGAGTTTTAAGCATTAAGTGTTTTTATTACGGAAATATCTTATCACAATTATTGCTGTCATAGCTATTTTACTCAATTTTTCCCTTCTCTTTATTTTATTGTCCAAGACAGGAAAACTTGAAAAACGCATTACAATGAGCTCAACTGCTGAATCTTCTTTTAATGAAACAGTAAAAACAACTCTAATAAAAACAAGCGATGAGATAAATATATTACGCGAAATACTTAGTCTTCCTGCCGCTGCTTTTCCTTCTTTTGAAGAAAATAATGAAAAAAGTAACGCAAATTCAAACAGGGCATATGGATATGAAATTTATTACACAGCTTTTGAAAAACTTTATTCACAGCATACAAAAAATGAAGCAATAGGAAAATTAAATAAATTTATTTCTGAAATTAATCCTATATTAACAAAGCATAAATTTTTAAAAGATCAAAAAGATGCTCTTTTATATCTGCTGTTAGAAAATAATATATATTATTCTCTAACCTATAATATTGAAAAAGAAAAATTTGCTGCAAGTTTTTTTCCATTTGAAAATAAAACAGATATTGTGTCTGCAGATGATTTTCAATCTTTTGTCGATAATACATATCCTAAAGTTAAATCTGTTTATGCTAAAGCATTATCTGAAATATCTCTTTTGAAAAATTATATAAATAGCGAGGATGTGAAAAAATCTTTTTCTGAGAAAAAAATAAAAACTCTCCCTGTAACAGAAAATAAAGATATTTATAATACAAGACTTTTTACAATAAGCAGAATAAATAATCAGCCTGTAGGAACAATTTCTTACTCTTATAAAAAAGAGGGATTTATAATAAATGAAAAATTCTACGGCGATTATGAAAAAAGTAAAAATATAATTTTAAACATTGATGATTATATTGATATAAGATTAATTGAAGAAAAAATAGTTGAGCAATCTGTAAAAGATATAAAAAGGATGGCAGATGACCCATCTTTTAAAATGTTTCTTGAAAGCAAGGGATATTATCTGTCTGTAAATCCAAGAGAAGATAGTGAACATTTCTTTTTTGATTTTCTGCCTTCCGGGGGCGGCAAATATATTGGTTCTTTTGCAATCAATAAATATACCGGAGAAATTTATCTTACAGATTTTGAAGAGATACAGCTTTCATCTGTTAAATCATTAAAAACAATTAACCCTGATAATCAGAATCTAAAAAAAAAAATCTGAATAACCAGTTATTATCTTCAAAAAGTGAAGGTAAATATCTTAATTTTCTTATCTGCGGCAATCATGAAAAAAATTCAGATACTATTATTATAGCAAGTGTTGACCGCAATAATCATAATATAAATCTTATAAGCCTTCCGCGCGACATATATTTTAAAGGCAGAAAAATAAATACCTATTACAGAATCTATGGGCCTGAACGGTTTAAAGAAGTAATAGAAACAATAACAGGCCTAAAAATATCACGTTACTTTTTTATAGATATGTTTGCATTTATTGATGTTATAAACATTCTTGGGGGAATTGATCTAACTCTTGAAGAAGATCTTATAGATCCTACATATAAAGTAAGAAATAACGGTGCATGGTCTACTCTATATTATAAAAAAGGAACATATCATTTTGATGGAATAGAAACATTAAGAGTTGCAAGAGCAAGACATTTTACTCCTGTATTCTCGCGCGATGACAGGCAGCAAAGAATAATTATTTCATTAATTAAAAAAGCATCTGAGCTGTCAATTACAGATTTTGACAGAATCTATAATATTACAAAAACTGTAATAACATATCTTGATACAGATGTAACTATTCCTGAATCATTGGGATTTATAAATGATCTAAAAAATATAAAAAAATTCAATAAAATAATATTATCAACAGATAATGTTCTTTCACAAACATATACAAATTTAATGTATCTGGGGCTGGAAGAAGATGAAGTAGATGATGATTTTGATAAAGGAGCATGGATATTAATACCGGAAAATAATAACTGGAACTCTATTCACTCTTTTCTTCAAAATGAAATACAGGGTAATGTAAATAGAAATGAAATACTGGATTGAAACTTACGGCTGTCAGATGAATAAAGCAGAATCTGATGCATTTGAACTTGAATTAAGTAATAATAGATGGGAAAAAGCTTTAGACCCGCTAACTGCCGATCTTGTAGTTATAAATACATGTTCTGTACGGGAAACAGCAGAAGAGCGTATATGGGGAAGAATAGGTTATTATAAAAGAGCAAAAAAAGATAATCCTTCAATGACACTTATAATAACAGGTTGTATGGCAGAAAGACTTGGAAGTAAATTACTGAGCCCTTCTTCTCCTGTTGATCAAGTTTTTGGTACATTTACAAAAAATAAAATTATTGATTTTGTAAAAGATAAGACAAATTTTAATTCTGAAAATTATAAATATGAATTTAATAAAGTACATACAGCCAAAGGAAATTTTAAAGCATTTATTCCTATAATGAATGGATGTAATAATTTTTGCAGCTATTGCATAGTTCCCTATGTAAGAGGACGGGAGGTATCAAGACCTCCTTTTGAAATTTTTTCTGAAATTGAAAAACTTGAAAACATTGGAGTAAAAGAAATAACGCTTCTGGGACAAAATGTAAATTCATATTATTATAAAAATAGCGGGACAGGCGAAACTCTGGATTTTCCTGATTTGCTTGAAAAAATATCTAAAAAAGTAAAAACTATAGAATGGATAAGATTTCTAACATCACATCCGAAAGATCTTAGCGATAAGCTTATAAGTATAATAGCAAAATCTGATAATATCTGCCGGCATATCCATCTTCCTCTTCAAAGCGGTTCTGATAAAATATTGGAAAAAATGAACCGTAAATATAATTCAGATTCCTATAATAAACTTGTAAAAAAAATTAAAGATAGTATCCCGGATATATCAATTACAACCGATATAATAGTAGGTTTTCCCGGTGAAAGTGAAGAAGATTATAACATGACATATAATATGATGAATAATGTTGAGTTTAATGAATCTTTTACATATTATTATAATCCAAGGGAAGGTACTGAAGCTTTTAAGTTTGATGATAATATACAAAAAGAAGAAAAACTTGAAAGGCTGGCAAAAGTTATAGAATTACAAAGAAAAATTTCTGTTAAAAAAAAGCAGAATAAAATTGGGAAAACTGTTAAAGTTTTATCAGAAGGGTTTTCTAAAAATAGTTATAATGAATTAATTGGAAGAACAGAATCTGATGAGATGATTGTTTTTCAAGGCGGGCAGGATAAAATTGGCTTGTACCATATAGTAAAGATTCTTTCTCTAAAAGGTAATACATTTATAGGAGAATTGGGAAAATGAATGCAAATTTAATTATTATTATTCTGATAATTATTCTTGAAGCTGTTTTTGCTGCTCTTAATATGAAAAATGTTTCAGATATTTCAATAGGATTTAAAGTTTTTACAGAAGTTCCTGTTTTTATTACAATAACAATATCATTTATGGTAGGAGCATTGATTTTTTTCCCAATAGCATTTGTTGCAGGAAAAAAATATGCCAAATCAGTTGAGATTAAAAAAGGCTTCAAAGCCCAGAAAAAACTGCTAAAAGATAAAAAATTATTAAAAGAAAAAAAGCTGAATGATGGAAACAAAATACAGCATGAAGAAAATATGCCAGATGTGGAATAAATTATCTTATTTGCTCTTTTTTATTCTCGCAACATTATCTTTAAATGCGCAGAC
>JAVBQS010000232.1:0-9757 GCA_031548835.1 Spirochaetia bacterium
GCGTCCCTTGATTACCTCACTCCGGATGAACAGTACTTTTCAGTCTTTACCAATGGGCAGCCTCGGGGAAAACCCCTGGCCGCATAATCAACAACCACCTTAATTTATTTTATTTTTGTGTTGACAAAAGGGCGCAGTATATATAATCCTGAGGTTTTTATTTTATAAGGGGCTGTCTAATATAAGATTATTTCTTCTAATGAGAAAATCCGTTACCTAGTTAAAAACAAAGTATTTATGGTAAAATTAATATTTTATAAAAATAGATTAACTTAAATTTAATTATTTTCAATAATAAATTAAAATATCCTGATTTTTATAAATAAATTACTCTACAAATTTGTTCCAAAATCATATTGGTATATAATATTTTTTAGTCTATTATTATAAAAGTATGCTGCAAATTATTAAACAAATTTACAATTATAAAAATATTGTAATTTATATATTATTTATAACATCTCTGTTTTTTTCATGTACATCTACGGGCGGTATGGTTGAAAACAATTTTACAGATAATAATAAACTTACAAATTTTCCGCGCAAATCATATATGGAAGAAAATATAAATGGCGATTTTCCTGATATTATTTATATAAAAACAAGAACACAAACATTTAACACTTATCATTACTATATCTTGCAAGATGGACATATTTGGTACAAAGGTGTAACAGACAATACAGGCCCAAAAGAATGGACAATCTTTAGAGATACAGGACTTCCTAACAATAAAGAAGAAAAGAATTTTGTTAATCCAAATATAATTGTGGAGATATCTGCAGATGCAGATGAACTCGTGGCAATATGTGATAAAGGACGCACTTACCGTATCTTTTTTGATAAAACATTAAGCATATTTGCCAAAAGAGATGTATGGCTTGAAAACAAGGCATGGCCGCAGCCTGAGACATTTATTCTTAATGATAGAATTGCACAAAATATTAGCTGGTCATTTGGAAAAAGAAATTCCCATGTATTATATTATGAAGATATTTTCGGAAATGGCCACCATTGGGGAACAATGGGGATATCTACTGTATATTATCTGCTTGCTGATGGGCAGGAAATAGTTATAACAGATACTGGTTTACCCGCCGATTTCAGCCACAATCTTATCGGCCCTGAAAGAGGCACATTTAAAGCAGCAGCAATTTCTGCAAGTGCCTCTACCATGTTTTTAATTAATGAAGCAGGTGAGATGTATACAAGGCTTGCTGATTTTGACACAATTGGAAGCGATCCAATGTTTTTTAAATATACATATGTTCCTTATAAATCCAATCTTAAAGGAACAGACTACCGCTCAAATTATAGCCTTTGGGGCCTCCCGTCCGAAGATTGGCTTTACCAGCCTCAAATTCCTCTTGCAGGCAAAGCAGCGCTCACAAGGCGCATTACAATACTGCAAAACGGCATTGGAAATAGCGCAAGAGAACTTAGGGTCGGCGGATTAAATGAAAAGGGAGAAACAGGTTATTGGTCAAAACCTATTTTTGACAATAACTGGACTTTTGTCCCAGTGCATCTTAATTTTAGTAAATCAGATTTTCTTAATAAATCAACTTTTTCTAATAAAAAAGAGTTGAGAGGAAAATCTCTTGATACTTCAATGAGAGGCTTTATCTGGGAAAATAATGTAATAATACCTGATTGGGAATTTGAAGTTAAAAATTTTAATATTTTAGAAGGTTCATGCACACTAAATATAAAAAGAAAAAATGAATCATGTTCAATAATATTGCATCCTGTAGAACTATGGACATATTATAAACGCAATCAGCCGGGAAGAGACGGGACTCCAAAAAATTTTTTTATAACAATTGAAATACCTGAAGGAGAACTAAATAATATTTCTGAAGAATTTAAAAATGTTTTGGACAACTATCTTGTAAAAGATAATCTTAAACTTTTTAGTTATATTATGGAAGCTACAACAGAATATATTTTTATCCAGAAACGTGAGAATTCAAAAAGAAATTTTACACTATTTTTAACAAATGGTATATCTCCAAATACAATACCTGTATTTCACCGTATATGGAATATTGCTGATATGACTGATATGGATATATATCATTCAGATAAACTCATGCTTACAGGCGGGCCGGAATATGACCGTAATAATTATGCTGAAATAAAACAAAAAATTATTGAAAATGAAAATTTTAAAAAAGATATTGAAAAAAGAATAAAAGATTATTCTAAATCATTGAGAAAAGCATCAACATCAAGAGCTGCATATTCTACATTTAATGCTTTGACACATATAACATTTTTATATTTGATTGATTTTCCCAAAATTTATACTGTTTCACGGTTTGGCAATTCAATAATGAAAACAAGTGAAATAAGTGTAAATCTTATCTCAGGAACTCGTATATGGGTTGATAAAAAATTACTTGAGATGATAGACCTGCGTATAGAAGCCTATGAGGAGATGGCAGAAGAATTAAAATCAGGAAAATCTCCAGTAATACTTCCGCCAAATTTTTCAGAAACATGTATAGGCTATTGGGAGCTTGCCAAACTTCCTAAAAAAATGAGGGGAGAATTTGTTCTTTTTGCAGAAAATATAACTAAATCAACAGCATATCTAAAACCAGATTTAATAGAAAGTGATTTTCCAGGATGGATTATAAATATTGGCGAAGGTGAAACAGGGTTTACTGTAATGATCGAACTGAATGAACCTTTAACAATAATCTCAGAACGTTATGATATTCCAGCTTCTGACAAACCCTATGTTTTTAAAGGTAATTTATTTATAGTTTCTACAAGCTTTAATGAAGACACCAAAGAACTTTATAGTGAAACAATTGAAAAATTATACAATGATAAAGGTATTCCTGTAAAAATACATTGGAATGGTAAAGAATTTTTGATAAGAAGCAATGCAATTTCAGATGGCGCTGCTTATACAAATATTTTTAGAGGAACAATTGATGATAGTAAGTAAAAATTTATAAAAATCAGATAATAATAATATTTTCTTAATATTTGAACTAAATAAATGTAATAAAAAATATGGAGAAAATTAACATATGAAAATAATTTATTTAAGGCTTTCTTTTTTTATTAATAATAAACCTGTTTTTTTAAGTAAATTTAAAAAAATAATTATACTTTTGTCTATTTGCATATCCTTTATCACAGTTCCTGCTTTTTCAGAAAGTGTATATGATCTGGATTTAAAAACAGAAGTAATTCTTGCAGCAGTTGCAGCAAGCCTCTTTGCTCCAAATTTATTTGTTGATGCTGAGACAGGCAGCACAAAATCCAAAGACGATATTAATTTTTTAGATAAACAATTTATCTATCCATATAATAAAACACTGGATACTGTTAGTACAGTAGCAGCAGGAGCTGCGCTTGCATTGCCTGTATTCTCTGTTTTGGAAAATATAAAAGATTTAAAATTTCTTGGCACATATGTTGTTATGTATGCTGAAGCTTTTTTATTAACTATGACAACAAAAGATCTTTTTAAATTAGCAGTATCAAGAAACCGTCCATATACTTATGAAGGAGATATTCCTTCAGGCCAGGAAGATGACTATTATAATAGCTTTCCATCAGGACATACTGCTTTTGCTTTTCTGGGAGCTACTTTTTTGGCTACAACTTTTTCAGCAGAATATCCTGATTCTAAATGGAAAATACCTCTTATAATAGGCGGATATTCTATTGCTGCTTCTGTTGGTGTATTAAGGGTTGCTTCAGGAAATCATTTTGTAACAGATGTCCTGGCCGGAGCTCTTATAGGAACTTTCTATGGATGGTTTATACCTAAATTGCATTTAAGAACAAAAAATAATGAATCTGAAGTTATCGTTACTCCTACAGGCAATAGTTTGCTTTTTTCTATTTCATATTAAAATTATTTCAGTTAATAATTATATATCTAAAACCTGATATAATTATATAATTAATTACGTTTTTAAAAAGGATATTTTCTATGGGATTATTTGAAGCAATAATATTGGGAGCTGTTCAAGGTATTACTGAATTTTTACCAGTCAGCAGTTCCGGGCATCTGGTGCTTTTACAAAAAATTTTTAGTATTTCTGAACCTACCCTTCTGTTTGATACTATGCTCCATATTGGAACACTCACAGCAGTTTTTATAGTGCTATGGAAAGATATTATAGGAATTTTAAAACATCCTATACAGAAACTGACAGGATTATTAATAATTGCTACAATTCCAACAGTAATTATTGCTTTAATATTTAAGGATTTTATTGAAGAAGCTTTTCATTCAGCATTATATATAGGTTTCTTTTTTTTAATTACAGCATTTGCACTTTTTATTGCTGAATATCTTTCCAAAAGAGCAGGTAAAACAAAAACTGAAAATGATATGACATGGGTAGATGCTGCTATAATAGGTATTATGCAGAGTGCAGCTATTATGCCTGCAATTTCAAGATCCGGACTTACCCTTTCAGGGGCTCTTTCCAGAAAGATTGAGAGAGGGTTTGCTGCCAGATTTTCCTTTTTAATGTCTATTCCAGCTATTTTTGGCGCTTTGGTATTTCAATTAAAAGATATTGTAACAAATAATTCATCATCTTCAGGAACTATTGGATTATCTTATATAATTGCAGGAACTTTGACTGCTGCTGTTGTAGGTATATTTTCAGTTAAATTTATGTTAAAGATAGTAAAGGAAAAATCGCTTGTTGGATTTGGGATTTATGTATCTATATTAGGAATTCTGATAATAGTTGATCAATATTTTACACATTTTTATTTTTAGCATAATTTTTATACCAGGATTTTTTAATATTTCATAATAATATTTTGTTATAAACTTTTTATATTTATAGAAAAACAGGAATCATATTCAATATGATTCCTGAATAATAATTGCTATATTTATTTTAAAATATTTTATCAAAAATAAAGTTGCTTAAATAATATAAAATCAAAAACAGAGAAAAATCTATATCTCTTTTATCTCTTTATGATATTCCTGGACAGATTTTACATTGCCTTTTCCATTTCTTGCTGCTGCAATTCCCTGTGCAGATGCTGTTGCTGCAGCCAAAGTTGTGATATATGGTATTTTATATTTTAAAGCTGCCTTTCTTATGACAGCTTCATCAACAAGCGAGCCTCTTTTTGTGCTTGGAGTATTTATTACCAAAGAAACCTGGCGGTTAACAATTACATCAACAACATTAGGCCTTCCTTCATGAATTTTTGCTATAATTTCACAAGCAACTCCGCCATTGCGGAAAAATTCTGCTGTTCCTTCTGTTGCAAGAATTACAAAACCAAGCTTAACAAATGTTTTTCCTATATTTATTATTGCTTCTTTGGAAAATGAATCTTTATCAGAAAGACTTATAAGCACTTTTCCCGCACCTTTTGAAGGATCAAGTTCAGACGGCAAAAAGTTGCCTGCTGCTTCCTGGGATTTATAAAAAGCAAGCGCAAAACTGTCAGAAAGGCCAAGAACTTCTCCTGTTGAACGCATTTCAGGGCCAAGAACAGGGTCAACTTCCGGAAATTTATCAAAAGGAAAAACAGCCTCTTTTGCGCCATAGTGGGAGAATTTCTTTTCATGCAAATCTAAATCTGAAAGTTTTTCTCCAAGCATAAGCCTTGTTGCATACCGCGCCATTTGAGTGTTACACACTTTAGATACAAGAGGAACTGTCCGGCTTGCCCTTGGATTTGCTTCAAGCACATAGACTTTATCATCTTCTATAGCATATTGCATATTCATAAGCCCGCACACATGAAGCGCTTTTGCAATTTTCATGGTATATTCTTTAATTTTTTCAAGATTTTTATTATTTATTGAAACAGGCGGTATTACACATGCTGAATCTCCTGAATGCACGCCAGCAAGTTCAATATGTTCCATAACAGCAGGAATATATACTTCGTTACCATCAGATAACGCATCTGCTTCGCATTCAAGAGCATTTCGTAAAAACCTGTCAAGCAATAGCGGGCGGTCAGGCGTAACTCCAACTGCTTTTGCAACATATTCTTTTAACATATTTTCATCATAGATAACTTCCATTCCTCGTCCGCCAAGGACAAAGGAGGGCCTTATCATAATAGGATATACTATACTGTTTGCAACTTTAATGGCTTCATCAATATTGGAAGCCATTCCAGCTTCAGGCATTGGTATTTCAAGCTGTTCCATCATTTTACGGAAAAGATCGCGGTCTTCTGCTATATCAATACTATCAATAGTTGTTCCAAGAATTTTTACTCCTTCATCTGCAAGTTCTCTTGCAATATTAAGAGGAGTTTGTCCTCCAAACTGAACAATAACGCCTTGAGGTTTTTCTTTTTCATAAATCTGCAAAACATCTTCAAGTGTTACAGGTTCAAAATAGAGTTTATCGCTTGTATCATAATCTGTTGAAACTGTTTCAGGGTTACAGTTAACCATTATTGTTTCATATCCCTGATCACGAAGCGCAAAAGCAGCATGGACACAGCAGTAATCAAATTCGATTCCCTGCCCTATTCTGTTGGGGCCTCCGCCAAGAATCATTATTTTTTTATTATTGGAACTTGCTTTTGATACATCAGGCGCATTATAAGTGGAATAATAGTAATAAGTATCTTCCTTGCCAGAAACAGGAACAGCATGCCAGCCTTCAACTATTCCAAGTTCTGTGCGGCGTTTACGTACATCTTTTTCCCTTATGCCTAGAATTTTTGCAAGATATTTATCTGAAAATCCATCTTTTTTTGCTTTTGTTAAAAGCTCATCTGAAGGCAGCCTCCCAGGATTTTTTAATATCTCTTCTTCAAGTTCTACAAGTTCTTTCATCTGTCCAAGAAAATATTCTTTTATATATGTAAGCTCATAAAGTTTACTAACATCAGCTCCTTTTCTGAGAGCTTCATATAAAATAAAATAACGTTCACTTGTAGGCATTCTTAGCATGTCCATAAGTTCATCAAGTGTTTTCCTGTTAAAATCTTTGGCAAACCCAAGGCCGTGCCTGCTATTTTCCAAACCGCGGATTGCTTTTTGAAAAGTTTCTTTAAAAGTCTTTCCAATAGCCATAACTTCGCCTACAGCTTTCATTTGTGTTCCAAGCACATCTTGAACACCGCGGAATTTTTCAAAAGCCCAGCGTGCAAATTTTAGAACTACATAATCGCCGGATGGAGTATATTTTTCAAGAGTTCCGTCGCGCCAGTATGGAATCTCATCCATTGTCATGCCGGCTGCAAGTTTTGCAGAAATTAATGCTATTGGAAATCCTGTAGCTTTTGATGCTAACGCAGAAGACCTTGATGTCCTGGGATTAATCTCAATAATTACAACACGTCCTGTTTTAGGATCATGTGCAAACTGGACATTTGTTCCACCTATAACTCCTATTGATTCAACAATTTTAAATGCCTGTTCCTGAAGTTTTTTTTCAAGTTTTTTATCAATTGTCAAAAATGGAGCTGCACAGAAAGAATCTCCTGTATGAACTCCGACTGCATCAATATTTTCAATAAAACAGACAGCAATCATCTGATTTTTGCTGTCGCGCACAACTTCAACTTCAAGCTCTTCCCAGCCAAGAATTGATTCTTCAATAAGACATTGATGGGTTAAAGAAAGTTCAAGCCCTCTTCCTGCAATTGTGCGGAGCTCTTCAACATTATATGCAAGCCCTCCTCCTGAGCCCCCCATTGTATATGCAGGCCTTACAACTACAGGATAGGAAAGTTTTTCTGCAATTTTTTCAGCTTCAGAGACAGAATAAGCAATATCAGAAAGAGGTGTTTCTATTCCAAGTTTTTGCATTGTTTTTTTAAAAATCTCTCTATCCTCTCCCCTTTCAATTGCGTCAAGATTTACTCCAATAACTTTTACATTATATTTTTCAAGTATTTTTGCTTTATGAAGTTCAGAAGCAAGATTAAGGCCTGTTTGTCCTCCAAGATTTGGAAGAAGAGCATCAGGCTTTTCTTTTTCAATAATTTGTTCAAGCCGTGCAAGATTTAACGGTTCAATATATGTTGCATCTGCCATTACAGGATCTGTCATTATTGTTGCAGGATTTGAGTTAACAAGCACAATTTTATATCCCTGTTCCCGAAGCGCTTTACAAGCTTGAGTTCCTGAATAATCAAATTCACATGCTTGCCCGATTACAATAGGCCCTGAACCAATTATAAGCACTTTATTTATATCTTCCCGTTTCATCTGTTCCCCTTATCAATATTGCGGATTAATGTATTAAAATACATATTTATGTATTTTAATACATTAAAAAAATATCACATTATTTAAATTATGAGGAGTAGTAAATGAATAAGTTTTTAATATTTTTAATAATATTGATAAATAACTTAGAATAGAGTTTGAAAAGATAAGTTAAGGAAGAAATATTACCATTTTTTATAAAATACTGCCCTATATTGGCTAAAATAATCTATTTATTTTATACATATAATAGCTGATTAAAATTTTGAAATATATATAAAGCATAAATATTCATACTGATTATTTAAAATATATTAAATTATAAAAAATAATTATTTGTGAAAAATTAAAAATTGTTAAATTTGATAAATAAATTGATTAATTTAAAATAAATCTTTTTAATCTTAGTATATTTTTATCTTCAAAAATTCCATCAGGAAGAAATAATTTTTTTAATCCCGGATGAATTTTATGATATGTCTCTTCTGTTAAATAAAAATTACCTGGTTTGGCAAATTTTTGCCCCAAGTGAAAAATAAAATTTATAGAGTCAGAAACAATAGTACCTGTTTTTCCTCTTTCTTTATATGTTGTTTCTCCAATATGCAGAGCTAATCTGTATGATATTTCCATTTTAAATGGAAAATCTTCACAGCTTGCTATAGGAGCATGTGCTATAAGTTTAGAGGCTGTTACTGCTATATCAGGATATTTTTTTGTATATGGAATAAGAGCAAGGCCGCCAAACTCGTTCCACATCCATATCCGCCCATTTGCCGGTTCAATATGTTGACGTATATAATTATAAAAAACATCTTTAATCTGTTTTAAATGAGCCTGCCCGCATTTTTTCTTCCAGTCAGAAGCTAAATCAATTTCTGCAAAAAGAAAATAAAATACATATTCTTTTCCTGCTTCTGCATTTATCCATTCGCCATTTGGGATAAACCCTGCTGAAAATTCTTTTCGGTTTTGGGATAGCTCTATTTTTTTATTTTTTTCACATTGTTTTTCAGGTAATATTTCTTTTTTAAAATCAAGAATATTTTTTATACGTTTCTGACTAATTCCTTCATAAAGCTGTTTTTTAGTAATATAATCAACAACTCCTGCATGAAAAAAAGAAGCAGGATCCTGCACAGATGTTTTTGAATCAATAATTCCAAGAAAATATTTTTGCAGTTTTAAAAGTGATTTAATCTCTTTCCAGTATTCTGTTTCACTATTTTGAAAAATATCAAAATATAAAATGGCTGGTTCTGATAATTTTTTTATATATTGTTTATAATTTGCCTTGCAAACTATTTCAACTTCATAGTTAGATTTATTAAGATTGTAAAAACTTTCTTTTATTTTTTTTTGATCACTGATAATTAATATTTTCACTTGTTTTCCAATTTGAATTCATAATTATAATATTCATGGGGAGTTCCCTCTAATAGTTTTATACCAATAGTTGCTATATTATCAAGCATAAGTTTTGTTGAATGGCTTATTGTCATGGTTCCAGGTCTTGTAAAACGGGATTCTATTTCCATAACTCTTTTTACAGCTTCACAAGATTTTAAT
>JAVBQS010000174.1:0-3441 GCA_031548835.1 Spirochaetia bacterium
GCGTCCCTTGATTACCTCACTCCGGATGAACAGTACTTTTCAGTCTTTACCAATGGGCAGCCTCGGGGAAAACCCCTGGCCGCATAATCAACAACCACCTTAATTTATTTTATTTTTGTGTTGACAAAAGGGCGCAGTATAGTATAAGCGTTCTTGTAACAGGCCCGTCTGCATTATATTCTTTTACAATTGAAAGAGATGGAGCAGGCGCTGTTGCAAGCGATATTGATCCCATAATAGGCGCTATATATACAGGAAGTTTAAGAATCCAGAAGCAGATAGAAAAAGCAGCTGTAACAACAATAAATGTTCCAACTGATTCTGTAAGAGTCATTATAATAATCTGTTTTCCTGATTTTTTTATTTGTTTCCAGACCAACTCTGTCCCAATCATTAATCCTATTGTAATTTCGCAGACATGATTAATATCTGTAAACCATAGACTGTTAAGCATATTGTTGTTTATAAGTTTTATAGCATATGGCCCCATAAACATTCCGGAGATAAGCTTTCCTGCAATAATGGCAATTATTACCGCTAATATAAGTTTTGCTATATCAAATAACATAATACTCTCCTGTGATACTGAGCTATTTAAATTATAGGATTGAATAGCAAGTTTGCAAAATGATATTTATTTTATTGTAGATTTTATGATTTTTTTTAATATTTTCCTGCTGGTTTAAGTTAAAATATTCAATTATAAAATTCTAAATTAAAAGCATGAAAAGTTTTAATAGATAAAAAGAGAACTAAGGTTGGTTTTAGAAAAAGATTTAAATTAATTTTTGGCATATATGTTCAATAATGAATATATTTCTAAATTGACAAATCCTTTTCCCTCCCATATTTCATAGTCTCTTAGCGTTCCCTCATATTTAAATCCTAATTCTAATAATAATTTTTTTGAAGCTTCATTTTCTTTTAATACCAATGCTTGCAGCCTATGTATTTCTAATTCCCTAAAACAATAGTTTAAAAATACAGCTAAAGCTTCTGCCATCAATCCTTTTCCCCAGTATTCCGGAAGCAAATCGAAACCTATGCTTGCTCTCTTCTGATGCCAATATATTGAATAAATTCCGCAGGTTCCTATAAGCTTTCCTTTTAATATTATTCCTAACCGTATTTGTTTTCTGTCAAAAAATAAATTTTTCCATTTTTTTATTTGTTCATATCCTTGATTTATTTCTGTAAAAGGTTTTATGTCATAATACTTACAAACATTCTCATTTCTATATAAAGAAAATATTTCTTTTACATCATCCTCTGTTATATTTCTTAAAATAAGTCTTTCTGTTTTTAATATAATAGTCTTCATATAATTAACAGTGTATTAAATATTTTATTTTTGATTAACTCTAATAATTAATTATTATATAAAAAATACTACAAATATTCCGGCAGCCATGAGTAACAATGTTTAATATCATAGGTATATATGACAAGCTGAACAGTGGGCAGTGTAAGTAGTTAATATCTGCATATAGCAAAACGTATCCAGGTGATACATGTTGTTTATTTGCCATTATTTTGCTTATGCTATTTTTTACACATATATATTTTTCTATAGTTTGTTACATTGCTTTTCATTGATAGTTTTTGTGGAAATAATATATGCGTTTCTGCAATTTCTTTAGAAAAATAATCTTTATCTATTACCTCTACTGTAAAATTTGAACTTTTAAGTATCTCCTTAAAATCATTCCCAAATATTCTCATATGATCATTTTGTCCATAATATTTTTCTCTGAGTTCTGGAGTGTTTATATTGGGGTCTTCCTCTGTCTTTTCCAAATTATCTTTTTGAGGAACTGTACAAATAAAATATCCACCACACTTTAATACCCTATATACTTCTGAAATCCCTTTGTGTAAGATATTTATGTGTTCTAAAACATCATTTGCTATAACCACATCAAATGTTTCATTAGTATATTGGGGCATCTTCATTATATCAGTTCCGGTTTTTATGTCTGCACATATATAATTTTTTGAATATCTTTTTAATTGTTTTGCAAGCGGTTTTTCGGCAGCAAAATGCAAAATATTTTTACCCTTAAAAATATCATCTTTTTTATATTTATTTGTAAACTGGAATATAGCATATTCTAACCGATGCCTTACCTCAGAATGACAATATGGACATATTGTATTTTCATGCCATGTATCGCTACCAAAAATATCTGCCTTATTCCCACAAATGTTACATTCAAATTTCCCTTTTTTTGATTTAATTTTTGGTAAATGATTCTCCCAAAATTTTTTTGTAAATAATTTACATATTTTTTTGTATTTCATACGACTCCTCCTCTATTATTTAATAAAAAATATTTTTTCATAATTATTAAAAAGATTCTATAAATATAATTTGCCGGAAAAGGCTATTTTCTTTTTTTTCGAATTTTTTTCTTTGACTCTTCTCTTTCTTTTTCGCGGAGCTCCCGGGCCTGCCGTTTATATGCATAAAGAATAAATAATAATCCGCCTGTAATCATAAGAAAGCAGAGAAGCTGCCCCATTTTTTGCTCTAATATCCTATTATTTTCTTAATATATCTTTTTATTTTCTTGATTATTTCTTTTCTTTTACCTTTGTTTTTTTGTTTTAAGTACTTTTTGTAATCTTCTATAAAATCCACTTTTTTGTTATATTTTGCCAAATACTCTTTGTCCGCAGGAATATGCAATAAAAAATTATCTAAATATGCGTCAAAAGGCTTTCCAATATGTAAAGTTTGTACACTCCAATATCTTCCAATACCGCCAAAGCTTCCAGCATTAAAAATAGGGTGTCCGTCCAAAACGTATTGTTCTATCGCACAAGAAATTAACATTTCATCGCCTTGATGGTGAAGGTTTGTAAAATTGATCAAATATTTCTCCCAGTATTTTATGCAGTATTCATAAATCTTGTTGAAAAATTTCCTGTCGCCTCCTAGAAACTCACCACCAGCCCAATTTCCAATAGAGTCAATGCCCATTACGAGTGTCTTGTCGCTTATAATTTTCATCCTCCCATATGCCGGATAACAAGCCTCTGTTATGTCATAATATGTTGGAATTTTTTGCTTAATTATTCCAATCAAGTTTTCAGGAATTTTATTTATACATACCACATCATTGTCCAATAATATTGAATAACTATCCCCATAAAATGATAAATATTTTAAAACATCAATCTTATGATGTGCAGAAGAAAATCTAATATTGTTAGGTACATTTAATTCAAACTCAATATTTTGAACAATTAAATCTGGTGCCTGCTCTGTTATTATATCTGGTTCATTTGTTAATACAATAAGGGCACCTCTAAAAACTCAGAAAAAAGTATGATAAAATAGAATAATGAAACAAAAGGGATTCTTTGACGAAACAGACCGATTAGCGGAATTGAGTAAATTGGGAGATCCGCTGGAAAAGTTAAACAAATATGTGAATT
>JAVBQS010000109.1:0-16528 GCA_031548835.1 Spirochaetia bacterium
TTCTGAAATGCCAAAAGAGAAAAAGGTATTAACAATTTCAGCTATTTTACTAAATACACATCCAAACAGTTCAGGATTTATGCCTGATTTTTGTTTAATGAATTCCGGTTCGCAATATACACCTGTTGATATGAATAATTCGTTCCGTATGTTTAATGAAAATCCTGAATACAATGAAATTTTTTATATTGCTGCTGATGAAATATTTTCAAACACAGGAAGAATGGTAAGACTTTTATTTACATTTAGCGAACTATATGTGCCTGGAAATGAAAATGAACATGTCTATTTTGTTTATGAATATTGGGACGGCATGAACTGGATTTCTATTGCAGATAATTCAAAAAAATTCATGGACCATACATTTTCATTTAAAAAACAGGGAGAAGTAACCTTTACAATTCCGCAAAATATGAAAAAAACTGTAATAAATAATGATGAGCATTACTGGATAAGAATAAGGCTTCATACAAAAGATTTTTCAATAGGCGGAACATATGTAAAAGATGAAAAAGATAACTGGATATGGAAATTTTCTTCAAAAGTGCATTCTCCTGTTTTTAGTAAAATAAGAATTACATTTGAGTCGGAAAAATTTTTACCTGAAAACATTTATACAGAATCTAATTTTACTCTTAAAGATTTTGGAAAGATACTTATCGGCAATGATGTGGCAAAAAGGGAAGTAGATCTTTTTTCTCTCTCCCGCGATACTATTCCATCCCTATATTTTGGTTTTTCTTCCGGATTTCCTGCCGGGCAAAACTCAATTTATATAAAAATTGATGAAACAAAGTCTCCCAAACCCAAAAACCATAGATACAGCTTTTTTAGTAAAAATATTTCAGCATTTGAAACTGAAAGACGGGCGCTTGATCTTGTATGGGAATACTGGAATGGAAATGAATGGATTTTGCTTGCTGTAAATGATTTTACAGATTCTTTTCATGAATCAGGCTATATAGAATTCATGACTCCTCCCGATTTAAATATAAAAAAAGAGTTTGGCAAAGAACTTTATTGGTTCAGGGTAAGGCTTTTATCAGGAAGTTTTGAATCTATGCCAATAATAAAATCTGTTCTTTTGAATTCTGTTTATGCAAAAAATGTAAAAACATATAAAGATGAAATAATAGGTTCTGGAACTGGAGCGCCTGGACAGAAATTCTCGGCAGCACATTCGCCTCTTTTGCCTGGAATGATTCTTTATGTTGATGAAGGATCAATACCTCCGACAAATGAACTTGATTCAATGAAAGAAGATGGAATTGATAATCCATATTATGAAGATGGGGATGCAGTCTGGGTAAGGTATAAAGAAGTTGAAAATTTTTATTCTTCAAACTCTTTTTCAAGACATGTTGTTGTTGATTACAGGGAAAATAAAATATATTTCGGCGACGGGTATAGAGGTGTAAATCCTCCGCGAAGAAAATTTAATATAAAACTTGAATCCTATAGTGTTGGAGGAGGAAGCTGCGGAAATGTTGCTGCAAATACACTGCGCATACTTTCCAAAAATATTCCTTTTGTTTCAGAATGCAATAATCCGTTTCCTGCAGAAGGCGGCGCAGATATGGAAGATGTTGCAAATTTAAAAAGCAGGGCATCTGGTGTTTTTAAAAGCCTGCAGCGCGCAGTAACTGCAGATGATTTCAAATGGCTTTCAAGAGAAGCTTCTGCTTCTGTGGGCCGTGCATGGTGTCTTAAAGAAAAAAACAAAAAAGGCGAGATAGTAATAATTATTATTCCAACAATTGCTCCTGGAGCTTTAATAACTGACAAACTTGTGCCGTCAAGAGAGCTTTTAAGGCGTGTGACAAACTATCTTAATGAACGAAAGCTTGTAGGAACAAAAATACGGGTGCAGTCTCCAATATACAGGACATTTTCAATTTATCTTACTCTTATATTTAAAAGCGATGTTCTTGATATTGAACGTCTTAAAAAAGAGATAATGGAAACTCTTTTTACCTATTTTCATGCTCTTTTGGGAAATAAAGGCAGCGGGTGGGATTTTGGAAAATCTGTAACAAGCGGCGCTGTTTTAAAGCATCTTGAAAAAATAGATAGTATTTTATCTGTTGATAAAATCAATCTTTTTGACAGAGATGCAGGCGTGATAGTTGAAAAAATTATAGTAAAAGAGGATGAAATACCATTTCTTTCTGATATCACTATTGAAAACAGGAGAGAACTTGTATGAGTCAGTCAGCAATATTAAAGCATGCATATAATACATTATTCTCTTTTCTGAAAGAAACAGGAAAAGCATCAGG
This sequence comes from Spirochaetia bacterium, assembly GCA_031548835.1. GTDB lineage: Bacteria > Spirochaetota > Spirochaetia > CADAEX01 > CADAEX01 > WQTU01. The sequence goes on from JAVBQS010000109.1 coordinate 2,280, forward strand.
CTTATTTACTGCAGAAGATAATATACCTTCTTTTGACTTCTCTGTTTTAAACACAGTTATATATCTTACTGTAACTGATATCTGTCAGATGGTTCAGGATAAAACAGGACAGCGAATTGTTGTTGATGAAAAAATGTATGAACTTCCGTCGCTTGTAGGTCTTCTGTTTGCAATTAATATAATCGGAAAAACATACAACTCTGTTCTTGAAACAGCAGGAAATATTATAAGTGCATTAAAAGATAAAAATATATTTGATGCAGGTGAATATAGCTGGCATGGAAACAGTGAAAATAAAATATTTTTTGAACCAGTTATACGTAATATTACAGGCAGCAAATATACGGCTCCAGGCGCTATGCCTTCTCTTGTCCTTGAATACAGGCTTGATGCAGGAATTAACTCGCTTAGAGGAAAAGAATTTAAACGGGTTGAGAAAAGAGAAGTCAGAGGTGTTATTAAAGATCAGGATAAATAGTTTTGGAAAAATAATTTTAGGCAAGCATTTGTCTTATTTAAAATTATGAGTGAAGTAATGTAACACTGATTAATGCATGGCGCAATAATCATGTTTACCTAAATAAATAATAATAAAAGGGGGATAAAAAAGTGCCTACGTATCAAACTCCGGGTGTGTATGTAGAAGAAGTTGAAAGTGGATCAAAACCTATAGAAGCAGGTGCCACAAATATTGTCGGGTTTCTAGGTGTAGCAGAAAAGGGACCTGTAAATGAAGCTGTCCTGGTTACAAACTGGACACAATATACCAAAATATTTGGCGGGTTTCACACTAATGGATGGCTTGCTCATGGAGTATATCAGTTTTTTCAAAATGGCGGAACAAAGTGTTATATAAATAATCTTGCTTCTGCGCCTGAAATATCAGAAGAAGAAAAAGCTGCAATAAGCGGGAAAAAAGAGCCTGTAAAAATTGAAAATCCGTCTGACATTGCTAAATTAATAATTGGGACAGATGAAGGTGTTGGTAAAAAAACAGGATTGCCTCTTTTTGATACAGTGTCTGACATTGCTCTTGTAGCTGCGCCAGGCGTGACAGATCCTGCAGCACAGGATGCAATTCTTACTCATTGTGAGAAAAACAGATTCAGATTTGCTGTTCTTGATTCGCCTGAAATTCTTGAAAAAGGTATTGATACAATGCCAATGCCCCGCGACTCAATAATGGGCGCATATTATTTCCCATGGATATCTATGTATGATACTGCAGCAGACCAGAATGTATATGCTCCGCCGTCAGGAGGAATGTGCGGTATATATAGCCGTGTAGATGCAACAAGGGGAGTGCACAAAGCTCCTGCAAATGAAATTTTCAGAACAGCGCTTGGCCTTAAATATAATTTAACAGATGCGGAACAGGAACTTTTAAATCCAAAAGGAATAAACTGTATACGCGAATTTCCCGGCAGGGGAATAAGGGCATGGGGAGCAAGGACAATAAGTTCAAATCCTGAGTGGCGCTATATTAATGTGCGAAGGCTGTTTTGTATGGTTGAGCAGGCTATTCAGAATGGAACAAACTGGGTTGTTTTTGAACCAAACACACGCGATTTGTGGAAAAAAATAACAAGAAATTTAACGTCATTTCTCTTAAATACATGGAAGTCAGGAGCGCTTTTCGGAGACTCTCCTGAAGAAGCTTTTTATGTCAGGTGCGATGATGAGCTTAATCCGCCTGAATCAATTGATGGCGGATATGTAGTTGTTGAAATTGGTTTGGCTCCTGCCAAACCTGCTGAATTTGTAGTCTTCAGAGTTTCACAGAAAACTCTTGAAAACGAATAAATTATTATCCAGGCATATAAACTGTGTCTGAGTTTGTTGGCTTGTAAGCCAAAAAGGAGTATAGAATGGCTGAATATTTTCCTACCACTAAAACCTATTTTAAGGTGGAAGTTGACGGGATCGATTATGGAAACTTTGTTTCTGTATCAGGTCTTGGAGCTACAGCAGAAGTTTCTGACGATATGGGCGGTATGGATAAGAATCCACGCAAAGTTGTCGGAAAGGTAAAATACGAAACAGTAAAACTTGTAAGAAATGCAGATCCAAGAGACAAGGTTCTTAAAGAATGGTGGAAATCTGTAGAACGCGGAAATCCTGAACAAAAATCTTTATCAATAGTTTTTATGGATCGCGACGGCACAAGTGAAATACAGAGAAGAAACCTCTTTAATTGTGTTCCATGCGGATGGACTGTATCTGATCTTAGCAGTTCAGAAACTGGTGTTATCCAGGAAACAATTTCAATTGTTTATGAAAATGCTGAATGGGCATAATAGCCTTGCAGTAAAATTTTAAGGAGTGAATAAGGTGAATATTAAAGAAATGTGTGCAGGAAAAACAGTTTTATTGATTTGTGCAATCATATTTCTATTCCCATATTCACTCCTTGCTAAAGGTAACAAAGAAGATATAGAGCCTGAAATACGTGTTATTAATGATATGCAAAACCTCTATTCAAGCTTTGATGAAACAGTGCCTGCAATAGTAATGCTTCCTGCACAGGGTTCTTCTATTATTCCCGGGGAAATGCTTTTGAAAATTGATACAGAACTTACAAGGCAGATGGTAACAAATAAAATTGCAAAACCTGTTTTAATGACAAGATGGCTTACACTTACATATGGAAATGGACAAAAAAAAGCAGAAAATCCTTTTGATCTTTTCTCTGCAGTTTCATCTGAAAAATATTCAGTTTCGCTTCGCGGATTTTGCAGGCCATATATATTTAAAAGCCAGGATTTTTTTATTCTGGAACTTGAGTTTTATTCTCTTTCAATAACAAATTATCCTGTAAAAATAATACGCTTTTTTAATAATGAACAGGAAATAGCAAATGTTGTTTCTGTCTGCCTAAATGAATTTAAGACACGCTTTTTTTCTCTTTCAGCAGCAGTTGAAAAAGGAAAGAAACGTGTTGTAATAGATCCATTTACAATGGATTTAAGAAAAATTGTTGAGCTTGAAAGCGGAGAATTTGATTTTATAACAACTCCTTTTATTACTCTTGATGGAATTCCTATAAGGGCAGGAGATGATTATTTCAGCAAGATTCTTGGATACCAGCTTGCATCAACACAGCTTTTTCAGGTAATGAATTTTTCTGCCCTTTCTGAATATTCTGAAACACATGGAATTAATTCTGTAAATGCAGATTATAGAATAAAGGGAAAAGTAAAACTTACAGATAAAATAAATATTATTTTAGTAGATGTTTATGATTTAAAAAATAATTCAAAAATATATTCAATTCAGTATCCAATGGATGTAATGCCGTTAAGAGATGTCTGGAATATATATCAATTAATTTCAGAAAAAATTGTCTCAACCATATTTACTGCCGAGCAATACAGTTATGTGCCGCAGCTTGAAGCTCCGAAATATGGTTTTTTTATAAATGATATGTTTGCTGGATGGGATATAATTAAAAATTTTGCACTTCCCAAAGGACTTCATAAAATAAAAACAGGATCTTATTTATCTATAGATTCTGATTATATTCCTCCTCCGCAGACAGATTCTAATGGGAAAAAGATTGCAGAGTTTGAAAAAATGGATAGCACATATTTTTTATTGCTGGAAAATGTTCCAATGATTTTTACAGATAGAAAAGGCGAATATGTCTGGAAACTGCTTGAGAAATAGGAGTTGTTGATGAAGCATCTATATTGTTCTGTTTTATTATTTTTATATGCTTCTGTTTTTTATAGCTGTAAATCAGCAGAACCTGTTGTTATTATTCAGGACCCTCTTGTGCTGCAGGATATAGCACCTCTTCCAAAAACTATTGTGCCTAAAAAGGTTGTTGAATATGAACCTGTTTATAATATTTTTAAAATTATTGAAGTTGCAGAAGTAAATGGAGTGCAGAAAACTTTTATTGCACGTATAGGAAATGACAGGACAGGTATTGCATCAGGAGTGACAGGAGATATATCTGAAGATCAGGAATTTTCAAAACAGATAGGCACTTTTAAAATTACAGAAGTAACCAAGGATTTTTTTAATGCGCAAATTGAAATGCTGTCATACAAAATAGGCAAAAATGGATATGTGCGTATTAAGATAGGCGAGAAAGTTAGGGAAAGCAAGGAGAGTAATTGATGTCACACATCTCAAAGATTGAGACAAAAATAAAAGACTTAAAATATCTAAAAAAAGCGCTGAAAGTACTTGGGATGAAATATGTTGAAGCAGAAGAAAAAACTACCCTTACTTTAAAAGGATATGGCAAAAACGAAATAATTGAAAACTGTATTTTTGAAATAAAGACAGGTTCATCATATAGCATTGGCATAAGGCAGGCAAAAAAAGGATATGAAGTTGTTGCAGACTGGTGGGCAATTGAGACTTTTACCGGACAGAAGCAGGAAGATATTATGAACAAGATTACAAGACAATATGCATATGAAACAATTATGGATAAGGTGCATGAAATGGGATACAGCATTGTGCAGGAAGAACAGGATATAAAAGACAATATCCGCATAACTGTGCGCAGATGGGATTAAGCTATTTATAAATTAAGAAGCTGTTTTAATATAACAGTTTTGAAAAAAATGCGGGAAGATAAAATATAAAATAAATTTTTATCATAAGCCTTATGATAAAAATTGTAATTATCTTCATAACAATATAATGTCTGTAATAAATTATTTTTAAATAATTTTAAGAGCTGGAATTATTTATGAAAGAGAGAGATGAAAAAATAAAATTAATATCTCATTGTGTAGGGATGAATCTTTATAATGCAAGAAAAAGAGTTTTACGCATTTATCCTGAACTCTCTGTTTCTGACATAGATATTACATATCTGGAATCAGATTTTCCCCGCTTTACTGTTCTTGATTGTATATATGACAGCGCTATATCTAAAATAAAAATGAAAGTATCTTCTTTAAATCCAATAAGACACCTTCCTTCAAATTATCAGGAAAATGATTTTCTTAGAAATTTTCTAATGATATTCCAGCATATTATGAATGAGACATCTATTACTCTTGATAATATACATGAATATTACAGGCCGATGGAAAGCCCGGCATCTTTTCTTCCAGAGCTTTCAGAATGGCTTGGAATTAATCTTGATACAGTAGGCGGGGAAGATGAGATACGCAAATTTCTTCAATATGCAATTACTCTTTACCGCTACAGGGGGACAGCTATAGGAATTTCTACGCATCTTGCCATAGTTAGCGGAGTTATGCCCAGGATTATAGAAGGCCAGATACCTTATAAAACAATGACAATTATGGATGATTCAGATATTGAGTCGCATTTAATAGATGAAGAAAATATTAATAATTGTTTTACTATTTTTTTTCCTGTTGAAAAAAAATTTTTTTCAGAAACAATGCTGCAAAGAATATCAACAATAATAAATAACGAAAAACCTGTTCATACAACATGCTATATCAATTTTCTCAAATCTGAAAAGAAAAAGAGAAAAGTTACAACTATTTCAAATAACACAACTATGGATAGCGATATAGGTATTACTATATGAAGGAGCTTTACTAGATGCAAGACAGGCTGTCAATATTTAAAAGAGCAAATTTTTTTCCAGGTTTACAGGCAGGCCCTGCCTACTGGAATGCAATAGAAGATTATCATTTTGATAAAGAGCTTTTATATAATAAATTATTTCATGGATATGGTATTGTATCAGGTTTTCTTGATTCTCTTCAGGTTCAGGCAGAAAAAACAAAAGGCGGATTAATTACCCTGCTTGTGGGAAGAGGCATTGCTTTTGATGCTGCAGGAAAGCCTCTTTTTTTATATGAGCCTCAAGTGCTTGTGCTTGATCCAAAAAAATTCAAACTTCCCGCAACAGTATATGTAACTATAAGCTATGATGAACGGCTTGAAGATTTTTATCAAAATAAGGAAAACAGTGATCTTCAAGGATATCAAAAAAGGCTTGAGACAGTAAAGCTTGATATTGTCCAGGAGATAAATGATCCTGACCGCGAGATAGAACTTGCAAGAATACAGCTTGCAGAAGAAGAAGGCGGCGGAATACAGGAGATTCAAAATAATGATGATTTCTGCGATCCTGGAAAAAACAGACTTGATTACAGATTTATCCCCTGGGTGCCTAGGACAAAAAAGGGAGTCTCAAACTATCTTTTAAAATTTCTTATTGATGTTTTTGAATATACACGGACAGTGTCTGCATCAGGATATGAAGTTGTGCCATTAATCTCTCTGCGCAATCTTCAGACAGTAGCTATGACATCAAAAATGATTGTTCAGTGCACAGGAGTTTTTTTTAATGATGTTATTCATCTTATCTCTCCTTTTTTTGACCTTGACCATCAGATTTTATTTGAAATTGCAGATTATGAAAGAACACATGAGCGGCAGGGACGGCTATATACAACAAAGAATTCATATGAAATTGCACGCACAGCAATGTATGAATTCGGAGACAGGCTAAAAAGTTACAGCAACTCTTATGAAGAGATAGATAAACTTCTCAAAGCTCACAAAATAGTAATGGATGGAATAAGACAGACATTAATTGCAAAAGAGGTAAGCAGCGATGATATAAAATATATCAGCTATACAATGCCTCATATTCTTCTTTTTGGAGAAGAGAGATACACGCTTGTAGATACAATAAATAGTTCTTTAAAAGAATCTCTTGAAAATCATATGTTTGAACTTGTTAATTGCACGCATCCGTCAACATCAAGCGAAGCATTTTTTTATCCTGACGGCCAGCGTGTGCAGGATACTGTAAAAAGATGGATTGGCGGCAGCATGCAGTTCAGGCTTAGAAATGTTATAAAGGGGCGGAAAATGCTTATCATAAGGCGCACAGATATTCACCAGGGAAATTATTCTGTTGAAGTTCAGCTTGAAGGAACAGAGCCTAGAACACTTACTGTTGACGGAGCAGATACAAGAAACAGATGGAGAAATTTATTTGTGCAGTTTGATGAAGGAGAAATAAAAGAAAATTCTGCGCTGGTTAAATTTACTATTGGCGAAAAAGGCCGTGATAATACAGGCACTATCTGGATATACCAGATTTTATGAGAAAAGAGCGGAGGAATAATTATTATGGGATTTAAATATTGTGTAGAAGGACATTTGATGGATCCTTCCTGGAAAAAATGTCCGGTATGTCTTGCGCCTCTTTCAGGATGGCTTGTGCAGCTGGAAGAAAACAGGCCTGTAAAAACATATACAATACATGAAGGAAAATCATTTATAGGAAGCGGAGCTGATTCTGAAATACGTATATTAAACAATGAATTAAGCAGGCAGCATGCATATCTTACAATAGCTGACGGTATATGCACAATTGTGGATCTTGGAAACGGGAATCAGATAAAAGTAAATAATATTGATACTGTAAAAACAACACTTATTGACGGTGATATAATTTTACTTGGGTCAACACTTTTTAAAATTAAATTACTTTAGGAGAGGAAATGATACACTTGTGCAAAAAAAATAAAAAACTTTTATTATGCTGTTTATTGTTGTGTATGATTTTCCCGTCTATTTATGCCCAAACAGGAAAAGAAACATTAACAATAAAAATAGATCAGATTATTTCAAAAAACTATCCTGATATAAGAGCCTATACTGTAATAGAAAACAGCAAGGGAGAATCTGTTTCAAGCGTTTCTCCAAGCCTGTTTCAGTTCCGCATAGATTCAATGGAAGTAAAAACAAAAACAACTATAACTCCTTTTTCAATGAAAGAGATGCCTGTTGATTATGTAGTTCTTTTTTCCAATAACGGAATTATGGATGGAGAACCTCTTGATTTTCAGAAAAATGCAATAATCCAGTTTGTAGATATGCTTAAACCTTCAGACACTCTTTCTCTTTACACAATAGGAGAAGAAGCAGTGCCTCTTTTTGAAGATATGGAAAAAAGCAAGATTGATGTTGGAGTTATAAACAATGTCACAGCTTCTTCTGCGCAGCCCCGGGTCTATGATTCAATAATTAATGTTTTGCGAAAGACAGAAAGAAAAGCCAATCAGAGAAAAATTGTTATAGTTATATCAGACGGGCGTGATCAAAACAGCAGGTTTACAAAAGACCAGATGCACACAATAGCTTCTGAATCAAATATACCAATATATGCAATTGGCATACGTGTTCTTAATATGCAAAGTTTAAGTAATCTTAATGAGCTTTCAGATATTACAGGCGGCACCTATATTTTTGCTAATACACAAAAAGAAATTCCTGTTGTGTTTAAAAAAATAGTTAACAAGATAGCACAGTGCTACATTATTGATATAAGTATAAAAAATATGAAAGCAGATAATATGCATCATCAGCTTGAAGTAACAGTAAATGAGCGGGATGCATATGGCAAAGGGCAAAAAACATTTATTGCAGTAAAAGTTCCTGTGCCAAGATGGGTAAAATGGGCAGTTCTTGCCGCTGCTGTTGCTGCAATAGCTTTTATTATTATTCTTTGTATATTGATGCGCATTGGAAAAAGAAGGCGGATGGGAATTACACGCAGGCGCTGCCCTGAATGCGGTATAAGAATGAAAGATACATGGGACTTATGCCCATTTTGCAAATATATGCCTGATATAAAAAAGAAGAAAAAAAAGAAGGGAAAGAAAAATGCGTGATCCTTCAGTTCCAGGCATTTATGTAGATGAACAGCAATATTCACTCAATCCGCTGCGGGTGGAAGTGCGATGTCTTACAGGTTTTGTAGGCATTACTGAACGCGGCCCTCTTAATATTCCTGTTCATATAAAAAGCTTTGATGAATATATAAAAATTTTCGGTTCATTTGATACTGTTGGTATTTTGCCTTATTCAATATACAGTTTTTTTAAATGCGGCGGTTCTGAGTGTGTTATTGTAAGAGTTGCAAATCAGGAAGAAGCATCTCATGCAGAAATGAGAATACCATGCTCTGAAGGTTATATAGAACTTGAAGCATCATCTCCAGGAAAATGGGGCAATTATTTAACTGCAAGAACATGGATTGAAGGAGACAATGCAGGAAAGATAAATAATATTGATCTTGAAAAAGGGCTGTGGGTTGAACTTGATTCCTCTGATATAAAAGTTGATGACACTATACGCATAACATATATGGGAAAAACTTTTTTCAGAAACATAATAAAAGCAGAAGACAAAAAAATATATGTTAATAAACAGATTAATTTTTCTGAAAATAAAACAGAGAAATCTGAAATTAAAATAGAAAAAGTTTTCTTTTCAATAAATATTTCATGCAAAGGAAAAAGCGAATCATATATACATCTTTCCATGAATCCTATGTCTGACCGTTACTATTTTAAATATATAAATGACCGTTCCATGCTGTGCAGAATACGAAAAAGCAATTGTTCAGGAATTGTAAAGCAGATTTTTTCAATTAACGCTTCAGGCGGAAGCGATGGAATTGCAGATATTACTGCAGGAGAAATTATAGGATATTACAAAGGGCCTGAAAATTATAAAGGATTGGGAGCTCTTGAAAGCAGGAATGATATTTCATTAATTGCAATACCTGATATAGAATGGCTTTTGTCACAATCAGGAAAGTCTGAAGAAGAAAAGAAAAAAGATGTTCATGCTGTTCAGCTTGCAATGTTAAACCAGGCTCTCCGCTTTTCTGACAGGTTTGCAATTTTTGATGTTCCTTCTGTATATAATACCTGCGATGTTGCATCATGGGCATCTAAATATGACAGCTATTCATGCGCTGCATATTATCCTGCAATAGATATAATAGATCCTTTAGATACTCTTGGATCGAAAACTGTTCATATACCTCCATCAGGCGCGGTATGCGGCTGTATTGCTGCGGCAGACAGCGAAAAGGGAATATTTCATGCTCCTGCAAATGTAATTATAAATGGGGCTGTAGGTGTTTCAAAACGGGTGAGTGAACGTGAATATGAAGAGCTCTATCCCAATGGAATAAATATTCTTAGATATTTTCCTGGAAAAGGAATAAAAATATGGGGAGCAAGAACTCTATCTTCTGATCCGCAATGGCGCTATATAAATGTCCGCCGCACATTTTCACGAATATCAAGCACTATTAAGCAGGGAACACAATGGGCAGTGTTTGAGACAAATGATAAAAAACTTAGAAAAAGAGTGGTAAGACAAGTTTCAGGGTTTTTGCTTGATCTATGGATGGAGGGATATCTTGCAGGAAACACTTCTGAACAGGGATTTTATGTAAGATGTGATGAAGAGCTTAATCCTCCTGAACAGATAGATAAAGGATATCTTGTTTTTGAGGTAGGAATTGCTGTTATAAAACCTGCTGAATTTTTCAAGATAACTATAACAGCAGAAAAAGAAGGGGCAAGCGTATATATTGATGAGCCGTAAATTGTAATTATTTTTTATAAAATTATATATTAGGTAAATATTTGATAACTATTTTTATTCAGTAGTGTTGAAGAAAAGGAGGAAGTAACATGGCAGATGATAGAAGAATATCTTCTTATTTTTTCACAGTTGAAATTGACGGCATTGAGACAGCAAGATTTCAAAAATGTGAAGGGCTTGAGGCTGAAACATATGTGTATGAAATTGAAGAGGGAGGGCTTAATACATCTACACATAAGTTTTACGGCAGAACCAGATATCCTAATTTAATTCTTGAAAAAGGGATAACTGAAAATGAAGCGCTTTTTAAATGGTATAAAGAGACTGTGCTGGAAGATAAAAAAGTTGAAAGAAAAAACGGATCAATAATTTTAAAAGATAGCGAGAATAATGAACTTAAAAGATGGAATTTTTTTAGAGCATTTCCCTGCCGCTTGATTGGACCCAAGCTTGAAAGCAATCTCGGCAGTGAATTTGCTCTTGAAAGAATAGAAATAACACATGAAGGACTTATGGTAGACGGAAATTAAATTGTTTTGAGACTTTAGCAATGTAATTTTAGAAGTCCTGGAAATGGCGGTTAACTAAAATAGTTAATCAATATTTTCATAATAACAGGCTGAATAAATATATGTTTTTACAGGTTTTTACTGCTGCATTACTGTAAAGAGAGAGTCTGATAATGCAGCGCTGAGTAATGCCATATATTAATCAGCATTTATTTAAATTAATATTTAGTAAAACAAAAGTTGTTTTTACAGTAAAGGGAGGAATAAAATGGCTCTTGAAAAAGCAATTATCTCTAATTTGGATACAGGAGAAGATATAGAGGTACTATTTAATCCAAAAGAATATGTAATAGAAAAGAAAACACCCTGGAGCGAGGTAAATGTATTTGGAATGGACAGCCCGCCTGTGCAATTTACAATAGGAGAAAGAAAAAGACTTTCAATGGAACTATTTTTTGATACATCAGAAGAAAAAACAGATGTAAGGGAATATACAAATAAAATAGAAAATCTGATGCTTGTAAATGCACAGGAGCACAGGCCGCCGCTGCTTAGGTTTTCATGGGGTAATTTAAGCTTTGACTGCGTTCTTGAAGATCTTGTACAGCGTTTTACTCTGTTTGGAAATGACGGCACTCCTCTTAGGGCAATACTAAAAACTGTATTTAAAGAATATGCAACAGCAGCAACGCAACTTTCAAATACAAGAAGAGAATCAGCAGACCATACAAAACGTCTTGTAGTAAGGGAAGGAGAAACACTCTCATCATTATCAGCGCGCGAATATAATGATGCAGGAAAATGGAGAGTAATAGCAGAGGCAAACAATATAGATGATCCTGAAAATCTGTCATCAGGAACAATAGTAGAACTGCCTCCGCTATATTGATAAGGGAAGTTATATGAGTGCAGAAAAACATTTAACACCAGTATGGATAGTATATGCAGATGGAAAGCGTCTTGATGTAGAACATGAAGGAGCATTAAGAAAAATAGCAGTAAATGACAGGCTTAATGGAATTTCAACATTCAGCTTAGTGTTTGATACAAGCGCAGTAAAAATAAGAGATAAAGGAGTTATCTCTCTTGAAAGCCAGATATCAATCCATCTTGGGTATAAAGATGATGTGGGAGAAGTTTTTAAAGGTGAGGTTTTGGGATTCAGGGCAATATTGCCTGAATATGGAGCAGAACAGCTTGAAGTAACAGGAAGCAATGTGCTGCATAAACTTAACCATGCGCGCCACTCTATAAGTTTTGAACAGAAAAAGCCATCAGATATTATTAAAGGAATAATAGAAAGTTATTCACTTAAAGCAGAGGTTGAAGATTTCGGAAGCGCAAGAATATTTACAAGCGAACAGGGCTATAGTGATTATGAATATATTCTTAAACTTGCTGAAAGTTATGGAAAAGATATATATGCATATGATTCAACAATCTATGCAGGAAGCGAAATAAAAGTCCGCACAGATGAAATAATATTTGAATGGGGAAAAAGCCTTATAAGTTTTGAAGCAGAAGAAAATATAAAGACAGCTTTATCAGGAGTTACCTATATTGGCTGGGACAGTATGAAAAATGAAGCATTTAGCGGCAATGCAGTAATTGATAATATTCCGCTTATTATAGGAGGCTCTGTAAACTGGACAGGAATTTCAAAAGGCGGAAATGGTAAATGGGAAGAGACTATTACAGATCAGGAAATTATAGATGCAGATGATGCAAGACAGCAGGCAGAAGGAGCGCTTCAGAAAAATTCCTATAACTTCAGCAAGGCGCGGGGAATAGCAGAAGGAAATTATAAATTAATCCCGGGAATGAGAGTAATGATAAAAATGGCAGGGGAAAGTTTTAGCGGAGAATATATAGCTGAAAGCGTGACACACCAGTTTGATTATAAAGGCGGATATAAAACAGAGTTTAGTTTAAAGCGTAATGCGCTGCCATAGAGGAAAAAGCATCATGAGAGTACACCAGATAATAAAAGAATCTCATGTAAATGGGCCTGGAAAACGCACAGTAATATGGGTGCAGGGATGTTCAATATTATGCCCAGGATGTTTTAATCCCGAGACACATAGCTTTAATGGAGGGAGAGAGTTAAGCGCAGAAGAGATATTGCTTGAAATGCCTGAAGATGTAAGAGGGATTACAATTTCAGGCGGGGAGCCTTTTGACCAGAGCGAAGAGTTATCAGAATTGCTAAAAAAAGCATATGAGAGGGGTGTAGATACATTAGTATATACAGGTTATACCTATGAAAAACTGGTGAAAAAAAGAAAAGAGAGCATATTAACAGCGCTAAAATATACAGACATATTAATAGATGGGTCTTTTGAAAAAGAAAATAAAAAAAGAATAGAATGGACAGGTTCATCTAATCAGAGGGTGTTATATATGGAAGAAGGAAAAGTGGAGATAGAAAGAACAGAACATGCAGAATCAGTTTATTATGGAGAGATAGAAATAAATGAAGAAGGGGTAATAACAGTAACAGGGATAATTGAGAAGATAAAACTGGAATAGAAGGAAAAGAGGATGGAAAAAGGAATAGAGTCAGAAAGAAGAATAGAAGTATTAATGAGAGCGCGTTACCCGCTAATATATATAGTATCATATGAGGAAAACAGGGTAGATCAAGGGTTAAAAAGAATAACAGAAGGAAGAAAAAAACAGCTCTATAGCTGGTCAATAACAGGCGGGCTGCAGCTTCCTGACGGATCATATATAACAGAATTAAAAGATCCTATAAAAGTGCTTGAATATATACTGCAGAGCGATGTAAATGGAATATTTGTATTAAAAGATTACCATCCTTATTTAAATGACCCTGTTGTAGTAAGAAAACTAAGAGATGTATCGCATGAACTTAAAACAACAAAGAAAAATCTTTTAATAATTTCTCCTGTCCTTAAAGTTCCGATGGAACTTGAAAAAGAGATAGCAGTAGTAGATTATCAGCTTCCAGGCAAAGAAGAGCTAATGAGAATAATAGGAGAAATAGTAAAAAACATAGGAATAAAAAAGGAAAATAGCAGCTATGACAAAATAGTAGAAGCAGCGCTTGGCTTAACAGCAGAAGAAGCAGAAAATGTATTTGCCAAAAGCCTGGTGGAAAAAGGCGAGTTTGACATAAACATAGTATTGTCAGAGAAAGAACAGATAATAAGGAAAAGCGGAGTTTTAGAATATTATCATGTAAATGAAAATATGAAAGAAGTAGGAGGGCTTGAAGAGCTAAAAGTATGGCTATTAAAAAGAGGGAAAGCTTTTACGCCTGAGGCAAGAGAGTTTGGCCTTCCTGAACCAAGAGGAATATTGCTATTAGGAATCCCTGGCTGCGGAAAAAGCCTAACAGCCAAAGCAATA
>JAVBQS010000134.1:0-9340 GCA_031548835.1 Spirochaetia bacterium
TCAATGCCAAGATCAAAACATTTAAGATTATGACATATCCATACCGGAATCATTGCAGTAGGCATTTTCTGAGAATGTCACTTATTTGTGCTATCATCAACTTGGATTTACATGTTTAAGTGGGTTATCGAACAAGTCTAATAAAAAATAATTATGCAAATCCTGCATTTAAGCATGCTGCAAATAACGTCTTAATATGTTATTTACTTCATCATAATTCAGCGGTTTGCCTATATGGGCATTCATACCTGCAGCCAGACATTTTTCAATATCTTCACGGAATACATTTGCAGTCATGGCTATAATTGGAATTTCCAAAGCTTGTTTATAAGGTAATTTTCTGATTCTGCGGGTAGCCTCATAACCGTCCATCTCCGGCATATGGATATCCATAAAGATAATCTTGTAACGGTCCATGTCAGCTTCAAACATTTCCAGCGCCTCGCGTCCGGTCCCGGCACACTCTATAAGAAGGCCGGTATGTTCAAACAAAGCAATTACAATTTCTCTGTTAATTTCCACATCTTCGGCCAGGAGAATATACTGACCAGCATAGCATCTGTTTTGGTCATCATCCCTGGCCTGCTGCGGAAGCACAGTACTGCCTACACATTTGCTGATACAATCAGCCACACTTGATGCAAAGATCGGCTTGGCAAGAAATTTATCCGCCCCTGCCTGTTTGGCTTCCTCTTCAATACGTCCCCACTCAGCCGCAGAAATCATTATCACTACAGACTGTTTTCCCAGAGTCTTAATTCTGCGAGTCAGCTCTACTCCATTCATATCAGGCATTTTCCAGTCCACAAAGCAGATATCAAAAAGTGTTCCCTGCTCAATAAGCAGCAAAGCTTCCTCGCCGCTTTGAGCTATCTGCAATTTGCCAATACCCAGCCTGGCAGCAATGCTCTGAAAATAATCCAACTGTTCACGGGAATCATCAGCCACCATTATCCGAAGATGTGACCAATCAGCCAATGGATTGCATATCCCAAGAGTCTGCCGGTTGCTCACCTTTAACCTGATTCTAAAAACAAAGGCTGAACCTTTCCCAGGTTCCGACTCTACCCATATTTGCCCACCCATCATTTCTACTATATGTTTGGAGATGGGTAATCCAAGCCCTGTTCCGCCATATTTGCGGGCCGTGCTATTATCAGCCTGCATAAAAGACTCAAAGAGATGGGCCTGCTTTTCCTTGATTATACCAATGCCTGTGTCATTTACAGTAATCTGTACTGTACAAGTATTGTTATCGGAGTCTATGAGTTTTGCATCCAGAGTTATGATACCTCCGGATGGAGTGAATTTTACTGCATTGCCAAGCAAGTTGGCCACAACCTGGGCAATGCGCTGGTCATCGCCGACCAGAACCTGAGGAATGTTTTCATCCAGATGCACAATAAATTGCTGCTCTTTTTCATCAACCCGGAAAGTAATAACATTTACAACTTTTTGCAGCATCTGTTCAAAATTAAAATCTGTTTCAGAAAGTTCAAATTTGTTTGCCTCAATTTTCGACATATCAAGAATATCGTTTATAACCCCAAGAAGGTGCTTGGAAGCATCGCTGATTTTTTCGAGGCAATAATCTTTCTGCTGGATATCCCTGGATTTTTGGGCAATCATGGTCATGCCGATAATTGCATTCATAGGTGTCCTGATTTCATGGCTCATACTGGAGAGAAAATTTGATTTTGCATGGTTGGCGCTTTCTGCTGTTTCTTTTGCCCTGGTAATAACTGTGGTATCGCTCATTGCCAGCAATATACAAAACCCAGGCGATATGTTTTCAAGTTCTGTACTGGTTCGGCGTAATGTGAGGGCATAATTATAGGTCTCACCCTGTCTATCCTTTATGGCCAAGTTTAAGGAACAGATATCTCCATCAGATATGTCAGTTTTATTAGAAAAAAGTCTATCAATTCCGCAGGAATAAGATTCATTTTTTTCACTATTGGCCAAGGATGACAGTATATCAACATCATCAGGATCCAGATTGTGGCGCATAAGGATTTGGTTCATAGCAGTATTGCAGTAGATGAGCCGCCGCATACCGTCAAACAGCGCAAGAGCGCCTGGAGCAGCATCCAGGTACTTACAGAAAATATCTAACGCAGCATTTGCGCCATCAATGATATGATAATAGTCTCCCTGAAAATCAGAAACTTCTACCCGCTTGGTAAGATATCCTGAGCGCACAGTCTGGCTCAAACTGGCGATACGCTGGATCATCTTCTGAATAACTGCAGACATGGTGGCAAACACTATTGCAAGCTGCCCTATTTCATCTTCCCTTTCAGCAAGATGTCCAGGCAGTTTCTGTTCAAAATCACCTCTGGCCAGGTTTTGAGCGCTGTATGTGATAGTCTTTAATGGATTGGTAAGCGCTTTTTTTACAAGCGTCCTAAACAAAGCAATAAATAATATCAGAAGAAAAACCATCACTGCCGCACTGATAAAAATAGCCTGATTCCTGGGAGCGCTGAATGTGCTGTCCGGCACCCTGATTCCCAATGACCAGCGGGTGCCGCGGATAGGAGCATAGCTGATAAACATAGAACCTTCCTGCAGGGTGGTATTAAGCGCGCCTGTTTGCCCCTGCCGCATCCTCAGGATCAGCTCATCCACATCTGTTGATCCGCTCCAGAGATGGGAAAGAGTTTCCTGGGCATATACCATACCCGGATTTTTGTGTGCAATAATTCTTCCAGTATCATCAATAATAAATGCTACTCCTGCTTCGCCAATATTGATGTTATTAAGCACATATCCCAATACATCATATTCATAACTGCCGACAAGGTATCCTTTCACTTCCTCACTATTTTGCCTGATGATAGGCACACCCATGGCAATTTCCAACCCGTTCCTTCCGATAGAAATATCTTCAATAGATAAATTGTTGCTATTCTTTATTATTGAAAAAAGCTGCCGGCCTGAAATGCTGCGGGGACAACTTTCATTGCCTGTAAGGAGGGATCCATTAATATTGTATAGGCCTATCCATACAAATTCGATACCTGAAGAATAGTTCTCTAATTGTTTCTGCTGCTGCGCCAAAGGAATAGCATCTGCAGTAAAGTAGCTGTTTTCCCTCATTAGCAAAAAATGGTCTGCCATGGTATGAAGATTTGCTTCTACACTCTTGGCTGCCATCTGTGCTGTAGGCTGCAGAATATTCAGTGTTATGGAATTTGTCAGTGTTGACATAAAATGGATCATGACTGCCACCAGGCAGAGGCCCAGACTGACTACTCCTAAACAGGTAAGCATGATTATTCTGCCAGCTATGCTTTTTTCACCTCTTTTTTTATTATTCATTCTCCGGATACTCCGTTAATTCAATAAACACAACATTCTCATCACCAGCTATAGCCTGAGAAATTGCAGCTCTGACCAACTGCTGAAAAGAAAAATGGGAATGTGTTGCCCCGGCAATCACATCCACCTTTTCCGGGTCCTGACGGTTCAAAAGCGCTTCAGAGTAATCACGGGTATACTTGTTCGGATATGTGCCATCCTCGGCATTCATCTGCCTCATATATCTCATATCCCAGGATTTAATAAATCCGCTGGAATTCTTTGCATTATAGTCCACAGTAATAATGGTATTTTTGGAAACAGAGATAGTTATATATTCTTTCCAGCCATGTTTATCAAAGACAGCAGCCTCGGCTGTATAAAAACCATCATGCATTTCATTGTTTTTTTCTTTGCAGGAAAGGAGAAGCAGTGTTGCCAATAAAGCAAAAAGCAACAGTTTCAGTTTAATGTCTTTTTGTATTCCATGGCTTTTAAAAATCATAGGCATCTACATTTTCTGCTGTATATTCAGTGCGGTTGGGCAGAAGTATTACCCCGGAATCCTGTGCAGTATAAGCAGATGGATCCAATACTGTGTTAGGCATCATTGTTACAATGCCAATATCTGGCACATCTATTTTATCACCCACTTTCAGCTTGTTGCCTAAAGCCAGATAGTAGGCCAGGTAACAACCCAGAGCCCCCTGCACTTGGCAATCCCAAAGGCCCCAGCGTTCAACAATGCCAGCCTTGCAATATTCCCTCATTGCATTTGGAGAGGCAAATCCTGTAATTGTGACATCTGCAGAGTTGAGCCCCGCCTCTTTTGCTGCCTGTGCCTGTCCCGGCAGCGAAGTGGAATCATTGCAGATAATAAGATCAATATCAGGATGCTGTGCAAATATTTTTTTACCTGCCGAAAGAGCAAGTGAGGGATCCTGCCGGCTATAGTAATTTTCAGGTTCTACATTAACCCAGTTTGGATAGGCGGATTTAATATATGCTTCGCCTGCCTTATTCCAGGAATTCTGGTCCGCAACAATGTCCTGGGAATAATGCCAAGCATACCTTATCCTATCCTCTGTTGGGCTTTTGCCCCGGTTTGCCAGGCTTTTGGCGCCCATTTCAACCAGCATTATTCCTAACTGATCCGGCGTTCCCTGTGAAACCATCAGCATTCGTGCATCTCCTGAAACATCAGAATCCCATGTAACTGTGGAAATGCCGGCTGCCATAGCCTCCTTCATCACCCTATCCAGCGCTGCTGCATCCAGCGCTGATACACAGATAGCACTAGCCTTCTCATTAATAGCTTTTTTTATAATAGCTATTTGTTCATCTATGGCTGCCCTGGGGCTGCCCTGGTAATCCACTATAAAATTGTGTTTTTCAGCATAGGCTTGGGCTCCACGGTTAGCTGCTTCAAAAAAGGCATTGCCTGTCAACTTGGGGACAAACACCACCCGGATATCTTCTTTCTGTACGTTGCTTCTTTTGCTGCATCCAGTCAGCATACAGATAATAAGGCATAAAAATATTATCCAAGTTAGAATTTTCTTCACTATAGCCCCCTTCTTTACAATTAAGTGAATCATTTAATAATTATTTACAAAATACAATGTACGGGGATATATACCATTATTTCAACAATTGCCAGCTTACAGATGTGTTCAATAAATAAAATGTATATATATTGATGCAAACACAACACTCTGATAGCTTGATAGCAAAAGTAGGTACCCACAACTTCACATATATAAGGGTATTATCATAGTATATGGGAATATCGTCAACTCTTCTTGCCTGTTTTATTATTTAGTACAATGCTGATTTATTCAATAAAATTTATTTTTTATCTATATTAGACCTGTTCGATAACTCTGTTAAAAGTCATTTTACAAACATCAAATAAGCGCTAATTTGGCAGCAATGTATGATTTTTTTACTAATAGCTCATAATCTTAAAAGTTTTTTATCGTGCTGTCCAATAAGAATAAGTTTGCAAATTATTTTGCATAAAAATTCAAATTTAGTGAAAAATAGTTTTTATTTTGTATTTTTATGTACAAATAATGAATAACCCTGTCATAGTAAACCATGCAGGATAATAAAAAATTATTCGCAAAACTTATCTATCCTGTTATGCCTTAGCATGACAGGGTATTAGACAGCCCATCATTTTTCAGGTTATTGAACAGGTCTATTAAATGATAGCTTCTTTTTAGTTTGCAACGTGCGGGGAAATAAGTTATAGTACCAATATAGATCAATTATGTCAGATTTTGTTCATCTTCATAATCATACAGATTTTTCACTCCTTGACGGCGCAGCAAGTATTCCAAGGCTTGTAAAAAAAGCAAAAGAACTTGGTATGAATTCACTTGCAATAACTGATCATGGCAATATGTTTGGGGTGTTAAAATTTTATAAAGAATGTATAAAAAATGGAATAAAACCCATACTTGGCAATGAATTTTATGTTGCGCCAAGTTCAATGAAAATAAAAAGCGGAACAGAGGATGGCAATAAATATCACCATCTTATTCTGCTTGCAAAAGATAGCGCAGGATATCACAATCTTATCAAACTTACTTCAATTTCCTATACAGAAGGTTTTTACTATAAACCAAGAATAGATTTTGAAACATTAAAACAGCATAGCGGAAGCCTTGTTTGCTGCAGCGCATGTATTGCAGGGCTTATCCCAACTCTCATACTTGAAGGCAAAGAAGATGAGGCTTTAAAAGCAGCTTTGGAATATGATGCTCTTTTTGGAAGAGGCAATTATTTTCTTGAACTTCAAGATCATGGAATACCTGAACAGAAAATTGCAAACCAGATATTGTGCAAAATATCAGAAAAGACAGGTATTCCTGTTGTTGCAACAAATGATATCCACTATGTAAACAGGGAAGAAGCTGATGCACAGGAAATTTTAATATGTATCGGCACACAGAAAAAACTCTCAGACACAAACAGGCTTGTTTTTGATAAAAAAGAGTTTTATATGAAATCTCCTGAAGAGATGAAAGATATATTTAAATCAGCGCCGCAGGCTATAGAAAATACAAGAAAAATTGCAGATATGTGCAATATTGAATTAAAACTGCCCGGCCCCCTGCTTCCAGACTTTGAAATACCTCAGGAATTCAGTTCTCCTGATGATTATCTCCGCCATATTACACAGCAGGGTCTGGCAAAGCGATATGAAAAAATAACGCCGGAAATACAAACGCGTGTTGATTATGAACTCCAGGTAATAATTTCCATGGGTTTTACAGGTTACTTTCTTATTGTTTGGGATTTTATAAGATATGCTCTTGAAAATGGAATACCTGTCGGACCCGGGCGAGGTTCAGGCGCAGGCTCTGTTGTTGCCTATGCCCTTTTTATAACAAATATAAATCCTTTTAAATATGGCCTTCTTTTTGAGCGTTTTTTAAATCCTGAAAGAATTTCAATGCCTGACTTTGATATAGATTTCTGCTTCGAAAGAAGACAGGAAGTTATAGACTATGTTACCAAAAAATATGGAGAAGAAAGAGTCGGCCAGATTATTACTTTTGGAACATTAAAAGCAAAAGCAGTATTAAAAGATGTTGCAAGAGTTCTTGATATACCTTTTGAAGAATCCAATAAGATAACAAAACTTGTTCCTTTTGATGCAAAAAATCTTGATGATGCAATAGAAAAAGAAGAAGAGCTTAAAAAAATTATTGCAAAAGGCGGCATATACCAGAAACTTGTTGATATTGCAAAAACTCTTGAAGGATTAAGCAGGCATTCATCGTTACACGCTGCAGGAATTGTTATAGGTAAAGAAGAACTTACAAATTATGTTCCTCTTTACAAAGATACAAAAACAGGTGCTGTTTCCACCCAGTTTACAATGGATCAGCTTGAAGAGTGCGGCCTTGTAAAAATGGATTTTCTCGGCCTTAAAACACTTACTCTTATAAAAAACACAGAAGATCTTATAAGAAAAAAAGGAATAAATTTTAATATTGAAAAAATACCTGATTATGATGAAAAAACATTCCGCATGCTTGGGGAAGGAAAAAGCGCATGTATATTCCAGTTTGAAAGCGGAGGCATGCAGAAAATTTTAAAAGATGTAAAGCCAGGCAGCATAGAAGATCTTATTGCATTAAATGCACTCTACCGTCCTGGGCCTATGCAGTATATACCCCAGTTTATTGATTCTAAAAATGGGAAAAGCAAAATAAAATATCCCCACCCTTCGCTTGAAAATGTCTTAAAGCCTACTTACGGCGTTATTGTTTACCAGGAACAGGTTATGCAGGTTGCCCGCATAATTGCAGGATTTTCATTTGGAAAAGCTGATATTCTGCGCCGCGCAATGGGAAAAAAAGATGTTGAAAAAATGGCAAAAATGAAGAGCGAATTTATAGAGGGGGCGCAGAAAAACGGATACAGCAAACAGCTTGCCGATGATATATTTGAAATGCTTCTTCCATTTGCCGGATATGGTTTTAATAAATCACATGCAGCAGCCTACTCTGTTCTTGCATACCAGACAGCATATCTTAAAGCAAATTATCCTGCAGAATTTATGTCTGCCAACCTTACAAATGAGATAAATGATACAGATAAACTTTCTGAATATATTGCAGAAGCAAGAAGCATGGGAATTGATATACTCCCGCCAAATATAAATCTTTCTGAAAAGAATTTTACAGTATCAGGCAAAAAAATTGTCTATGGCTTGATTGGAATAAAAAATGTGGGAACTGCAGCTGTTGAAGAAATTATAAGAGAGAGAAATGAAAACGGGTTATATAAAAATTTTACAGATTTTATAAATAGAAGCGACCTGCGTGTAATAAATAAAAAAGTTCTTGAAACACTTATAAAATCAGGGCTTTTTGACAGTATAGAAAAAAGAGGAAGGGCAACTCTATTTAATAATCTTGAAAGGCTTGTTGAAACTGCTTCCCGCGAACAGGAGAATAGAAAATACGGGCAGACTTCCCTTTTTGATTCTTCTGATAAAAATGAACTTCCTGAAATTGAACTTGAAGCAGTTCCTGAGTGGCCGGAAAAAGAGCTTCTTGCTTTTGAAAAAGAAAATCTTGGCTTTTATTTTTCAGGGCATCCGTTAAAAGAATATAAGAAAATATATGATAAGTGCGTTACTCTCCGCATAAATGATCTTGAAAGATCAATGCCTGACAGAAAATATGTTGTGCTTGGCATTGTAAAATCTGTTAAGCAGTTTACAACAAAATCAATGACACAGATGGCATCTATTACAATTGAAACATATGAGGGAGAAATATCAATTGTAATGTTTCCCGTAATATGGAGTAATTTCAGATACCTTATTTCAGAAGAAAAAGCTCTCGGCTTTACTGTCAAGGTTGACAAAAACAGTTTTGAGCCTAAACTAATATGTGAAAAAGTTGTAAAACCTGAAGAGCTTGAAGAAGCAAGTTTTAAGGAAATGCATTTTGCTTTTTCCGACAACATTACACAGGAGAATCTTGATACATTAAAATCATTTTTACTTGAAAACAATGGAAGCTGCCAGGTCTTCTTTCATGTAGATGAAGGGCCTAATAAAGAGATAATTATAAAAGCAGCTCCGCAGGTAAAAACTATTTCAGATGATATTTTTATAAAAAAGGCTGAACAATATCCATTTTTAAAATCAGTCTGGAGAGAATGACACTGATCCCGGCCTGCGCCGGGACAGGATAATAAATTCAGCACTTATTTTGTGCTGCAAAAAAACAGAGGTAACTATGCTAAAAAATGCAACAGATTTTTTTACAGGAGCAATTTCCATTTATATTTTTATAATTATAATAAGACTTGTAATGTCATGGTTTTCTCCCCAAAGCTATGATTCAAAAGGATTGCTTTCAAAAATGTGCGATCCCTATCTTAATATTTTTAAAAAAATACGTTTTTTTACAATTGGATATATCGATTTTTCACCAATTATTGCAATAGCTGTTTTAATAGTTATCGGAAACATATTAACACAATTCGGCAATGCAGGAACAATTAC
>JAVBQS010000213.1:0-4215 GCA_031548835.1 Spirochaetia bacterium
ACACGGAGGCCCTGGGCTTGTTGCAAATACCTATCTTGAAGGAACTTACAGCGAAGTATATCCAAATATTTCAGAAGATGAAGATGGAATAAGAAGATTATTTAAACAGTTTTCTTTTCCAGGCGGAATACCAAGCCATGTTGCGCCTGAAACTCCAGGCTCTATTCATGAAGGAGGAGAGCTTGGCTATGCCCTTCTACATGCTTATGGCGCTGTATTTGATAATCCTGATCTTATTGCATGTTGTGTTGTTGGAGATGGAGAGGCAGAAACCGGCCCTCTTGCCGCAAGCTGGCATTCAAATAAATTTCTCAACCCTGTAAGGGATGGAGCTGTTCTTCCAATATTGCATCTTAATGGATATAAAATTGCAAATCCTACTGTTCTTGCACGCATATCAAGGGAAGAGCTTGATAAACTTTTTATAGGATATGGTTATAAACCTTACTATGTTGAAGGAAAAGAGATTGAAAGCACTCATATAAAAATGGCAGAAGTTACAGAAAAAGCTATAAAAGAGATAAGATCAATACAAAAAAAATGCAGGACAAATGGCTACAAAGAAAGGCCAATGTGGCCAATGATTGTCCTTATAACTCCTAAAGGATGGACATGCCCTGAATATGTTGATAATGAAAAAGTTGAAGGATCGTTTAAGTCCCACCAGGTTCCTCTTGCACAGTTAGCTGAAAAGCCTGAACATGTAAAGATTCTTGAAAGCTGGATGAAAAGCTACAAGCCTGAAAAACTTTTTGATTCAAATGGAACTTTCAGGCATGATCTTAAAGAACTTGCGCCTAAGGGCGAGCGCAGAATGGGCGCCAATCCTCATACAAATGGCGGTAAAATTCTTAAAAATCTTAAAATGCCTGATTTTAGAACTTATGCAGAAGCTGTTTTAAAGCCTGGCACAACTTATGCAGAAGCAACAAAAATTATGGGTAAATTTCTGCGCGATATAATGAAGCTTAATTTAAAAGCAGCTAACTTTAGGGTAATGGGGCCTGATGAAACAGCATCAAACAGGCTTCAGGCTCTGTTTGAAGTTACAGACAGGGTTATGACTGCCCAGATTAATCCTGATGATGACCATATCTCTCCTGACGGCAGAGTTATGGAAATTCTTAGCGAACACATGTGCCAGGGCTGGCTTGAGGGATATCTCCTTACTGGAAGACATGGATTTTTCTCATGCTATGAAGCTTTTATTCACATAATTGACTCAATGTTTAACCAGCATGCAAAATGGCTTAAAGTATGTTCTCATATTCCATGGAGGCGCCCTATTGCTTCGCTTAATTATCTGCTTACATCCCATGTCTGGAGACAGGACCATAATGGTTTTAGCCATCAGGATCCTGGTTTTATAGATCATGTTGTTAACAAAAAGGCAGAGATTGTAAGAATATATCTTCCGCCAGATGCAAACTGCCTTCTCTCCGTTACTGACCACTGCCTTAGAAGCAGAAACTATATAAATGTTATTGTTGCAGGAAAGCAGAATGCGCTGCAATATCTTGATATGCCTTCTGCAATAAACCATTGTACAGCAGGAATAGGTATCTGGAAATGGGCAAGCAATGATGCAGGCGTTGAGCCTGATGTTGTAATGGGCTGTGCCGGAGATATTCCTACAATGGAAGTTCTTGCTGCTGTTGATATTTTAAGACAGAGATTTCCTGATTTAAAAGTAAGGGTTGTTAATGTTGTGGATCTTATGACTCTGCAGCCTGAAAGCGAACATCCTCATGGCCTTTCTGATAAGGAATTTGATTCTATTTTTACAACAGACAAGCCTATTATATTCGGATTCCACGGCTATCCGTGGCTTATTCACAGATTAACATACAGAAGAACAAACCATAATAATATGCATGTGAGAGGTTATAAAGAGGAAGGAACAACATCAACTCCATTTGATATGGTTGTAATGAATGATCTTGACAGGTACCATTTGGTAATGGATGTAATTGACAGGGTTCCCAAACTCCAAAAAACAGGAGCTCATGTAAAACAGGCAATGAGAAACAGGCTTATTGAACATAAGCAGTATATTTATGAGCATGGAGATGATATTCCTGCAATTAAAGATTGGAAGTGGCCTTATTGATAAGTTTTAATTCTAATGTTTTTTAGTTATAAATATTAACAAAATGATTTAGAGATATTAAAAGAGCCAACCACTATTTTAAAGGTTGGCTCTTTCTTTTATAAAAATCCTGACAAAGTATAAATTATTTCTAGTATTTAAAATTGAGTATTAAAACCAAAAAATGTCTGTAATCTTGGCTGCCCTGCTCCTTCTGCAAGTACTGAAAACTGCGGTTCTACAAAGATATTAAATACAGCGCTGCCTGCTTTTACAACTTTGCCAATTCCTATTCCAATAGGAATATTATAATTGCCATTTTCAAGATTAAATGTCCACACACCAGTGCTTCTTAAATAAGTGCCTCCTCCAAGCTGCCACATAAAAAAGAGTTGGGGTGTTAATTGATTTATATCATCTCTGTCATCATCTCCTGCAATAGACATTTGCCACTGTAGTAATGTTCCAAATTGAATAACATTGCTTGTGGAAAAGAAAGTAAGAAAACTTGCTCCAAGCTGCCATTTTCCCTGCCCGCCCATATCTTCTGATGCAGTAGGCGCAACAAACACTGGCCCAATACCAATATTTATACCTTCAGGAGCAGGAAATTTATAAATCGCAAACATGTTAAAATCTCCGGTTGCTGTTTCAGGAGAGTCGTTAGAAGTTGATTCTACAATAAAAGGCATTGTTGCCCGGAATATTATAGGGCCGACAGGCATTGCAAAACGAAGCAGTAATTGATTCATTTTATTATCTCTTGCCCCATAAATTGAAGAAACTACATAGTTATGCACATTTACTACTATTTTTGGAGCCAGAGGGTTATTTGCTTCTTTTATAGTTTTTTCATCTAGTGTGTTGGCATTTTTAGGCGCTGCCTCCTGTGCCATAAGCGATGTTGTGATACCTATTATAAACAAAGCGCATATTATTGTTTTTATTTTAAAAAACAGTTTCATAATTCCCCCTTTAAGGTTATTAATAAGATAGAAAAAACATTTTCTTCTTCTATAAAGTATCGAATATGAAATTTCTGCTGTCAATAAATTATAAAATCTTTATATTTAGTAGTACTATTAGTTTTATGATGTATGAATTTAGCTATTCAAAAGAAACAATATATTTTATAATAAAAAATAATTAAATATTTAGATTAAAAAATGATAAAAATAGGTTTTATATATGGATTTTAACACATTATCTGAAATAGCAAAAAAATTTGAAATAAAAGAAATAGATTCTGAAAAGAAGAATTTATATTTTTCTGTATGTAGTTATATGACAATAGAAGAAGATAAAGAAAATATATTTTATATTGCAGAAGGATATGTTAATGGAGAACTAAATATATTAATAATAACTGATAAACGTATTTTTAGTTTTGGAAATAATTATGGAGAAATTGTCATAAGTATACCTATAAATAAAGTAGCTAAAATAGATTATCTTGATTTTGCCACAACATCAGAAGTTACAATAACAGATGGTGCAAAAGCAAAAATATTTATTGATATAATTAATAAAAAAACAGCAGGAAAAGAAATAACTAAAATAATAAATACACTTAAAAAAGAACAGTTAAATAAAGTTGAAAAAGAGTCTGACAAAGCAAAAAATAATAAAAATTAGATTTATAAATTGCAGAAGTTCTGTAATCCTTTCTATGAAATCAAGACAATGTAAATATTCCAAAAAGTTTTTTTCTGATCAAAGTATAATAGACCAATTGAAATTAATATTTATCTGCTGTTCATAAAATGACCTCTAACAGGGGGGAGCGGACAGATTTAATATTTTTTATAACTATTAATTTATTAATTGCTGATAATAAAAAATACATGATAAAATAAATATAGTTTTAACCAATAAACCGCAATAGATAAAATGTTTATATAGAGATAATAAAATGATAATCATTATAGAGAAGATATTTGAAATTTAATTTTTAGAGGAATAAATATTGTGGGGTAAAAAAATAAAAATCAAAAATAAAGGAGAAAAATAATAAAACAGATAATTATTTTTTTTATAAAAACATACCAAAAAATTGCGCCTAAAGAATTGAGAAAATCATGTAGATTTGAACCATCATGCTCAAACTATATGATTCTTGCAATTAA
>JAVBQS010000150.1:0-14201 GCA_031548835.1 Spirochaetia bacterium
CTCTCAAAAACAGAATTATCTGGATTCTTTCGCTTGATACAGATAACAGGGAAATTTATAAAACCTTGCGCGGCGAAGGTTTTGACAAAGCTATCAGCATGGCAAAAACTCTTACAGAATATTTTCCTGAAACAACATATATCCAGGCAGTAAGAATGAATGAAAATGACAGTGTGCTTGAAAAATTCTATAAATCATGGAAAGCTGATGGAAAAAAAGTAATTGTGCAGAAATATGATAACTTTTGCAGCTATCTTCCAGACAGAAAAGTGACAGATATTTCGCCTTTAAAAAGAATACCTTGCTGGCACTTAAAAAGAGATCTTTCTGTTTTTTGTGACGGCACAGTTGCGTTATGCCGGGAAGATATTGAGAGGAAAAATGTTTTAGGAAATATTTTTTCAGACTCTCTTGAAAAAATATGGGATGAAGAAAACAGATATTATAAACAACATCTTTCACAGCAATATAATGGAATATGCGGGAAATGCGATGAATACTATACCTACAACTTCTAAAAGAATAAGAATTTCCTACACAGTTCTTGGCGGAACAGAAAAGCCTGAAACAAAAAACAGATTTGACAGGCTCTCCCTTCTTGTTCTTAACAGGGGAAAATCAATTTTTAAAACTGAATTTTTTAAAGAGATAGAAAATCTGGGATTTTCCCAGGTTATCTCAATTGAAAACCCTGGTGTAAATTATGAACTAGAAACTGTATCTAAAAAATTCCCTTTTGTGAAATTTCTTCTTCTCCAGGAAAGCTGCAGCGCGGGAGAACAAATCAATATAGGAATTGAAGAAGCAAAAGGCGAATATGTATATGTTATATGGAATGATATGAAACCTTCCCATTCATCTGTTTCGTTAAGGCTGTTTGAAAATTTTGAAAAAGAAAATTTTTTATGCACAGTTCCTGTTATGAAAACCCACATGGGAGAGACAGTCCCTTCTATTGTTATTCCTGCTTTTAGAAAAAGAAGTTTAAAAATAATTTACACAGTTCCAAATAAAAATGGAGTTATTACTCTTTTTCCTTTTGATTACTGCGGAATATATAACAGGGAAAAATTTCTTTACACAGGCGGCTATGATTACTCAATACTAAACCAGTATTGGCAAAAGATGGATTTTGGATTCAGGTCAAATATGTGGGGAGAAAAAATTGCATGCAATACAACATTACAGGCTTCATATACTACAGACCTTGTTACTGATGATACATCAATAGACAGATATTACCGTATTTTTTATCTTAAAAACCTTGCTGTAAGGTTTAATGGGGATTCAGGATATCTTCCAGGATCAAAATTTCTGCAATATTTTCTAAGATCAGGAGAAGGATTTTTTACAGCAAGAAAAAATTTTAAAGAAGCAAAAAAATGGGTTGAATTAAATAAATTCCGGTTTAGCCTTGATTGCAGGAGTTTGACAGAGTTATGGTCAGATCCGGAAAAATAGCAGTCTTTCTACAGGCAAGAATAGGTTCAACAAGGCTTCCGTCAAAAGCTCTTCTCCCGCTCGGCGCTGTAAGCGCTGTAAGCAACGCAATGATAAGGCTAAAAAAAATAGATGCTGACTGCCATGTTCTTCTCACAGACAGGGAAAGTTTTGAAATTCTTAAAAAAGAGGCAGTTAAGTGCAGTTTTGACATAATGGAAGGCCCTGCAGACGATGTTTTAAAAAGATTTACAATTGCTATTGAAAAATATAAGCCCCACACTTTTATCCGCGCAACAGGAGATAATCCATTGGTATTTTACAAAGAAGCAGCTCTTATACTTGAAAAACATCTTGAAAAAGATGCTGACCACAGCTGGTTTACAGGAATGCCTCTTGGCGCAGGCGTAGAAATTGTAAAAGCAGAAAAACTTATTGAAGCAGAAAAATTAACAAATGATCTTTATGACAGGGAACATGTTACCCCATATCTATATAAAAACAGCTCAAACTATTTACTTAACCACTTAAAAGCGCCGGAAGAAGCCTTCTATCCTGAAGGCAGAATAACAATGGATACCCTAACTGACTATTATTATATTAAAAAAATATTTGATACAAAATTTCCCGATATTACTGCAGATAATATAAAACTTATAAAATGGCTTAAACAAAATCCCCATCCTGATGTAAAAATATGCTGATGTGAAAATATGAAAAAAATAGTTTTTATCCCTTCAATTAAAAAAAACAATGGAACAGGCCATTTAAAAAGAACTATTTCATGGGCAAAATCAGCTCTTTATGAATCATATATCTATATACCTGAAAATATTAATTCTGATTATAACTGTGATAGAATAGATTTTTCATCATTTCCAGGTATAAAAGAAATTGATAAATCTATTATACATGATTTATCGGAAAAATATGATATAGCAGTTTTTGATATGAGAAAAACTGACCCCAGGCTTATTCAAGAAGTTAAAAAAGCAGCCAATATATTAATCTCTGTTGATGAAGGCGGGACAGGGAGGGAAATTTTTGACTACCTAATTGATACGCTTCCAAACACTGTTTCAAAAAAAGAGCCTTCAAATATTTTCTCAACAGATCTCCTCGGATATGCAGACAGGCGCAATATGGCCGGATGTGCAGCAAAATCTGCATTGCCCAAAAAATACAGCAATATTCTTATAAGCTTTGGCGGAGAAGACTCTGCCGGAATTACAGAAAAATTTCTTGCAAAAGCGCAAAAGGAAAATCTCTTTAAAGATATAAATGTAACTATTATAATAGGGCCTTTTTTTAAAAACAAAAACTATATAAAAAACAACTTTGCTTTTTATAATATTATTGAATCTCCGGCATCTCTTTCAAACCTTATAGAAGAATCTGATTTTGTTTTTACATCTTTCGGACTTACTGCTTATGAAGCGTTATATGCAGGCAAAGATATAATTCTTATAAATCCTGCACATTATCATAGAAAACTGTCGCGTCTTGCCTGTTTCTGCGAAGCAGGAATTATAAATCCTGATATTAAAAAAATAAAAAAGATAATGGAAAATCCATTTTTATATAATTCAATTTGCAGCAAAAAATTATCTGATTCGCATATCCTTAAAAATGAAAATTTTACCCCTAAAATTGATGAGTTATTCCTTAAAATAGCTGAAACAGAAAAAATATTCTGTCCTGTCTGTAAGGGAGAAGGCAAAATATATAAAAGATATATTTATAAAAATTATTTAAAATGCAAAACATGCGGAATTGTATATCTTCAAAATATTGGCAAAAGTGAAAAAAAATATGATAAATCATATTTTTTTGAAGAATATAAAAAACAATACGGCAGAACTTATATCGAAGATTTTAGCAATATATCAGCTAACTCGCAAAAAAGAGCTGATATAATAAAAAAGTTTATAAAACAGGGAACAATCCTTGATATTGGCTGTGCTTACGGCCCTTTTTTGCATGTAATGAAAGATTCATATAAATGCTATGGAATTGATATTTCTGAAGATGCTGTAGAATATGTAAAAAATAAACTTGGAATAGATGCCATAACAGGGGATTTTTCCGCATTCAATTGCAGCAATTTTCCTGTTTTTGAAAAAGCAAAATCAGCCTTAAAATTTGATATAATTACAATGTGGTATGTTATTGAACATTTCAAAAATGCTGGAGAAGTTATTGAAAAAGCAGGCAGGCTTATTAAAAAATCAGGAATGTTTGCTTTTTCAACTCCAAATTTATCTGGCATAAGCGGCATATATAATAAAAATAAATTTCTGGAATCAAGCCCGGATGATCATTACACTGTCTGGAATATTTTATCTGCAAAACATATACTTTCACAGTTTGGATTTAAAGTTGTTAAAGTAAAATGCACAGGCCACCATCCTGAAAGATTTCCTTTAATCTTACAAAAAATTTTAGGATTTAAAATATTGGGCTTTATAAGCAGATTTTTAAGGCTTGGCGATACATTTGAAATTTATGCAATACATAAGTAGTTAAGAATAAGGCAGGTTAGTGTGTCTGATAAATTAGGCAATAAAAAAGATGCTATTATAATACTTGGAGCAGGAATTATGCAGATACCTGCCATAAAATCTGCAAAAAATATGGGGCTTATCTCTATTGTATTTGACGGCAATAGCAATGCTCCTGGAAAAAATATTCCTGATTTTTTTGAAAATATAGATTTAAAAGATGGCAATGCTATTCTTGAAAAATGTTATGCTTATAAAAAGAGCCACAATATTACAGGAGTTTTTACAGCAGGAACAGATTTTTCCTACATGGTTGCATGGCTTTCTGGAAAGCTTGGACTAAAAAACATAAGCTATGAAACAGCTCTCAAAGCAACAGATAAATCTCTTATGAGGCAGGCTTTTTCAGCGGCAAATGTATCATCTCCTTTATTTATTATAACATCAGGCAGCGATATTGAAGAAAAGCAGGTTGAAAAATTGGGATATCCGCTTGTTGTAAAACCTGTTGACAGCATGGGAGCGCGCGGAACTGTAAAAATTTTCAATTTTCCTGACTTAAAAGAAGCAATTGAAAAAGCTATAAAATTTTCAAGAATCGGAAAAGTAATAATAGAACAGTTTCTGGAAGGGCCTGAATTCAGCCTCGATGCTGTAGTAAAAGATGGAAATATACATGTGTGCGGAGTAGCAGACAGGCATATATTTTTTCCTCCCTATTTTGTAGAAATGGGCCATACAATGCCATCAGCATTTCCCGAGGAAGTAATTGATAAAGTTATAACTGTTTTTTGCGATGGAATAAAAGCAATAGGAATAGATAATGGAGCTGCAAAAGGAGATATAAAATATACAGGCGGAAAAGCTGTAATAGGCGAGATAGCAGCAAGGCTTTCCGGCGGCTATATGTCTGGCTGGACATTTCCATATTCAACAGGATTTTCAGTTATAGATGCTGCATTAAAAATAGCAGCAGGAAAAGATCTGGGAACAATAAAATATTTATATAATAAAACAGCAGCAGAAAGAGCTTTTATATCAATACCCGGTGTTGTTGATTCAATATGTATTCCTGAATATATAAAAAACCGCTCCAAAGACAACACTGTTAAAGAGCTTTTTATAAATGTTAAACCAGGCGACAAGGTAAATTTCCCCAAAAATAATGTAGAAAAGTGCGGAAATATTATTGCTGTGCATGAAAAAAGGGAAGAAGCTATTTATGCAGCAGAAGAAGCGTGCCGCAGCATTATTGTAAAACTAAAACCAGGCAATAATGAAACATTTAATTTTATTTTTGGAAAAAAAGAATCATGGATACCAGATGCTTTTGTGCTTAAAAAAAGCCTGATAGATAAAATAGCTGATTTTTATGGAAAGCAAGATAGCTTGGATTTTAATAATAAAATAGCTGTTTTTCTACCTGATTTTTTTGATTCTGATAATGCTGACTTTGGAAAAGACTGGCATGGAAACTCTTTTAAAAAAGCAATTGAAACAATTACAAGCTTTACAAATATTAAATTTATTAAAAAACTTCCTGATAATAATCAATTTATTCTTGGAAAAATTTTCTGGAAAAGTATTGCAAGAGGGACTATTCAGGGAGGTATATGGATTCTGGAGACAATTGCCGATTATATTAACAAGGGCATTGATTTAAATAATATAAAATGGGAATGAAAAAATTATTTATTTTTATTACAATATTTCTCATTATTCCTTTTTTTGCCAAAGCACAGGAAATAAATCTCGAAGATTTTATAACAGCAAATAATTTTATATACCAATGGTCGCCATTTCTTGATACAGGAGAGCTAAAATATGGAACTGACAGCTTCCGTTTTAAGGTTGGGGAAGATTATCTTGTATATAATTATAAAGAAAAAATAGCAAACGGCTCTATAACAAGAAAAAACGGATCTTTAAAACTTGATAAAAAAACAGCTGATATAATATTAAAAAAATCAGGATTTTACTCTTCTGCGGCAACTGCTTCTTCCAGTATGCCAAAAGGTACAGATAACAAAAACACAAATAAAAACTCTATATATCCGTCTGGACACAGAATTGCAGCAATTTTAATTGATCCGGGCCACGGCGGGAAAGATGCGGGAGCTATAGGCCGCCATGATATAGATGGAAAATCTTTTGTAATAAATGAAAAAGATATAGTTCTTGATATTGCTCTTGAACTTAATAAAAAACTTGCAGCAACATATAAAGATAAAAAAATAATACTATCAAGAAACAGCGATACATATCCTTCGCTTGAAGAAAGAGTTGAAAAAGGAAATAGTGTCAAACTTGGTAAAAATGAAGCAATTATTATGGTATCAATACATGCAAATGCTTCATTTAATAAAAATGCAAAAGGTTTTGAAGTATGGTATTTGCCCCCTGAGTACAGAAGAGATCTTATCGATGCCAAAAGTGTTGATAAAAATACCAGAGATATTTTGCCTATTCTCAATACAATGCTTGAAGAAGAATTCACAATTGAAAGCATGCTGCTTGCCCAAAATATTCTGGAAGGAATTGATGCTTCTATTGGAGAAAAAGAGCTTGTAAGAGGCCTAAAAGAAGAAACCTGGTTTGTTGTCAGAAATGCAAAAATGCCATCCGTGCTTGTAGAAGTCGGATTTGTATCAAATAAAGAAGAAGCGCAGAAACTTGGAGATAAAGCCTACTTGAAGAAAATAACTGAAGGTATTTATAATGGGATCAAGAAATTTATTGATAATATTGAAACAATAAATTTTAATGGAGAAATGTAACTTGAGAATCAAACCTGGAAATTTTAGATTTAAGCCGAAAAAAATTGAAATAAGTCCAAGAACTGTTCTGCTATTAATAACATTAGCAGTATTTCTAACTTCATTAACAATATATATTTTGTCAAATATTCACAAGGCAGATAGAATCTTCTTTTTCCCTGACCATCAAAGCGGAAAAACAATAGGAGAGAGCAGAAAAACGCCAGGCGTCCCATTTGATAAAGAAAAAAATATGGATATCTTTGTTAAAGAGCTTCTTTTAGGGCCGATTGATATGAATCTTGACCCTCTTTTTGCATCAGGGACAAAGCTGGAAAAAATTCTATATAGAGATAAAATTGTTTATCTTGACCTCAATTTTATGGCACTTTTGCCCGATAAAAAAGCGGTGCATGGTTTTGACAATGGCATAATACTTATTGAAAAAAATATAAAATTTAATTTTCCATATGTTAAAAAAGTAGTTTTGACAGTTTTGGGGCAGGAACCTGAATCTGGCATTTGACAAAAACGGCAGCTATATTTAAGCCTTTATTCTTAACAAAATAAAAGCTTAATTTAGAAAAAATAGATTCTCTTATTTTTTAATTTGTGTTAGATTTAGATAAATAGAGAAGCTATTTTTAAATTTAATATTTGGCTCAATAAAGTATGATAATTTTTTTAATATCTGTATATATTAAAAAAATATAAAAGTTATTGACAAAATCTGTACCTATTTTATAATTATACTAAGGTTTAAAACGAAAAGGAGCTATAGATGAGACGTTTCTTCATCTTTTTAACAACATTATTTTTCTTAATTGGTGGAATTTCATTTGCTGAAGAAGCTGTATTGATTGATTTTTCCAAATTAGCAGCTGATTTTCCCAATGATCAGCCAAAAGAAAATGCTAGAACAATGATTGATTATTCAGATAAAGCTGGAACATCCTACAGTGACGAGGAAAAGGAAATGATGAAAATTTCCCTTGCTTTGAATAACTGGGAAGTAAGGCTTGCATCATCTGCAAGAAGGATAGTAAATCAGTCAGTAACAATGGCAAAAGAAGTGCCTGTTTTAGACTCAGCAAAAAAATATGCTGGGGAAAAGGTATTAGGTGTAAGAGTTAACTTTCCTAATGAATCATTTAATTCATGGGCTGCTGTAAAACCGCCTTTTGAGATTCCTGGCTACCAGAGAATGACAACAATTGATGGAAATGGCAATCTTGTAGAGGATGAATCAGACAGGTATGGCAATAAATTCGTAGATGGATACGGCGTTGTAAAAAATGTCGGTGTTATAAAATCAGTTTCTATGAATATGTATGGTTCAAATTTTCCAAATGCAGTTGAGATAGTTCTAAAAGATCAGAATAACCATGAACAGGTTCTTTTTATGGATTATATGAATTTTGAAGGATGGAGAACCCTTACATGGAAAAATCCTAACTATATCTCAGAAGTAAGACAGAGAGATGTTTTTGCATCTCCTCTTTATCCAAAAGCAACTCCATTTGTAAAAATTGCCGGCATCAATATTAAGAAAGATGCTATGCAGGAAGGCGGAGATATTATTACTTATGTAAAAGATATCACAATTATCTATGATAAAGCTATAAATGACCTTGAAAGAGATATTGATGAAGAAGCAATCTGGGGCATTATGACTGAAAGGGAAGAAGCAAGAAGAACTGCTGAATTTGAAAGACTTGGCCATTTGCAGGTATTAAGATATCTTGAATCAAAGAAAATGCATGTAGACAGTGAAACAGCTAATGGTCAGACAACAAATAGCGGTGCTGGAACTACAAACACAGGCAATCAGCCGGCTAGATAATAATTGAATACATTAATAGATTTTAAATAAAATTTATAAAGCTCTCCTGTTATATTGGGAGAGCTTTTTTAATGTAAAAATGGTTTTTTTAAATTTAGGGTTGAAAAAATAAAATAATGTTTTATATTATAAATAAATGCAGTATAACTGCGGAATCCTGTTTTAAAATTGAGAAAATATGAGTGATTATTTAGATCCAGCAAATGAAGAATTATTGAAAGATTTTTTTATTGAAGCGCAAGCACAAATAGAGATTCTGGAAAGAAATATTCTTGTCCTTGAAAATGATCCTGGAAACAGAGAATCAATAGATGAGATATTTAGGGCAGCACACACACTAAAAGGAAATTCCGGCGCTGTTGAAATGTTCGAAATATCAGAATTCACCCATCTTATGGAAGATGTGCTTGATGAAATAAGAAGCGGAAAAGTTTCTATTAATAGTGAAATAATAGATACAATGCTTGAGTCAATTGATATTGTAAAAGCAATGATTGAATCCCGCATGTCTGGTGAAATTTACGGTGAAGATTACTCAAATGTAAAAGAGACACTCAAATCTTTTATGACAGGAGCCGGAAAATCAAAAAGCTCATCTCCCAAAAAAACTGCTGCTGCAACAGCTCCTGCTGCTAAAGAGGCCAAACCTAAAAAAGAAAATAAAAAAATAAGCGAATATGAAATACTTGAACTATATGATTCTGCAGAAAAGGGAGAAAAAGTATATAATGTTGAGGTTTTCTTTAATAAAGATAATCCTATGAATACTATAGGCGGAATACAGGTATTTACAAAACTCAAAGATTTTTCCAAAGTAATGCTTACCAAACCTGATTTCGACCTGCTCTATGAAGATAACTATTTTCCTACTGTTGATTATTTTATTGCAACAGCAACGCCAAAAGATGAAATAGCAAAAAAAGTAAAACTCTCGGATGTAACTGATAATATAATTGTTACAGAAATTGAACGGCCTGATAGCAATGATATAATGTCAGAAGAAAAACCTGCTGCAGAAGTTAAGACAGCAGCAGCTTCTGAAAAAGCTTTAAAAAAAGAAGATTTATCTGCTGCCAAAGATGACCATGGTGAAGAATCTGATGAAGATAGAGATGATAAATCAAAACAGCAAAAATTAAAAAAACCTGTTGCCGCAGAATCGACTGTCCTTAAAGTTGATTCAAAAAGAATTGATAATCTTCTAAATCTTGTAAGTGAAACTGTAATAAATAAAGCAACATTTAATCAGATTAGCACTCAATTTCTGGGCGTTCTTAATGACATGCACAATAAATACATAAAAATGAATGAATCAGTTTATGGTATTTATGACGGCCTTGAAAAACACCTTAAAGAAGGCATTAATGGAAAAATGCTAAGAAAAGATCTCTATGCTGAGTATGAAAAAATCAAGGCAGATACATATAATATAGAAAGCGCTTTAAAAAATACAATTACCAAACTGGTTAACACATCCCAGAATTTTGGAAGAATAACAAATGAACTGCATGAAGGTGTCCTTCAGATAAGGATGGTTCCTATAGGCCAGATCTTTTCCAGATTTCCAAGGCTTGTCAGGGATGTATCAAAAAAACTTAATAAAAATATAAAGCTTGTAATAGAAGGTGAAGATACAGAGCTTGATAAATCAGTTATTGAGCAGCTTCTTGACCCTCTAATTCATCTTGTAAGAAATTCAATGGATCATGGAGTTGAAACTCCTGATATTAGAAAACAGAATAATAAGAATGAAGAAGGAACAATTATCCTCAGAGCCAAAAATGAAGGAAATATTATTCTGATTGAAATAATTGATGATGGTAAAGGCATTGATGTAGATGTAATCCGTGAAAAAGCAATAAATAAAGGCGTTATCCATCCGGGCAAGAATTTAACAGAAGTAGAAGCTTTTAATCTGATTTTTGAAGCAGGATTTTCAACTGCAAAAGAAATTACAGATATCTCTGGCCGTGGAGTAGGTCTTGATGTTGTTAGAAAATCTATAGAAAAATTAAATGGCTCTGTAAATGTATGGTCAAAGAAAGGAATAGGCACAACAATATCAATAAGGCTTCCATTAACACTTGCAATTATACAGGGATTACTTGTAAGAGTTGGAAAAGAACTCTATGCAATTCCAATTACATCAGTTATTGAAAGCCAGAAAATAATGTCTTCTGGCATAAAATTTCTTGATAATTATGAAGTATTTGATGTCAGGGAAGATGTTGTTTCATTGATGAGGCTTAACAGGTTATTCGGCATTCCTACAGATGAAAATAAAGATACCCATTATATTGTTATAGTAGGAAGCGCTGATAAAAAAATAGGCTTAATGGTTGATCAGCTCATAGGCGAGGAAGATGTAGTTATCAAACCGCTTAAAGATAAATATACAAGTGTTCAGGGAGTTGCAGGCGCTACAATACTTGGAGACGGACAGGTATCTCTAATTCTTGATGTTAATCAGATACTTGAAATGTGCTTTAACAAAGAGCGGTCTGCAAGAGAAAAGAAAACTTCAAGTTTTTGAGTTTGATTTTATAGAGGAATTCAAATGAGTACTGATTTATGGGAAATAAAAGAACAGGCTGTTAAAGCAGATAGTATTAATCAGATAGATTATAAAATGGTCTCTTTTTCACTGGGCGGCAAGGGCTACGGCATCAATATAATGAAGGTAAAAGAAATATTAAAAGTTAATAAATTTACCTATGTGCCAAACACAGAACCTTATGTTAGAGGCGTGTATAATCTTAGAGGCGATATAATCTCTATAATTGATTTAAGAGTTATGTTTCGCGTAAAAAAAGAAGATAAAAAAGATGATTTT
This sequence comes from Spirochaetia bacterium, assembly GCA_031548835.1. Lineage (GTDB taxonomy): Bacteria > Spirochaetota > Spirochaetia > CADAEX01 > CADAEX01 > WQTU01. The sequence goes on from JAVBQS010000150.1 coordinate 11,374, forward strand.
GAAGATGTTATTGTTCTTATTATAGGAGATAAAAAAATCGGTGTTATTGTTGATTCAATAAGCAAAGTTATTGGAGTTGAATCTTCAACTATTCAGCCGCCTCATCCTATCTTCAGTAACATTAGCATTAAATATATAAGCGGTATTGTTGAAAAAGATTCAAAAATTTATGTAATTCTTGATGTAGACAGGATACTTGGAGAAGATGCAGCTTCCCAGGCAGAAGATAATCAGGAAACTGAAGCTGTAGAGGCAGAAAGCGATAAAAAATCTTTATATAAAACAGCAGAAAAAGAAACAGATATAAATAAAGATTTTATAAAAGAGACTTTAAAAACACTGATTAGTTTTAATATAACAGAAACCAATAATGACTGGTTTGGAAAACGTTTTGATGAATGGGCAAGGGAAAGACGTGAAAAAAATCAGAATATTCAGCTGACAGGAGCTGAAGATGCTTATCTTTTTATAGAAGCTTTTAAATCAAAAAACAGCGGCAGATTTTTTGACCAGCCATATGCAGATATATTAAAGAAAATATTGCCTTCTGAAATTAGAGGTAACTATTATGTCTGGGATGTGGGATGCGGCAACGGTTATGAAACTTATTCACTAGCTGCTATTCTTAAACAGCAGAATCCTGATGCAGCTATAAAGATTTGGGCAAATGATAAAGATCTTATAAGTATTTCAACAGCTCCCAATTTACCTGTTGATGTAAATTCTGTGCCCCAATATCTTAAACAATTTGTAACAGAAGGAACAAAAGGAGGAGTAATAACGCAGTCGCTTAAAGATATTATTTATTTTGAATATCATGATGTAAAAAATCATAATCCATATCCTGATGTTGATATGATTATTTGCAGAGATGTATTACCTTCTTTTGATTATAATGATCAGTTTAATGTTATTAGCGAGTTCTATGATAAATTAAAAAATAATGGTATTTTATTTATCGGAGATAATGAAAAAATAAAATTTGATGGGCTTGATAGATATGAAGAGCAGGGCATAAATTTTTATCGAAAAAAAGTTGGAGCAAAATAGGAGGAAATTATGAGAGTTGAGTATATTAATCCTTTTGTAGAGGCAGCATTTAATGTACTTAAGGAAGTCCTGAATACAGATATAAAACGTGGAGAACTTTATTTAAAATCTACATCACAACCTGTATTAGGCGTTGCCACAATAATCGGATTAGCAGGTGATGTTGAGGGAAGAATTCTGCTTGATATGGCGCCTGAGACTGCTTTAAAGATAGCATCAGAAATGAATATGGAGGAATTAAAAATACTTGATGAGCTTGGAAAAGCAACTATAACAGAGCTGGCTAATATGATTACAGGGCAGGCAGTAACAAAATTGCATGACTTGGGATTCAGATTTGATCTTACTCCTCCCTCTATAGTTACAGGAAGGGATATGGTAATATCTGATAGCGGTGTGGAAGCATTGATAGTTCCTATTCAGCTTCCTCAGGGTAAAATTGAAATCAATGTTGCAATAAAAGAAAAGGCATAGAGAGGTTTTTTATATGAGAACAAAAATGGATTTTCCCAATATTAATGCAAAGAAACCGGATGGAATAAAACCAGATGGAACACCATATAGGGTATTAATTGTCGATGATTCAATGTTTGTTGCAAAACAGATTACTCAGATATTGAATTCAGAAGGATTTGAAATTATTGGAACAGCAAAAGATGGTCTTGAAGGTGTTGAAAAGTATAAAGAGCTGCATCCAAATGTAGATCTTGTTACAAGGGATATAACAATGCCTAATATGGATGGTGTAACAGCGCTTCAGAAGATTATTGAATTTGATTCCAATGCAATAGTAATTATGATTAGCGCATTGGGTAAACAGGAGCTTGTTAAACAATCTTTGCTTTCTGGAGCAAAAAACTATATTGTAAAACCGCTCGACCGCATAAAAGTCCTTGAAAGAATTACATCTGTATTAAAAAATAGCTAATATATTTTCTCTAATGGGCGGCTAGCTCAGTTGGTTAGAGTACTTGCTCGACACGCAAGGGGTCGGCAGTTCGAATCTGCCGCCGCCCAGTAATAAGTCCTTATAATATAAGGACTTATTTTGTTTAAACCTTTTTATTATTTACATTTTATTGCTTAGTGTAAACAAAAGTGTTAACAAAACTTTTCATTTTATAATAAATGTCTTATAATTCATCAGGTAACATTTTTGTTTTTTTGCAGCCATTTTTATTTTTTTGAGAACATCTCTAAAAGTAGTTACAGGTACTATTAAATAATTTTTTTCTTTATCAGGGTCTGTGATTATAATGAAAAGATGTTTTGCTATAGAAAGAATCTGGATTCGCAAGAAAAGATTGCCCTTTCCCCATTTAAGCTTCCGATAATGCCTTAAAAATTTCTTCCTCTTCTTCAAAATCATCATTTTCTTGTAGAATCCATTCTATTTCTTCGTTTGTTTTCCCAACACTTTTTAAAAGTTTTCTCATCGAAATGGCAGTACTGCTGCGACCAGGGTTTTCCCATTCAGGGCAGACATCTTTTTTATGAACATGTTCAATCATTTCGCCAAGACTTGTGTCATGGAATTTGTTATCTATTTTATCTAATATTTATTTTTCAAAAGCTGATAATTTACCTTCAGGTATCTTATCTGTTATTGCTATTAAATTATGTTCATCTTTTTCAAAACGACAATTCCAGATATTTTGCACTTCTGTTTCAGCGCATCTGTCTCTAATTAAATCATATAATAAACTTAATACAGGCCCATTTTTCATATAAACATAAGAATCACCTGTAATTGTTTGGTTTGATTCTTTTAGTGCTTC